>DATBBY010000067.1:0-21568 GCA_036270765.1 Candidatus Acidiferrum sp.
GAAGGGATTTGTTCCGATATTGGTGTTGTTGCCGGTTTGATTAGCGGAGGCGTATCCATTGATGATGATGGTGGGAAGGGTGCCGAAACCGTGGTTCAGGTACGACGGGAAGCCTAAACTGGCGAGGCCCTGTTGGGCGGCAGGGGTGTTACCACTGACGCCTTGCTGATTGTCGAATCCTCGTTGAAATCCATAGGTGGCAGTGAGAAGCAGGGTTTTGCTAAAAGTATGGGTGTGCGTCAATGAGAAAATATAACGGTGGGTGATGACTGGACCGCCGGTGCAGGGATCGGCGATATTATTGAAACAATCGAAACTGTTGCTACTGGCGCGTTGCTGCGAGTATTTGGCGCTCAATAAATCGCGGTCGCTAAAACGCTGGTCAATCTTGATGTCGAACTGATTGTTCGACGAAGGATTCACGCCGGAACCAAACCAATTGCTATTTTGGAGAGAGCTCAAATCAGTGGCCTGATTGGTGGGCAGGGGAAAGAGCTGAATCAGTTTTGCCGCGACCGGGTTTATGAGATTACCCGGGCCGGCGGGAAGCTGAAAAGGCGTGCCCACCAGATTTGGATTTCCCGGGCTGGTGTAAGTGGCAAGATTATTGAACGGAATGAAGTTTTGACGAAGAGCACCCGGGCCGATACCGTTTGGATTGGCAGGCTCTGGGTTTGGATTAAAACTGCCGGTGTAGGGATCCCAAAGTTGCCCAGCGGGGGCCGAGCAGAGGCCGGTGGCATCAAAGGTGCCGCCATTTGCGCCGCAGAAAACGCCGAAGTCACCGGTTCTTTCCGCGGCGGTAGGCACGCCGGCGACGGCGTTAGTGGCGTCCCGCTCGCGCAATCCCTCGTAATCAAAAAAGAAAAAGGTTTTGTCTTTGCGGATGGGGCCGCCGATAGATCCGCCGAAATCGTTGCGCTTCAAAGCGGCGATCGGTTGGCTGTTTTTGTTGTTGAACCAATTGTTGGCATCCATTACCGAGTTGCGGAAAAATTCGTAGACGCTGCCATGAAATTTGTTGGTCCCCGAGCGGGTTACGACGTTGATAAGCGCGCCGGCGGAAAATCCGTATTCGGCGGTGAAGTTTGCTTGCTGGACCTTGAACTCTTCCACGGAATCGACGGACGGGGTGTAGAGCACGTTATTGAGGCCGCTATTTTGATCGAAATTCGAGGCGGTGGCGCCGTCAATTAAAACGTCGGCGGTGGAATTGCGGCTGCCGTTGGAGTTGAAGTTGATGCCACCTTGCGCGTTTTTTGTGCCTGGGGCGTTGGTCTCCGTTACGCCGGGGGCCAAATAGGCGAGATTGGTGAAGTTGCGATCGACCAGTGGTAAATCGTTTACAAACTTTCGATTGACGACCTGACCAGTGACGGCGTCCTCGGTTTGTAGTTGAACGCTGGTGGTTTTTACTTCGACGACGTCGTTGACGGAGCCGAGCTTCAATGCCAGGTCGACGGAAATGTTTTGGCTAACGTCGACGTTGATATTCTCCTGGGTTTCCTTTTCAAAATTCGGGGCTTCTGCAGTAATGGTGTAGGTACCTGGCGGGATGGAGCGCAAAAGATATCTTCCGGTGTTGTCGGTCGTCGCGGTGAACGAGAACCCTTTGCCCTGGTCCACGAGGGTGATCTTGACAGCAGGAATAGTGGCTCCGGAGGAGTCGGTGACTACACCGGTAACGGAGCCGGTGTAGAGTTGGGCGAGTGCCGGACGCGGGACAAAGAAAAGCGCAATGAGGAGTGAAAGGAACACCCAATAACTTCTTTGCCGTGAAATGCGAGATGTGCGTTGTTGCTGCTGAACTGATTTGGCAATTGCGTAAGCTTCGGGGATATTGCACGCCCAGTCGAGTTGGGACACAATGACCTCCTCTTTTTCCTCGACAGAAAATCACCGCAGGCCGAAATCGGCGACGGAACACCCGTAACAACTGACTTTAAAACGATTTAATAAATGGTTTAGCTCCTTGTGTCAAGAGCTAAGTTGAAAGCAAGGTGCTCAGAGTTAAGTCAATAAGGCTCAATTGCCGCGTAGGTGCGGCGTACGAGGTACAGGTCAGTCTTCCAGGGTGGGTAGAATCTTCAGAACTTCAGTTGCGATAGGGCGGTTGAGTACCGGCTCATTCTTGCGAATTTTGCCGTCGCGAAAGATCAGAGTACGTTTCGCAAAGTGGGCGACGTCGAGCTCGTGGGTTACCAGAACAATGGTCAAGCCTTGATCGTTGAGTCTCTGGAAGATTTCCATGATTTCCACCGAGGTGCGGGTGTCGAGGTTACCGGTGGGCTCGTCGGCGAGAAGTATCGAAGGACGATTGACCAAGGCACGGGCGATCGCGACGCGCTGCTGCTGCCCTCCGGACATTTGCGAAGGGAAGTGTTCAGAACGGTTGGCGAGGCCGACCATGGCAAGTGCTTCGGTGGCGCGTTTGGTGCGCTCGGATTTGTGAATTTTAGTGTACAGCGTGGGCAACTCGGTATTCTCGAGGGCGGTGGTACGCGCCAGCAAATTGAAGCCCTGGAAAACAAAACCCAGTTTCTGATTGCGAATGTGCGCAAGAGCTTTTTTATCGTGCTCGGAGACGTCAATGCCGTCCAGGAGATATTTCCCGGAAGTAGGCTTGTCCAGGCACCCAAGCAAATTCATGAAAGTAGATTTGCCGCTGCCGCTGGCGCCCATGATGGCCAGAAATTCTCCGCGCTGGATCTCCAGGCTGACTCCGCGCAAGGCGTGCACGCGCGTTTCGCCGAGATCGTAATATTTGTGAATATCCTCCACGCGGATAACCGGATGGTCTGGAGCGGAAGACTGGAACTCAGTTGGTATCGCGGCGGCCATTAAATTATTTTCACAAAGTATATCCACGCGGTAGAACTTAGCGCCTTATAGCTCCGGGAGCAGATGGTTTGGAGCTGATGGAGCGAACCACGAGATCGTCATTCTCTTTCAAGCTGCCTTTGAGGACTGCGGTAATTTCTGTGAAGGCGTGGTCAGTGATTCCGAGAGAGACCTTCACGGGCTCCATGCTGTTATCCGGATGCAATTTCCAAACCACAGCGGTGGTAGCGCGGGGAACGCGAGTTATATTCGATTCGGGTGTGCCGCCGGGTTGCGCGCCTGATGAAGAGGATTCGGGCTGTGTTTCGTCGATACCGTGCTGGGCATACAGACGCATGACTTCTTCAGGTGACATGAGGGGCTTGTAGCGCAGTGCGGTATTGGGAAGCTTCAGGACGTTTTGCACGGTAGCGACGGGGATGGTGACGTAGGCGGTCATACCGGGAAAAAGCTTAAGTTCAGGATTATCAAACTCGATCATGGTGTCGTAGGTGACGACATTTTGCACGGTGGTGGGATTCATGCGTACCTGGGAGACCGTGCCATGAAAAGATTCTTTGGGAAAAGCATCGACCTTGAAAGTGACTTGTTTGCCGGGCTTGATGTTGCCGACGTCGGACTCGTCAGTCTTGGTATAGACCAGCATCTTTTTTAAATCCTGGGCGATGGTGAATATTGTGGGAGCTTGCAAGGAGGCCGCGACGGTTTGGCCCACGTCGACATTGCGAGCCACAACAGTGCCGTCGATTGGGGAACGGATTATCGTGTAATTGAGATTGGTTTGCGCGACCTGCAGAGCAGCTGCCTTCTGACTGACTTGAGCGTCGGCCTGAGTGACATTGGCGACGGCGGCGCCGACGCTGGCGTTCATGGAATCGTAATTGGCCTTGGCGAGATCAAGTTGCTGCTGGCTGGTAATGTTTTCTCGAGTGAGCTGATTGGCACGCTCGTAATCAGCCTTGGTCTGAACCAGGGAGGCTTTAGCCTTCTCTAAATTTGCCCGCGCGGCCAGCAGGTTGGCTTTGGCGCTATTCAGGTCGGCATCGGCTTGCTGCACCGCGCCCTGAAATAGTGCGGGATCGATTAGGGCAATAAGGTCACCTTTGTGTACGCGAGAGTTAAAATCGACGAAGAGCTTGGCGATGACCCCGGAAACCTGCGAGCCGACTTGCACGGTGATTACGGCATTGATGGTGCCGGTGGCCTCCACGACGTCATGAATATCGCCGCGCTCGACTTTGGCGGTAAAGTTCTGGTCTTGCGATTTGGCATTGAAGCCGAAGGCGGCCAAGATGGCGACCACCGCCAAAACACCAGCCAAAATCAGCCACTTAAGATTCTTCTTCATTCACGGTCCTGAAAAAATGAAAACTCATACTGGTTGTGACAACGCAGCTTAAATTACAGCGCAGCTCTCGGCTTACTCGTACCGCAGCGCTTCAATGGGATCGAGCAGCGAAGCTTTGCGCGCGGGGTAATAACCGAAAAAGACTCCCACAGCAATGGAAAACATGGCAGCTACGAGGATGGCCTGCATGGAGGTTTCCATCGGCCACTTTAAAGTCTGGCCGACAACGTAGGAGCCGAGAACTCCGAATAACACGCCCGCGAAGCCGCCAACCAGGCTCAGCATCACCGATTCTCCAAGAAATTGCAGCTGAATGGCTTGCTCAGTGGCTCCGACGGCCACGCGAACACCAATTTCGCGGGTGCGTTCCGTGACAGAAACGAGCATGACATTCATGATGCCGATGCCGCCGACGATCAGGGATATGGAGGCAATGGCGATGAGCAATACGGTGAGAGTTTTGCTCGCTTCCATCTGAGCCTGAATGATGTCTTCGGGATTGCGGATGTTGAAGTCGTCGTCTTCTTCAGGGCGCAGGTGGTGGCGATCCCGCAGGATGGCAGAGGCCTCCTGTCCGGCGAGTTTTACGGCGTCCTGCGAGACGGCGGAGCAGAGAATATCGTCGAGCCAGGGGTTGCCTTTGATTTTTTTCTGGGCCGTGGTGTACGGCATGATGATGTTGTCATCCTGATCCTGTCCTGACATGGAGAGGCCTTTGGGGTGCAAGACTCCAATGACTTTGCAAGGCAGATTTTTTACGCGGATTACTTTTCCGATTGGATCTTCCGCGCCGAAGAGCTGCTCGCGAACAGTGACGCCAATATCGCAGACGTCCGCGGCACGTTCGACGTCCTCGTTGGTGAAGACTGCGCCCTGGTCCGCGTACCAGCGTTTGATGTCAAAAAATTCCGGTGATACGCCACGATAGGCCGTAAACCAGTTTTGATTTCCGTAAATGACCTGCACGTGATCATCGACATTGGGCGAAACCGTTTTGATGAGAGCAATCTGGTTTTTGATGGCAGCGGCGTCAGCCATGGAAAGAGAAGGGGAGCCGTGAGTGCCGGTGCGCACACCACTGACGGAGCGGCCTCCTGCTTCGATCCACACGAAATTGTCCCCGAGGTTGTTCATCTGCTGTTCGACGCGCGATTGGCCGGCTTTACCAATGGCTACCACGCAGATAACCGCAGCGATGCCGATCGTGATGCCCATGACGGTCAGCATGCTGCGCATTTTGTTTCTCAACAATGCCACGAGCGCGGAGCGAAGCAGTGCGGAATGGTCCATGGTGGCTCCTATAACTGGCCGGACGAGTAGCGGCTGGAACTATCTACAATACCGCTTTGCCCGGCTGAAGCAGGATTCATGAGAACCTGTCCATCGTGACTTTTGCCATTTTAGCGCTAGATATAGGGAATTGAATTAAGCGGCCATTAGTTTTCGTTTAGGTTTGGGAAAGAAAGGCCCCGGAAGCGCTAACAAATTTCTGTTCAGGCGCTTACGGGGCTTCGTTCTTGGCATGTCAGCGAGGCTTATTCGCCGACTACCAGCACCTGTATTGAGCCCTCTACCACGGACGGGCGTGGACGCTTGGAGGGATCGCCTGTGAATTTGGCCGTTGGCAGATAGACCTTGTGGGTGGCGGGGTCGAGGCCGTGAGTCTTTGATCCCACTGGAGTATCGATTTCCTGGACCACGGAGTATTTGCCGGATTTATCCGCGTGGATGATTTGAAATTTCCCAGTGCTCGGGGATGCGAACACATAGCCGGTCTCGGGATCGAAGGTTACGCCGTCGCAATCATCGCCGATCGCGACACTTTGGCGAACTTTGCCGCTGTTGCTATCGACGACCATGAGTTTCCCATCGCAGCTGGAGAAAAGAGTGTGAGTCTTATTGTCGATGGCCAGTCCGGAAGGGCCTTCACAGCCCTCCATCGGCCAGGTAGCTTTTAATTTTTTGCCGCTGGCATCGATTACCGCGATGGCGTGCTTATCTTCCAGGTTGATAAAAACGTTGCCCTTCTCATCGTAAGCGAAAAATTCCGGCTTGGAGTCGAGCGCAATAGTGGCAACGACTTTCTTGGTTTTGGCGTCGATGACCGACGTTGATTTGCTTTTTCCGTTTTGGACGAAGACTTGATGAGTGGCGGGGTGATACAAGATGGAGTCAGGATTCTCGCCGGTGGCAATCTGAGATTCCACTTTCAGCGTTTTCAAATCGAAGACGGCAACCTTGGCAGCTCCGCCTTGGCTGATAAAACCGATGCCGAGGTCCGGAGCGACAGCGACGCCATGTACGCCGGGGGTGTCAGGGATATCACCGACGACGGCTCCGCTCTCAGAATCCAATACGGTCACATGCGTGGCCCGCGCAATATAAACGCGGTGTGCTTCTGGATCAACGGTGACGTAGTCCCAGCGCCCGCCCCCTTCGAGAGGGTTCTTTTTCGCGATTTTAAATTTGCCGCCGTCATCACCGGCGCGCAAGGCGCTGGGTGTTAACGCTATCGCGGCGGCGGAAAAGATCAGAGCCGAATTTCGCAAGAATCGATGCATGTCTATTTCCTCGTTTGGCGTGCTAGGGCAAGTTCTGGCGCCCTGGCCGTCGTGATGTAAGAGCTTGGCGGTAGTTGCCGCGGAGAGAGGCTAGCAGGTGATTGGCGTTCTGCCTACGGAAGATGGCGTAGATAAATGAAAATTAAGACTAATTTAGGAATTCAAAAAGCCACGTGTGGTTGGCTCTGTTGATGTTACGGCCTCGACATACAGGGCGACGCGGAAAAAAGCGGGGAGAGATTCCTCAACTTCGCAAGCCGATTCCTTCGCGGGAGCGAAGGAGAAAGAAAAGCGTCGGCTTGCTCCGCTCGGAATGACCGTTGGGGTGCTTTGGCGTGATGACCCGCGTAGTTGTTGGGCTCGTTTGCGTCGCGGCCCACTTAGGTGGGCAGGCTGAAGCTGTGACGTACAAAGCGGCATTCAAAGCCATGATGTCGAAGCTGCGACCTACAAAGCGGCGACGGGAACGGCGGGGCGTTTGGGCCAGGTAACTTCTCGCACCGGGCCTACGATGAAGAGCCAAGAGGAGGCGCCGACCAAGGCAACGAGAGCGGCGAGGGCGAAAGGCCATTCGAAGTGGCCGGTACGATCCAAAATAAATCCGGTGAGGGCGGGTGCGACGATCCCGGCTAAGTTTCCAGAGCCATTTTGCACACCGGTCCAGCGTCCTGCGGCGTACGGGCCCGCGAGAGTCTGAGAGATGGCCCAAATGTTGGATGAACATATGCCCTGGCACGCGATACCCAAAATTAATAGGGGTACATTCCACGCTGGGGTACCGACGGCGGAGAGAAAAAGTATTACACCGGCGGATGCCAGGCCACCGGCGACGAAAGGCTTGCGAACGCGAGTAGGTGTGCCTCCGGAGCGAATTAAAAGATCGGAGAGCCAGCCGGAAAATATTGCGAGAACGGCGCTGAGGACGTAACCGGTGGCGCCGATTTTGGCCGTTTCGACGATGGAAAAATGCCGGTCGCGTACAAGATAAAATGGGAGCCAGGTGAGTAGGAAATAGCTCACGTAGTTGTAGCCGAATTGGGCGAACATCGTGCCCCATGCGGAACGCTGGAGCAGGATGGCTGCGTAACTTGGCGCGGCGACTTTGTCCAGATGAATGGCGGCTTTTGCTGGAGGCATCCAGGTAAACCACGGAATCAACCAGCATAAGCTGATCAGTCCGAGAACTACGAAGAAACCGCGCCATCCGAATCTGGCGATTAATAAGCCGCCAGCCAAAAGGCCAAAACCCGGGCCAAGCGCCAGGCCGGCCGAAATTATGGAATTGGCGATGCCGCGATGCTCCTCACGATAATGAAGGGTGATGATTTTTGAGTAGGAAGGATAGGCCACGGATTCGCCTACGCCAAGCAATAAACGCAACATCAAGAGCAAGAAAAATCCATGAACGAGGCCGGTAACAATAGTGGCGACGGACCAAAGAAAAAAACCGCCGGCAAAAACCCAGTTGACGTTTAGCCGATCGACCAGCCAGCCGGAAATAAGCTGCAAGAACGCATAGGCCCAGAAAAAGGAAGAGAGCAAGAGGCCGAGCTGCGAGCCGGAGAGGTGCAGTTCGTCTTTTATTAGGGGAGCGGCGATGGAGAGATTGGAGCGATCGATGTAGCTGATGAAAATAGAAAGGCCCAACAAAATGAGAACGCGCCAAAGTTTGCCGGTGAGTGGCTGCGATGGAGATGGAGGTGTGGGCATTTCGATTAGGGAAGGGGATTCTCTCTTGTGGCGACATGAGATTGCAATCCAATATGCGGTAATCGGCAGCGTCGAAACGGGAATTTCTTTGAAGCGCGATTATTAATTGCCGTGGGGCTGTTACATATGTTTAATTGTCCCCCGCTGTCTCGGGCGGCATGCCACACACAAAACTTTCATCAGCACAAATCACAGGCTTCTGGGGAGCATGGTCGGGATGGACTCTCGATGGCATGGATTCGTTTATCTATGCGCTGGTGTTGAGTCCGGCGCTATCGGAGCTCTTGCCTAAGTCGGGCTATGCGAAGACACCTGCAAACGTAGGACTCGCCGGGTCGATTTTGTTCGCGCTGTTCCTGGTTGGTTGGGGGCTCTCATTTATGTGGGGGCCTATTGCCGACCGATTCGGACGCACGCGTGTGCTGGCGGCGACGATTCTGGCTTATGCGGTGTTTACCGGAGCGGCGGCATTGGCGCAAAGCGTGTGGCAATTAGCATTGTTTCGGCTGTTGGCGGGCATTGGCATTGGGGGCGAGTGGGCTCTGGCCGGAACGTACGTCGCGGAGGCGTGGCCTGAGGACCGGCGAAAAATGGGGGCCGGATTTTTGCAGACTGGCTATTACTTTGGATTTTTTCTGGCTGCCGCGCTGAATTATACGGTGGGGGCGTGGTTCGGGTGGCGCGCGATGTTTCTCTGCGGATTGTCGCCAGTGATTATTTCTGTGTTGATTCTGGCGCGAGTCAAGGAGCCGGAGCGGTGGAGGGAAAAGGCTGGGCTGCCAGGACGGGAAGGTAAACCGCAGCGTTGGGTCGCGTCACTCGCGGAAATTTTTTCGGCTAAATACCGGCGGAAGACGATTGTTAACGCGGCGTTGCTGACGGTCGCGATTATCGGGCTCTGGGCGGGAGCGGTGTACGAACCGACAGCAATTATCACTCTCGCGAAAAAAACTGGTATGTCAGTGGCGCAAGCGTCGAAGACGGCTTCGATCGGGACGGCGATTCTTTCCATCGGAACGATATTGGGTTGTTTGATGGCGCCGATCCTTGCGGAACGGCTGGGAAGGAAAATTACGCTTGCTATCTATTTTCTGGGCATGAGCGCGTTCATCTGGTTGAGTTTTGGGTGGGCGTTTTATTTAGAGAATGGCCTGATGACGTTTATCGGGTGTTTATTTTTCCTGGGATTTTTTGGCGGGAATTTTACTTTATTCAGCTTGTGGCTCCCCGAGCAATATGAGACCTCCGTTCGAGCTACGGCATTTGCGTTTGCAACTTCGTTTGGGAGGTTTATCGGAGCGGGCGTGAATTTTATGATTGGCGCAATGGTGCGTAACGCGGGCACGATAGGTAAGCCTGTTGCTTACACGGCGATTGCGTTTGGACTGGGGCTGTTGATCATTCCGTTTGCGCAAGAGACGCGGGGTAATTGTTTACCGAACTGAAGGGTGGATATGATCACTGAGGTCAGCGGCCAACGAGATAGCGATGTTCCTCAAAAGGGGCGCGGGTATGCAGTGGCGTCAGGAATACTGGGATGGACGCTGGATGCGTTTGATTTTTTTGTAGTAGTTTTTCTGGTCGACACGCTAGCGACGCACTTTCAGGTGGGCAAGAGTTCCATCGTGCTGACCCTGGGGGCCACGCTGGCGATGCGTCCTGTGGGTGCGTTGCTGTTTGGGGTGATGGCGGACCGCTACGGGCGGCGAAAACCGCTAATGGCGGTGGTGGCGTATTTTTCCGTGATCGAAGTATTGAGCGGGCTGGCAGTGAACTACCCGATGTTTCTGATTTTGCGGTTGCTCTACGGAATTGGCATGGGGGGATTTTGGGGAGTGGGTGCATCGCTGACGCTCGAGAGTGCGCCAACGCGATGGCGAGGTTTGCTTTCTGGATTGCTGCAGGGTGGATATCCACTGGGATATTTATTGGCGGCAGTGGCTGCGCGTTTAATTTTACCGGCGTGGGGGTGGCGGGCGATGTTTTGGGCCGGCCTGGTTCCTGCGGCGATCACAATATTTGTGGCGTATCTATCGCCGGAGTCGGCGGCGTGGAAACAACACCAGGTTCCCAGCATTAGCGGAATTTCGCGGGTGATGTGGGAGCATCGCAAAGGCTTCGCGTACCTGGTGCTGACTTTGACATTGATGATCGGCCTATCGCATGGCACACAGGATCTCTATCCAGACTTTTTGAAAACCGCGCATCATATTTCGCCGAATGTGGTGGCCTACCTTGCGATGTTCTATAACGTCGGGGCCCTGCTCGGAACGATCTCCGTGGGCGCCATTTCCGAGCGGTTGGGAAGGCGCATGAGCATCATTGGCTCGCTGGGGATATGCGCGTTGGTAATTCCGATGTGGGCGTTTGGGCATTCGCTGGCGATTTTAGCTGCCGGTGCCTTTTTAATGCAGGTGGGAGTGCAAGGCGCCTGGGGAGTGATTCCGGCGCACCTGAACGAGCTTTCGCCAGACGCGGTGCGCAGTTTGTTTCCGGGTTTTATCTATCAGTTGGGAGTTCTGTTCGGTTCACCAACGAACACGATTGAGTATGCGTTACGGGACCGAGTCGGGTATCAATGGTCTTTGACGATTTTCGAAGGGTGCACGATTGTGGCGCTGGTGATTGTGTTTGCGCTGGGGCCGGAACGGAAAGGCAAGGATTTTTTCCGCAAGACGCTGGCGCCGCAAGAGGCTGAAAGCTTGTCATAACAGCTGTGGTACCAATTCGACCTAAAAGAAACTTAATTTAGAATTAACCGCCTCTGGAAGTATTATGCGGGCTTGACACCGCTGGGTTCGTCGTCACGATCGATGCCAAAATAAGCCGCACGTCGATAGTCTGGTCGGGAACTAAAGTAACGGTGAAGTCATCGAAAATACACGGATGGAGTTCATGGGATTTTCTTGCGCGAAATTAGTCAATAAAGCTGCGGTTGCGTTGTTGATGTTGGCGTGGAGTATCCCCGCGTCGCCGCAGGGTAAATCCCGGGCGAGCACGGCGAGTCCCCACGAGCCCGCGCAAGAACGGCAAGCTCAAGAGCCGCAGCCGCAAAATTCGCCCTCACAAAGCCCCACGGCAGAAACTCCTGTGGTACAAACTCCGGCGCCGAAAACGAACGGTTCGGAAATTCAGCCGCTTCCGCCACCAACGGATGCAACAGCAGCGGCGCGGCAAGCGGCGCCACAAGGAAGTGGAGAGTTACTGCATTTAACATTTCAACAAGCGCTGGAGCTGGCGCGAAAAAACGCCACGCAATTTCAGGCGACGGTTGTGAACGCCGGCGTTTTGCACGAAGACGCCAAGCAGGCTCGAAACACGTTGCTACCGACGGTGACATACAACAATTCCGCGCTGTACACACAAGGAGTTCCGGGCGCGGTGACGACAAAAACCACAGGCGCGGAGCCGCTACCACTGCCCCCGGTAATATACATTGCCAACAACGCGCCGCACGAGTACATCAGCCAGGCGGATATCCACGAAGCGATCGATATGTCTGCTCTGGGGAATTGGAGACGTGCATCTGCCGCAGCCGCTGTGGCGCGTGCTCAGGTAGAGGTTGCGAAGCGCGGTTTAGTAGTTACCGTGGCACAGAATTATTACAAGGTCGGAGCGGCGCAACACAAATTGGAAACCGCGAGGACCGCCGCCGGGGAAGGCGATAAATTTTTCCAGCTTACGCAAAAGCTCGAGGGCGGCGGCGAAGTGGCGCACGCGGACGTGATTAAGGCGGAGCTGCAGATGCGGGACCGGCGCCGGCAGCTGCAAGAAGCGCAGTTAGCATTGCTGAATGCACGGCTGGATTTGGCGGTTTTGATCTTTCCAAATTTCAACGACAACTTTGAAGTTGCGGACGACATCCATGCGTCGGCTCCCCTGCCCAGCATCGAAGAGATTCAACAGCGCGGCACGAAGGACAATCCTGATTTACGCGCGGCGCTGGAAGCGGTTCGTCAGGCGCGGTACGACGTTTTTGGGGCACGGATGGGTTACCTGCCATCGCTGAGTTTCGATTATTTCTACGGTATTGATGCGCCGCGCTTTGCGGTTAACTCGGAATTGGGGAATGGCAAACAATATTCCAACGTAGGGTATTCCTGGCTGGCTACCCTGAACATCCCCATCTGGAACTGGGGCACTACGCAAAGTAAAGTAAAGCAGGCGGAATTAAAGCAGGCTCAGGCCAAACGGGAATTTTCACTGGCACAGAGAAAACTGATAGCGGAAATTCAATCCCTGTATGCGGAGGCCAGCACGGCGTTGAGCGAATTGGAAGATCTGAAGCGTTCTGGTGAACTGGCAGCAGAAAGTCTCAGACTGGTCACACTTCGCTATCAAAACGGCGAAGCCACGGTGCTCGAAGTGGTGGATGCGCAGACGACGTTTACTAGCGCAAATTCCGCTTATCAGGATGGGGCATTGCGCTATCGCGTAGCGCTGGCGAGTTTGCAAACTCTAACTGGTGTATCCACGAATCCATGAAAACTAAATCACTATACGGCACGCGAAAACATTTCAACTTTACGGCGATGGCTGCGGGGATCGCTCTGGTCCTTGGCTTCGGCTGGGGCTGCGCCAAGGCGGAGAAAGAAAAGGACCCTGAGGTCAGCGTGCAGACCACACCGGCGGAGAAAGAGGATATTTCGCAGATCGTAAACGAGGAAGCGGTAATTTTTCCGCTGCAACAGGCTACCGTGGCACCCAAAATTACCTCCACGATCAAGCAGTTCCTGGTGCAGCGCGGAAGCAAAGTGAAAAAGGGCCAACTACTTGCGGTGCTGGAAAATGCCGATCTGTCTGCCGCCGCGGAATCCAGCCGAGGAGATTTTGAGCAGGCCGAAGCCGCGTACACAACGACAGTCACGTCTAGCTTGCCGCAGCAGATTCAGAAAGCCCAGTTGGATGCGGCGTCCGCAAAATCCGCATTTGAGGCGGCTGACAAGGTTTACAACAGCCGCAAAGATTTGTTTCAGCAGGGGGCACTTCCTCGCCGCGAGCTTGACGCCGCGGAAGTAGCCTTAGTGGCGGCGCGTAGTCAGAACGAGCAAGCGCAAAAACAACTCGCCGATTTGCAAAGGGTAGGAAGGGAACAGGCGCTCAAGTCCGCGCAAGGCACACGACTGTCAGCGGAAGGGAAGTATCGGGGGGCGGCGGCGCAGCTCAGCTATTCAGAGATTAAGAGTCCCATCGACGGAGTGGTGACGGACCGGCCACTTTACGTGGGAGATTTGGCGACGGCGAACCAGCCGCTACTGACGGTGATGAATATTTCGAAATTAATCGCCAAGGGGCATATTCCTCAGTCAGAGGCGACGCAATTGAAGGTTGGGAATCCGGCGCAATTGAAGGTGCCGGGAATGGATGAGCCGATCGAAGGCAAAATCACCCTGGTAAGCCCGGCGTTGGATCCGGGAAGCACCACGATTGAAGTGTGGGTCGAAGCTAAAAAAGCGAATCCGAATTTGCGGCCGGGCATAACCGTTCAAGTAGCTATGACCGCGAAGACGGTAAAGGATGCAGTGGTGGTGCCGGCGGCTGCGGTGTACAAAAACCCGGAAGGGAATGGCAATTACGTTCTGGTGGCCGGAACGGATGACAAGGCTCATTTGAAGCCTGTTCAAGTGGGGATTCGCAACGGAGAAGATGCGCAGATTGCCAGCGGCATAAACCCGGGAGACCCGGTAATTACCTCCGGTGGTTACGCAGTGCCGGACGGGACGAAAATTAAAGTCGAGAAGCCTGAGGCGCCTGAAAAAGCAGACGCGGATAAAACAGATAAGAAGGACGCGGACGATCCAGACGACAAAGACAAGAAAGACAGCAGCGACAAAAAGGTTGATAAAAAAGACGGGGCGACAACAAAAGCAGCGAAGGAAAAGGAGTAGCCTCGCATGGATCCCCGGACATCGTCACCGCGAGGCGAACAGTTGGCGGAGCAGGATCAACAACCCTGGTTTCGCCGTCTATCTCGACCGATACTTTTTTTGATTGTCAGTATGGCGTTGGTGGGCGTCTATTTCGCGTTCACTATTCCTGTCTCGGTTTTCCCGAATACCGATTTTCCGCGCATTGTGGTGGGCATCGACAACGGGGTCATGCCTATCGACCAGATGCTGGTAACGATTACGCGACCCATCGAAGAAGCGGTCAACAGCGTTCCAGGCTTGACCAAAGTTCAATCCATCACCAGCCGGGGATCAGCGGAAGTCGATCTTTTTTTTAACTGGAACTCGGACATGGTGCTCACGCTGCAACGCGTTGATGCCGTGGTGGCACGGCTGCAAGCGGAACTTCCGACCACCGCCAAAGTGGAAACCCATCGTCTCACCTTTGCGACCTTTCCCATCATCGGTTACAGCCTGACCTCGGATACCGTACCGCAGAACAAATTGTGGGAAGTCGCAACTTACAATTTGAAACCGCGCATCAACAGGTTGGATGGCGTGGCTTCTGTGCTGGTGCAAGGTGGCAGAGTTCCCGAGTTTCAAGTAACGCCGGACCCAGCGCGGTTGCTGGCTGCTGGGGTAACTGTGCCAGAGATATTAGATACGTTGAAGCGCACCAACCTGATTGATTCGCCCGGGCTGCTTGAATATAACCACCAACTGGTTCTAGGCCTGGTAAGCGGACAAGTGCAGGACAGCGGCCAAATCGGGCAGATCGTGATCAAAGCATCTGCGGCGGGAGTGCCCATTCGCATCGGAGACGTCGCAACGATTTCCCCTTCGGTTGCACCGGTATACACCGTTGTGACGGCGAACGGAAAGCCGGCGGTACTACTCAGCGTGAATCGACAGCCAGACAGCAATACTCTGGATGTGGCGAACGAAGTTCACAAGCAAATCACAGAGTTGCAACCGACACTACCACCGGGCGTGCACCTGGAACCTTTCTACGATCAGTCCACGATTGTGCACGATTCGATCGCCAGCGTACGCGATGCAGTACTGCTGGGCTTGGTGCTCTCATCCATCATTCTGGTTTTGTTTCTCCGCGATTGGGGAACTTCCCTGGTAGCCGGATTAGTGATTCCCGCAACGCTGCTGATTACCTTTATCGTGTTAAAAATTACCGGGCAAAGTTTCAACCTCATGACGCTCGGGGGTCTGGCCGCGGCGGTGGGGCTGGTTATCGATGATGCGATCGTTGTGCTGGAAAATATTGTTCTGCATCGCGATGCCGGGCAGGGCCGATTCCAGGCCATCAATAGCGCTCTGCGTGAATTGACCGTTCCGCTGATCGGCTCGACCATCACTCCTATCGTGGTATTTTTGCCGCTAATTTCTATAACCGGCGTTACGGGAAGCTTTTTTAGGGCGTTGGCGGTCACCATGACCGTGTCACTCTTCACTTCATTGCTATTGGCGCTGACCTGGACACCCACACTCAGCCAGTATCTGGTGAGGCGTAAAGACACAGCCGATACACCAGTTAGTGCTGAGAAAGGGGATGATGTGGCGTCACTGCTGGCCGCAGAAGAGGCTCATCTGTCGGGCTTTTTTGGGCGGATTGTAAACCTCTATGGACGGGTAATGGAATCAGTCCTGGCGCGGCCTTTGGTCCTGGTAATCGGCGCGGTATTGATCGTCGGTCTTTCCGCGGTTTGCTACAACTTTTTAGGCAGTGATTTACTTCCAGAGATGGATGAGGGCGGATTCATCCTGGACTATTTCACTCCGCCTGGCAGCTCGCTGGCGGAATCGAATGCGATTTTGTCGCGCTTTGAGACGATTTTGCATTCGGTGCCAGAAGTGGAGAACACCTCGCGCAGAACTGGTTTACAACTGGGGCTCGCGGCAGTCACCGAAGCGAATCGTGGGGATTTCACCGTGAAACTGAAGCGCGATCGCAAACGAGATATTGACGAAATCATCTCTGACGTCAGAGGACAAATAGAGGAAAGCGAACCGGCTGCCAAGGTGGAATTTATTCAGGTGCTGCAGGATATGATCGGCGACTTGACGAGCCAGCCGGAACCGGTGGTGATTAAGCTATTTTCTGACGACGCCCAACTGCTGCAGCAAACCGCTCCCAAGGTCGCGGATACGATTGGCAAGATTCACGGTGTCGTGGACGTGCTTAACGGGATTGAGAACACCATCAGTGGGCCGGCGGTGACGTATCAAGTGGATCCCAGCGTGGCGGCACGCGCGGGATTCACTCCCGAAGACATCGCTGTAAATGCTGCCGCTATATTGGAGGGCGAGCCTGCTGCGCTGCCGGTTATTTTGAACGATCGTCCCTATACGATTCGGGTGCGTTTTCCGGAATCGAGCCGGTCCTCTCTTGAGAGCATGAGTAATACTTTGGTCGGAAGCTCCACCGGCAAAACCGCAACTCTGGGTTCGCTAGCGAAGGTCAAAGAAGAAGAGGGGCAGACGGAAATCCGGCGCGAGAATCTGCAGCGGCTAGTCGAAGTTACCGGGCGATTCGAAGGGATAGATCTAGGATCAGGAATCACGGCCGTCAAAAAAGCAGTCTCGGACATGCATCTTCCCAGCTCCATACGTGTGGAGTACGGGGGCGTTTACGAAGAGCAGCAAAGATCCTTTCATGATCTGTTAATGGTTTTATTTTTGGCGCTTTTACTTTTGTTTGTGGTGCTGTTATTTGAGTTTCGGACATTTTCGGCGCCGATCGCGATTCTTTCTTCGGCTTTGCTCTCGACATTTGGCGGATTTCTCGCGCTACTGGTTACGCGCACAACATTCAATGTGGCTTCCTTCATGGGCATGATCATGGTGATTGGCATTGTGGCGAAAAACGGTATTTTGCTGCTGGACGCCGAACATCATTTTCAGCAACTGGGCTTTTCCTCGAAGGACGCGATGATTCAGTCGGGCCGGCGGCGACTGCGGCCCATTGTGATGACCGCCCTTGCGACCATTGCGGGCATGCTGCCCCTGGCTTTTGCTATAGGGGCCGGTTCGCAAATGTTACAGCCGTTGGCGATCGCAGTAGTGGGCGGTTTGCTGAGTTCGATGGTGCTGTCGCTGGTGTTCACGCCGGCCATTAATTACTATTTGCAACCCAAAACTGCTACCGAGCCAGTTAGAACTTCGATTCCGCAGCGCAATGCGCCAGGACTCTCACTCCGTTAAAACCTGCTTGGCCCGCGTTACCGCTCTTTTTTGGGAACGTTGTCCATCCTTGTATATGGCCCTATATAATGGTTGATCGCGCGCGAGGCACCGACTTGGGTTTGCTGGACATGATGAAGGCGAAAACTTTGCGTTTTCGCATGATTATTTTGTTTTGCTCGGTAGTCGCGGGGCTTCTCGCGGTTTCCTATCTGGCGTTCTGGGCGTTATTAAATAGCGAAGTAAAAGCTCAACTTAATAACCAGTTGCAACAAACCGCCGGTCCGATCATCGCGGACTTAATTGCCGAACCTAATGTTGAGGATGTGAACAATCTCAACATTCCCGATGAATATTTTGAGCTACTGAATGCGGACGGTGTGGTTCTACAGCGTTCCAAAAATCTGTCGTCGCCGCTCAATTTACGAGGAATGAATGCTCGGGCCACTAAACCGACATTCGTCGCCGGGGACTTGGATGATGGCCGCCACCTGCGGGTGGCGCTGATCCCATTTCAAATGGTTAACGGGCCGCGGGTGCTGGCAGTGGCCATTCGAACCTCAAGGTTCGGCAGTACGCTTGAGAATTTTGGCAGTGTCGCCCTGCTCATATTTCCGTTGAGCTTGTTATTGACCGCGGGTATCTCGACTTTTTATGTGGGGAAAAGTCTCGCGCCCATTGCTGCGCTCACGAATCACGCCGCGCTGATGGCGAAACGCGTAACTAATCGCGAAGGTTTCTGGACGCCGCTGCCGGTATCGCCCCGCCACGACGAGTTGAACCTGCTGGCTCAGACGATTAATCAACTGTTGGAGCGGGTGGATTCCTCAGTTCGCCCGCTGCGCCAATTTGTTACCGATGCATCGCATGAATTGCGCACTCCTTTAGCTGTTCTTCACGGCGAAACGCAATTACTACTGTCCAAGCCGCGCAGCGCAGAAGAGTATCGAAAAACGCTTTGCGAGTTTGATGAAGAGTTCAAGAAGCTCACCCACATCGTGGAAGGATTATTCACGCTTTCAGTGGCCGATGCTGGGCAATTGCGCTTGGCCAAAGAGCCACTGTATCTGGACGAAGTGTTGGAGGAGGCGTGCGCGTTGGTCAAATCGCGCGCGGACGCAAAGAATATTGCGCTGGTCCGGGAATTCAGGCCAGACGTGCCGTATGTGGGCGATGAGGCATTTATGCGCCAGCTTTTTTTGATTTTTCTGGATAACGCGATCAAGTATTCGGGTAGCGGCACTTCGATCAGGGTACGTTTGGAAAAGGATGACAGCGCAATCAAACTTCATTTTGAAGATAAAGGCATCGGGATATCCACCAAGGACTTGCCATTTATTTTTGAGCGATTTTATCGCGCGAACTCATCGTCGAATAATGGAGGTCCTCACCAGAGTGGCGGACTGGGGCTGGCCATTGCCAGTGCCATCGTGGAAGTTTTGGGAGGCTCAATTGAGTGTAAAAGCACGCCGGGGGTCGGATCAAATTTCACGGTGATTCTCCCGTCCAGTGCCGCGACTGTCAGTGCTGCGGTTTGATGACAAGCCTCGAGAGCGGTTGGGTTCAGCGTCATGCATCTCTGTTACGAAGGCCACCTTCCGCGGCGGTTCATTGTCGAAGTTCGAAAAAGAGCGCCAAAGCCTATCGCCGGCGTCTTAACTCCGAGGCGTCTCTACAGTGAATACCGTAGGCACACAAGTACGGCACCCGTGTTAGATATTAGAGATAAATAAGTTGTTTCATCGGAGCGCAATACGGTCATTTTGGTAGAGGGCGAGGCTCGACGCTGTCGCGGAAGCCGGGCGATATAGTCGACGGTGGTATTGGATTCGAACAGCCGCTAGGAGAATTGGAATGAAACGAACCACACAAGATTTGGGTCCGACAAAGACAGAGACCCTTGAGCCAGGTAATGCCGCACTAAAAAGTAACTCCGACGGGACTAGCGTGAAGAACGCACGGACTACTCCGACATCGAAGACTGGCGCAAGCACCAAGGGCGGCGCACTACCCAATGCGAAAACGGTGACGAACCTGGGGGACGGCAAGAGCAACGGTGCGCACTCTAACGGGCAAGCGTCTGGTGAATTGGCTGTGATATTAGCAAGTTTGCAAACGATGCGCGATGGCGATTTCTCTGTGAGGCTGCCCGGAGCGTGGACCGGTTTGCCCGGGAAGATTGCAGACACGTTTAATGAAATTGTGGCGGCCAATCAACACATGGCCAACGAACTTAAGCGCGTGGGACTAGTAGTTGGCAAGGAAGGGCGAACCAGGGAGCGCACGCGTTTCCATGAATCGAAGGGCGCATGGGGAGAGATGGAAACATCCGTTAACACCCTGGTGGAAGACTTGCTGCGCCCGACCACGGAAGTCACCCGTGCGATCGCGGCCGTGGCGCAAGGGAATTTGACGCAGACGGTGCGGTTGGACGTAGACGGGCGGCCGTTGGAAGGCGAGTTTTTGCGGTCGGCGACGATCGTAAACACCATGATTCAACAGTTGGGGGTATTCACCGCGGAAGTGACGCGCGTGGCACGCGAAGTAGGCACCGACGGGAAATTAGGAGGACAGGCGCAGGTTCCGGGCGTCGCGGGAACGTGGAAAGATTTGACTGATTCTGTGAACTCCATGGCCAGCAATCTGACTGGTCAGGTGCGCAACATCGCGGAAGTAGCGACCGCGGTGGCCAGCGGCGACTTGTCGCGGAAAATTACGGTGGACGTGCGCGGCGAAATTCTGCAGCTCAAAGAAGCGATTAACACGATGGTGGACCAGTTGCGGTCGTTCGCTTCGGAAGTCACACGTGTGGCGCGCGAAGTTGGCACGGACGGAAAGTTGGGCGGGCAGGCAGTAGTGCCGGGCGTGGCGGGAACGTGGAAAGATTTGACCGACTCGGTAAACGCGATGGCCGGAAACCTGACGGCGCAAGTTCGAAACATCGCCGAAGTCACGACGGCCGTTGCGCGCGGCGACTTGTCGCGCAAGATTACGGTGGACGTGAAAGGTGAAATTCTGGAGTTGAAAGACACCATTAACACCATGGTGGACCAGTTGAACGCGTTCGCGGGCGAAGTGACGCGCGTGGCGCGCGAAGTTGGTACAGAAGGGAAACTCGGAGGGCAAGCGCAAGTTCCCGGAGTCGGCGGCACGTGGAAAGATTTGACCGACAACGTGAACTTCATGGCTAGCAACTTGACTGGTCAGGTCCGAAACATCGCGGAAGTAGCGACGGCTATCGCGAGCGGCGACCTCTCGCGCAAGATCACCGTGGACGTGCGCGGCGAAATTTTGCAGCTGAAAGAAACGCTGAACACCATGGTGGACCAACTCAACCGGTTCGCCGGTGAAGTCACGCGCGTGGCGCGCGAAGTCGGCAGCGAAGGGCGGTTGGGTGGACAGGCGAACGTGCCTGGTGTGGCGGGGACGTGGAAGGATTTGACGGACTCGGTTAATTCGATGGCCGGAAACTTGACCGGACAGGTGCGAAACATCGCGGAGGTGACTACCGCCGTGGCACGCGGAGACTTGTCGCGCAAAATCACGGTGGATGTGAAGGGCGAAATTCTGGAGCTAAAGAACACCATCAATACAATGGTGGACCAGTTGAACGCGTTCGCCGGCGAAGTAACCCGCGTGGCCCGCGAAGTTGGTACGGAAGGCAAGTTGGGAGGGCAGGCGCAGGTGCCTGGCGTGGCCGGTACATGGAAAGATTTGACCGACAACGTGAACTTTATGGCCAGCAACTTGACGGGCCAGGTGCGAAACATCGCGGAAGTATCAACCGCTGTGGCGCGCGGCGACTTGTCCCGCAAAATTACGGTGGACGTAAAAGGCGAAATTCTAGAGTTGAAGGACACCATCAATACCATGGTGGATCAATTGAGGTCGTTCGCTTCGGAAGTCACACGCGTGGCGCGCGAAGTTGGAACAGACGGTAAGTTGGGCGGTCAAGCGTTGGTGCCTGGAGTGGCGGGAACGTGGAAGGACCTCACCGACTCGGTGAACTCCATGGCCAGCAACCT
>DATBBY010000068.1:0-6227 GCA_036270765.1 Candidatus Acidiferrum sp.
ACCAAAAAGTCGAAAAGATGTGCCTTGAGGAGTCCCGAACATGGCGCTCACCGCAACCGATTGGATCGTCATCGCCGTTTATCTGGCGCTGAACTTGTTGATCAGCTTGTACTATCGCCGGCGCTCGTCGGGGAGCACCGAGGAGTTCTTCGTTTCGGGGAGAAACGTATCGTGGTGGCTGGCGGGCACATCCATGGTAGCCACCACATTTGCGGCGGACACGCCATTGCTGGTCACCGGGCTCGTAGCCAAGAATGGAATTTCCGGGAATTGGTTATGGTGGTCGCAGTGTCTTTCCGGAATGATGACTGTTTTTTTCTTCGCCCGTTATTGGCGGCGCTCGGAAATTCTTACCGACGTGGAGTTTGTGGAATTGCGCTATGGTGGCAAGCCTGCGGCTTTTCTGCGCGGCTTTCGCGCTTTGTATCTGGGCGCGCTAATGAATTGTCTAATCCTTGGTTGGGTCATCAAAGCCATGATCAGCATCACCACCGTGTTGCTTGGCGATGCCATTGCGCAGGGCCGTGTGCTGGAAATAGCGGTGGGCGGTCATGTGTTGATGCATTACATGCTTGGAACTCCGGTACATACGGGCCTACTGATCTGCGTCCTCCTACTGGTTCCTTTCACAGGCATATACACGTTCATCGGCGGGCTCTGGGGCGTGCTGGTCACCGACTTGTTTCAGTTCATTCTGAAGATGTCCATGATTATTGTGCTCGCATGGGTGGCGGTTGCGAAAATTGGCGGAATGACGCTTTTGAAAATTCAGCTCTCTCACGTCAATGATGCTGTTAGGCAGAGTGGTCAGCCTACTGGGTCAATCACCTCTTTCTTTCCCTCATTCCATTTGGGCTGGACCACCGACGCGATCTGGACGCTGCCGGTAATTACGTTTGTGCTGTATCTCGCGATGCAATGGTGGGCGAGTTGGTATCCGGGCGCCGAGCCAGGTGGTGGCGGCTATGTTGCGCAGCGGATGTTCAGTGCGAAAGACGAAAAGAATTCACTCGGGGCGACGCTATGGTTCAATATTGCGCACTACGCGATGCGTTCCTGGCCGTGGATTATCACCGGCCTCGTGGCCGTAGCGGTCTACTCGCCCATCGGCGGACTGCATCCCAGTGCCGAATTCGCGGCCGAGCCGGAAAAAGGTTACGTGATGGTGCTGCGGGATTTCTTGCCACCCGCGCTGCGGGGCTTGATGGTGGCGGCTTTTCTTGCGGCGTTTATGTCTACCGTGGGCACCCAGCTCAACTGGGGTACATCTTACTTAATCAATGACTTCTATCGTCGCTTTATCGTGCGCAAGGGAAGCGAGAAGCATTACGTCCTGGCCAGCAAACTATTTATCGTGTTTCTGGTCATTTTGAGCGGCTATACCGCGGCACATATCACTTCAATTCAATCCGCTTGGCAGCTTTTACTCGGAATGGGCGCCGGAACTGGTGGAGTGCTGCTGTTGCGGTGGTACTGGTGGCGGATCAATGCCTGGAGCGAAATTTCTTCGATGATTGCGGCTTTCGTTGTGTCGATGGCGCTACAGTCGGTTCACTTTTCGGGGAACGGCTCCGTCGTGTTTGCGAAGAGCACCATGATTACGACCCTCATCACCACCGCAGTCTGGCTCACGACGACACTTCTTACGCAGCCGGAAAGCGACGACCGTTTAGTGAAATTCTATAGGCGTGTACAACCGACTATTCACGGGTGGAAGAGAATCGGGACGTTGGCGCCAGAGATCGCTCCGGTTCGCGACTTTGCCGCCAACACCTTTGATTGGGTGATGGGATGCACCCTCGTGTACTGCGCAATGTTCGGCATCGGCGAGTTTGTGCTGCAAGCTTGGCTCAGTGGATTCATATTATTCGCTTGCGCAGCGATCGCCGGCTACCTGATCTATTGGAGTCTTTCCCGTCGCGGCTGGCAAACCCTATCGGGTGGAGCTAATAGCGTAGTAGCCAGTGCTCCGACTGAAGCCACCATTCCCGTGACCGACTAGGTTCCCGATTCCTAGCATCCTCAAAAAGTAAAACGGCGAGAGGATAAATCCTCCCGCCGTCTCGTAAGCTGAGTGCTATGTGTTATGACTTCGGATGGGGAGAAACACGCTGCAAGGTCGCGATCAAGTCGTGGGCTGCTGGGGGCGCTTCGACCTTCGATTCAGAAATGATCCGCGCCGCAGACATGTCCTTGCCGTACAATCGGCGGTTGGCGTCATCGTCTGGGCGAAGCGTCGAGCCTTCCAGCGATACCCCAGCAAATACGCCGCGTGAACGGGAATAACTCAGCATTTCCGCGCGAAAGGTCACATCGGTTGCTGCTTGCGCATCGCGACCCTTTGGGCCGGCGGCAATGGACGCGTCTGCGCCCAACTTTACCTTGCTGTGCAGCAGACTATCCACGCCACGAGGGTTCATTATCAAGATGACGAAGTCGGTTGCCTGGCCACCGATTTGGAAGCCTACGCTGCCGGCCTCCAGAGCCATCATCGCCGGCGCGCCCCAAGGGCCTGAAAAATCTTGACCGGTGCGGCAGACCATTACGCCGCGACCATAGCTACCGCCAACAATAAACGCGGCCTTAACGACCGAAGGGAACACGATCACGCAACGTGCTTTGTCGATCAAATCCTGCGGAATATTGTCGGGAACATCCAAAATTTCTTTCAGGACCGTTGCCGCATTTTGTATGCGGTCTGCTTCTTTTTCATCTTTATCTTTCGCCGACGAAATCGATGACCAAGAGGCGAAAATCAAGGCCAACGCTCCCGCCAAAAATATCGTCAATCGCTTTTTATTCATCAGAACTGCCTCCTTTGAATCGACCATGACCAGGAAATGAAGGCACCGCTACGGGGTGCGGCGATCAGACGCCAATATCACTACGCCGCCGATCAATGCCAGAACTCCGAGAATGGGCGGGATGGGAATCGTGTTGTGCTCTTCTTTAGTAGCTTGAAGGGGCCCCAGGTCCAAAACTTTCTTGTGCGTTGTGTACGTAATGCCTTGATAGGCCAGCCCCAAAATTCCCAGAACGACCAACACAATGCCAACGATTCTCATAAATTTGTTTGCTCACGATCTGCGCAGCAGATGACCCATCAACGTAACCAGGAAGAGAATCAGGAATAGATAGAACAAGATCTTAGCGATTCCTGCCGCCGCCACCGAGATGCCGGTGAATCCAAGCAAGGCCGCAATCAACGCGACGATGAAGAACCCGAGTGCCCAGCGCAACATTCCTCGACCTCCTTTGTCTTGTCTTCTGGTTTCTGACTGATTTATGGAAAGCGCCCAGTTTCGGAATCGGGCTGTGAGACGGCCCGCTTGCTTTGCGCACACGGGCCACGATTCTGGCACCCAGTGTCGCGAAGAATGGTAAGTAACTCCATACGGCCTACACCGTAGCGCATGCTCCAGTATCTTGTAGTGACAAGCCCTTGACATGCCGATTTGCACCTGTTTAATGCCATGCAGTAAAGACTGCATAGTCGAAGGCGAACACATGTAAAAAGTGCCGAGATACAGGAGTCTTTCAGGGGAGTACTAAAACTGTCCAGCAGCTTAAACCTCTACAAAACAGTCACTTGGGTTTAATTGTTCCTCCGATCCTAAGTGGCCGGATTAGTGCTTCGTCTTTAGTGCGCATTCGACGTGTGTAATAACGATACGCATTTTGTGGATAAACTCATCCACGTTTCTTCAGGGCCTTTTGGAGGGGATTGATGGAAGCTCTTCGACTATTAGTTGCGGATGACCACGAAATCGTGCGCAAGGGTTTGCGTTCCCTTCTTGAATCCCAACCTGGTTGGCAAGTTGCCGGCGAAGCAAGCGATGGACGCGAGGCAGTGGAGAAAGCGAGAGAACTAAGGCCCGATGTCACGGTCCTTGACATTGGGATGCCTTCCCTGAATGGCCTGGAAGCTACTCGCCAAATGCTCAAGAATGATGCTCGCGCCAAGATTTTGATTCTAACCATGCACGAGTCCGACCCCCTGATTCGAGATGTCTTAGACGCGGGAGCACGCGGATATGTGCTGAAAACCGATGCGAGCCGCGATCTGGTTACGGCGGTCAACGCCGTGCGCAGCAACAAGACGTTTTTCACCGCTAAGGTTGCGCAGATGGTGCTGGACGGGTATCTGGACCAAGCACCAAAAAAGGCGAAGCCGCAACCCGAATCTCCGAAAACGCGCCTTACGCCGCGTCAACGGGAGATCGTGCAATTGCTTGCGGAGGGCAAGAGCAGCAAGGAAGTTGCCGCACAGCTAGGTTTGAGCGTGAAAACTGCGGAAACACATCGCGCCAATATCATGCGTCGTCTGGATTGTCACTCTGTGAGCGAGCTCGTCCGCTACGCAGTTCGCAATAACATTATAGAAGCCTGAAGTATAGGGGCTTGAAGTCCGCAGTCAGTAGCGTATCCAACATTACGGCTTGCGCCTAAGGCCCCATCCATAGTCTTCCTTATTCCTTCTTTTCTCGCTGGTATGGTTTCCTGTGTTCGGACTACCCAACAGGAGGTTTCCATGAACTGGGACCAAATCGAAGGAAAGTGGAAGCAGGCGACGGGAAAAATCAAAGAAAAGTGGGGGAAGCTCACGGATGATGACTTGCAGATGGTCCGTGGGAAGCGCGACCAACTAGTCGGCAAAATTCAGGAGCGTTACGGAATCGCTAAAGACGAAGCGGAACGCCAAGTCGATGAATTTTCGCGCACTTATGACACTGACGAAAGCACAACGCGCGAAAAAATCCGCAGCGCCGGCCGTTAGCGGCATTGCACGGAGCCACGTAGCAGCAAAACAGGAACGTATTTGGAAGCCGGGGCCGCCTGCTCCGGCTTCTCCATTATGGTTGCGATGTCCTGTTAGCGTAACGCGTCGACCGGATGATCGTATCCCGTCATTTCCAGATACCCGACACCCGCGATCGGCGACCCGCCTTTACTTCCGGCTAAAATCACCGAGCCCTCCCAATACGCGGGAACGAATTCTGTCGAAGATGCCAACTCTTGCGACGGTAAAGACGTCGAGCACTCCAACTCAATTTTCAAACTTGGTATCAAGATTTTCCACTGCAACGGATAGGCGGCATGAGTTGCCGGGCTCGACCAAGTGGAGTTCGCCGGGTGCATCGCAAATGCATTCTTAGTGAGGCGTGTGGAGTTCCCGCGGGCATCCACAAACGTTCCTGCAGAATACGGATCAATTGATCCGTCCTTGCGGCGAATGTTGAACAGCATTAGTTCAGAATTGTCATCAAGCTGAATGCTCAGCCAATCCCAACCCACTTGGTCTGTTTCGAGCTGATGGGTGAAAAACTCATGATCCATCCAGGCGGCGCCAGTAACTTGAAAAGTGTGTCCGTCCAGTTCAATTTTGCCTTGCGTATTCAGGCGCGTCAGCGATATGTAGTGCGAAGCCCGGCCCGGACCATCCGCCTTCGGGCTGATTCCATTTTGTCCGTGAATTACAGGCGGTTTTGCGGAGCGCAATGTTAAATGAATTGAAAATCTTTCATCGATAGCTTGCAACAATGGCTCGTCGTCTCGCCATGTAACCTGCCAATTGCCGTTCCAAATTCGACCCTCCTGTTCACTCGCACCCGCGATGCCGGGGCCTGCTCGGTTCGTGCGCTCTGCGTGAAGGAATTTGCCGCCATTCAGATCACTTAGAGCAAGATGCGCGACATACAAGTCGTGGATATCCCACACGCCCGTCGATTTGGCGTCCGAATCAACGCCTCGCCGAAAAAACGTCAACTCAAAACCAAATCGATGGCCATCCGGAGACTTGACGTTCCCAGTGTAGTACCACCATTCGGTTTGGAACTCCGGGTGACTGAAATGATCACGCGGAAAACTGTAGGGATAGCCCGGAAGAGCCACTCTATATTGTGCCGACGTCGCCAATTCAAATGCTAGACAGATCAACATGGCGGCGATTATCCGCCTACTCTTCATGGATAACCTCGACCGGATTAAGTCGTACCGCAACACGCGACGGATACCAGCTCGCTAGCACAGTCGCGGCATATACAACAGTCAAAGCTCCCAGCAACACCGCCACTGGCCAGTGAAAACGAATCGTCCACCCAAACGACTGCTTGTTGATCACGTAGATAAGGATGAGCGAAAGCGCGAAGCCCAAGGCGATGCCGGCAAAGTTGGCGATTAAGCCTATCAAACCCGCTTCGATCACAATGAGCTTGCGAATTTGTCCG
>DATBBY010000069.1:0-9487 GCA_036270765.1 Candidatus Acidiferrum sp.
CGTGATTCCTTGTTGCGTCAATCTGCTTGTCAGACTAAGTTTGAAACAAATGTCAAAGCCTAAAAATCCTCACGCTGTCGCCTTGGGTAAGCTGGGCGGGTCAAAAGGAGGAAAAATTCGTGCAGCAAAGCTCACGCCGAAGCAGCGCAGTGATATCGCACGCAAGGCTGTCCTTGCCCGGTGGGAACGCGTGAAGAAGACCGAAGGGACAAGGCCACCGAAGGAATGAGCCAGAGGCGGGACTTTTCACTTTCTCCAAAGATCCTGGCCCCGAAGCCCAAATCTCGAAAGCGCTCTTTTACCAAACCTCATTTGTTGAAATCAGGCCTAGTGCTTTTAGAATCAAATTCTTAGCCCCAGAAATACCGCGATGAGGATGGCTAAAGCTGACATCTTTTCGACTATTTCATGAGGGAATTAAGGAATAATCCTCGAGCCTGGTCGCGGTTCAAATGATTTTAGCGGTGGGGTAACGGCCGAGAGAGCGAAGTTCGGCGGTGGCTGCGCGAACTTCAGTGAGAGCACGTTCCAGATTGCCAGGACGGTCGGATTCCACATCCAGAAAAAACTGATATTCCCAAGGACGGCCGTGGATCGGGCGACTTTCGATTTTTAACAGATTCACTTGGTGGCGCGCGAAGGGCTCAAGAGAAGCGAGTAATGCTCCGGGCCGATGCGCGAGCCTCATGGCGATGGACATTTTATGAGCATTAGGAGCGGCCTGCGCATCGGCCTGGCTTTTAGGGACGAGCAGAACGAAGCGCGTAAAATTCTCGGCGTTATCCTGCACGGATTTTACAAGGATCACGCCGCGGTAATGGTCCGCGGCGCGTTGTCCAGCAATCGCGGCGACGGATTTGTCCTGGCGCGCAAGAACTTCGCGTACGCTGCCCGCAGTGTCTTCAGCCGGCACGCGTTTCCATGAAGGGTGATCGTTGAATAGTCGCTCGCACTGCGCTAATGCCATCGGATGCGAAGCTACGGCGCGAATGTCCGCCAACGAAGCGCCAGGGCAACCGATCAGGTGATGCTCGATAGGCAGAATGGTCTCGGCGACAATTTGCAATGAGCTTTCCAAGAGCAAATCGAAGACGCGAACTACCGAGCCGGCCAGGCTGTTTTCGACGGGCACTAGCAGTGCGTCAGCAGTTCCATCTTTCATGACTGCAAATGCGGCGTCGAACGTTGCTCGCGGAACTGTCGTAATGGAGTCACCGAGAAGTTGAAAGGCGGCCGCTTCGCTGAAGGCGCCGGGCTCACCTTGAAATGCTACGCGCGTTTTCTGGAGTACCATGTCCATGCCGTTTCAGGAGTCCGAATTGGCGAGGGGGTGCGGCTGCCTCGCTTTGATGAGCCCTAGAGTATCAAGTATGATTTCGCGCAGCGCAGGAAAACGATATGGCGGTGATGGCGGGGATTAGATGAGTTATGTAGAGAAAAATCTCGTACCTGGGGAGACGCTGCTATATCAAACTCGACATCATTGGATCGTGCTGATTGGGCCGCTGCTGATTGCCTTGCTGGTGGGCTTGCCGGGATTATTTCTGCTGTTTGAAGTGGCCGCAAAGCGCCCGGAAATTTACGATTATGTCACGCGCATGCCCGGCGGGGCCGAGACTCTGGTCGTTGCCGGTGGTGTAATGGTGGTTATGGGACTGGCGATTCTGGCTTGGGGAATGACCAAGCGCAACGCTACGGAAATGGCAGTCACCAATCGCCGCGTGTTGATCAAAACCGGATTGGGTAACCGGAGAACGCTGGACTTAATGCTGTCGCGAGTGGAAAGCATCGCCGTCCATGAAACGATGTGGGGACGCACGCTGGGCTACGGCGATGTAGTGGTACACGGTACCGGTGGCACGCCTGAATCGTTCGTTCTAATTTCGCATCCTCAGGAATTCCGGCGGCAAGTGCAACAACAAATAGGAACGCATGAGGTCGGTGGAATCAATGAAACCAAGCAGGCCTGAAGAAAACGAGTACGCACCTTTTTACGCTGGCTACATCGCGCTAGTACCCGGTGACGACGTGATGGCCGCGCTGGAAGCACAACGCCTGCATATGTTGCAGATGCTATCGGCTCGCAGCGAACGCGAAGGTAACTTCCGGTACGCGCCCGGCAAATGGAGCGTCAAGGAAATCGTCGGGCATATGTCGGACACCGAGCGGGTTTTTACCTACCGCGCCATGCGCATCGCGCGTGGAGATAAAACCCCGTTGCCAGGGTTCGAGCAGGACGATTATGTGAAGAACGGTGCTTTTGGCGAACGGCGCCTGGCCGATCTTGCGGAAGAATTCGCAGCGGTGCGCATCGGCACCATCGCGCTATTCCGGTCGTTAAATGAGGCGGCCTGGGCACGTCGCGGCATTGCCAGCGGCAAGGAAGTCAGCGTGCGGGCGTTGGCGTTCATGGTCGCTGGGCACGAACTGCATCACCAGGGCATATTGGAAGAGCGCTATTTTGCGGCGATTCCCCGAGCTTAATCTCGACCTGTGTTATATGGATCAGGCGCTGGCGATCGTGCCTGCCAGACTCTTGGCCTCCTCCCTCAGCGCGTAGTAAGGGAGACGCAGGCGCCGCCGGCGAGTGCGCTGGAGTGTGCTCTTGAAGGTGGCGAGCCTGGCCGCTCTCTAATCCTTTTCGTGGGCTAAAAATAAAATAAATCAGAATGGTAGCCAGGGCGATGATAAATGCCCCGGCAATTAACCCCACGGCCTGAGCACGCAGGGGGTCGGTGAATGATTCTTGCAGCAGATAGATTCCGCTGCCCAGGAAAATGACAGCGAGGAAGCTACCCAGGCCACCGAAAGTACGCGCGACGCCGTCCCGAACCGACAAAACATTCCTGGCACGTACCGAAGAGGGCGAGCGATATCTGGAGGACGTAGTATCGGAAGGCATGCGCTATTCCTTTCGGGCAGTCTGCAGGACCAGATCCGGCGCGAGCGCTTGCAGAGCATCCTGTTCGCGTTCCCCGAGAAAATCGAGATAGTAACCCTGCTCCGGTGGGCTTGGATAGTCAAGTTGCGGGCATGGTGACGGGCTGCTAAAATCGACGATTTGCCGGGTCTTCAACGTTCCACCTGTAGGGCGGCGTGAGAGGGCGATCTGCAAGGACGGCCAATCGGGAGATGAATGTTCCGCTAAATGCTGCGCCATAAATGATTTGCGTCGCTTGGCGACGCGCTGGTAGCCCGCGGTCCTGAGGCCTGCGGAAGGAGAGCAGTGTGGCTAAGTATGATGTCGCGATCATCGGTAGCGGGCCGGGAGGCTACGTAGCGGCCATTCGCGCCGGTGAACTTGGACTGAAGACCATCGTAGTCGAAAAAGACCCTTATCTTGGCGGCACTTGCCTGCACGTGGGTTGTATTCCCACCAAGGTGCTTCTGCACCATGCGGATGTTTACGATCATTTTAAAAATGCCGCGGAATTGGGTTTTGAGGTCAGCGGATTAAAAATTAACTGGGCCAATGTGCTGGCCCGCAAAGATAAAATCGTAAAGAAGCACGCCAAGGGCATTGAATTTCTTTTCAAGAAGAACAAGGTGGAATGGGCACAGGGCTGGGGACGATATGAGGGGCCCGGCCGTATCAGTGTAGAAAAAGACGCCAAGAAGACCGAAATCGAAGCGTCCAATATTTTGATGGTTAGTGGGTCGGAAGCACGTGCCTTGCCGGGAATTGAACCGGATCACAAAACCATCTTGACCAATCGCTCGATACTGGAACTTCCGTCCATACCAAAAACTCTGATTGTTGTGGGAGCAGGCGCGGTAGGCGTGGAGTTCGCTTCCATCTATAACTCCTTCGGAACGGAAGTGACCATCCTGGAAGCACTGCCGCGCGTGGTGCCCGTGGAAGATGAAGAGATTTCCGCGGAGTTGGATAAAGCTTTCCGCAAGAAAAATATTCAGATCCACACCAGCAGTAAAGTGGAGTCGGTAAAGAAGGACGCCAAGGGTGTGACTGTGGCGTTTACTGATAAGGACGGAAAGAAACAAACTCTGCAGGCTGAGAAACTTTTGTTGGCCGTCGGCCGCAAGCCCATGACCGAGAATTGCGGCCTGGAAAAATCGAAGGCCAAGATGGATCGAGGGTTTGTACTCGTCGGTCCTTACATGGAAACGGAAGAAAAAGGATTATACGCCATCGGAGACATTGTTGCCGGCCTGCCGCAACTGGCGCACGCGGCCATGATGGAAGGGATTGTGGCGGTCACGCACATTGCCGGAAAACCGACTCACGTGATCAATAAAACGCGCATCCCCAATGCGACATACTGTGAACCGCAGATTGGCTCGATTGGTTTGACCGAAAAACAGGCCCGCGAAGCGGGACACTCGGTAAAGACCGGCAAATTCCCGTTTGTAGGCAACAGCAAGGCCACCATTCTTGGGAATCACGGTGGATTCATCAAGGTGGTGTCCGACGAGAAATTTGGCGAAGTATTGGGCATTCACATTATCGGCCCGCTCGCGACGGAAATCCTGTCGGAAGCCGCCGCGGTCCTGCACCTGGAAGGCACCATCGACGATATGATGAACATGATGCATGCGCATCCAACGGTGTGGGAAGGCATGGGCGATGCATTTGCTTCGGTACGGGGCTTGCAAATCAACGTGTGAGCTGATTAATCAAATTTGTTGACCGTAAAAAGCGCGATGAAGAGCTGCTACATCGTCGATGTAGGATTGATTGGTTACGCGGACGCGTGGGCACTGCAAAAGCGCCTCGTAACTGCTCGCAAAAATGGGGCAATCGAGGATGTTCTGCTGCTTTGCGAGCATCCTCATGTGATTACGTTAGGCCGTAATGGAAAACGCGAACATTTGCTGGCATCCGAGCAGGTTTTGCGGCAAAAGGGCGTGGAGTTTCATTCTTCTGTTCGCGGCGGCGATATTACTTATCATGGGCCGGGGCAACTGGTTGGCTATCCAATCCTAGATTTGGCCGCGATCCGAAAAGATGTGGTGTGGTACGTGCGAATGCTGGAAGAAGTAATGATTCGTGCGGCGGCGGAATTTGGAATTACCGCTGAGCGCGTGGCGGGCAAAACTGGCATTTGGGTGCGGGGCACGAACGACCCGAACGTACCGGGTGCCACGGAAGAAAAACTTGGCGCAATCGGCGTGCATATCAGCCGGTGGGTCACGTCTCACGGCTTTGCCTACAACGTGTCTACGGACTTGCGTTATTTTGATTTGATCGTGCCTTGCGGGATTACCGGACGCAAGGCCACGTCGCTGGAGAAGATTCTCGAACGCGCGGTGGCACGCCAAGAAGCAGTGCAGCCAGTCGTGCGACATTTTGGCGAAGTCTTCGGGCTGGATATGCGTGAAACGTCTGGCGATGATTTGCTTGCACAGTTGCAGGCGCTACCGCCCGGTAGCGAACCGAACTTGGCTCCTGCGCAAGCAATCGAAATAGCGTCGTAAGATTTGATCAGGGTGACCGGCAGGGAGTGCGGATGAAGAAAGAACTGACGCGGCAGCAATATCTGGATCTGTATTACTACATGCGTTTGAACCGCGCCGTGGAAGACACCATGGTGAAGCTTTTCCGCCAGAACAAAATTGTGGGCGGATTGTATTCGAGCGAGGGCCAGGAAGGCATTTCGGTCGGTACCGCGTACGCGCTGGAAAAGAAAGACTGGATGGCGCCCATGATTCGCAACATTGGGGCGCTGCTAGTGAAAGGTGTTCCTCCACGGGATATTTTTACGCAGCACATGGCCAAGTACACTTCGCCGACGCGCGGCAAAGACGGCACCAGCCATTTTGGCGATCTGGAAAACCTGCACATCGTTTCGCCAATTTCCATGCTTGGGGATTTAATTCCAGTGATGACCGGAGTGGCGATGGCGGGCCGTTACCTGGGCCAGAAAATTGTGGCCATGACCTGGATCGGCGACGGAGGGAGCTCAACGGGCGTTTTTCACGAAGGATTGAATTTCGCCGCCTCGCAAAAAGCGCCGTTCGTTTTGATTCTGGAAAATAATCAGTGGGCGTATTCCACGCCCGTAAAGCGGCAAGTGCCGGTGAAGGATCTGGCTGATCGCGCCAAGTCTTATGGAATTGCGAGCTACATCGTCGATGGCAATGATGTAGTCGCGGTGTACACCACCGCGAAAGAAGCGGTAGAGCGCGCTCGAGCGGGCGAAGGCCCCATCTTGATCGAGGCGAAATCGATGCGCATGCGCGGTCACGCGCAGCATGATCCTGCCGAATACGTGCCCAAAGAAATGTTTGAATACTGGAAGGCCCGCGATCCTATAGTTCTGTATGAAAAGTTTTTGACTGGCGAAAAATTGCTGGACGCCAAGAGTAAGAAGGCAATTGAAGTGCGCATCGAAACGTTGCTGACTAAAGAACGCGACTTCGCGGAAAATTCGCCGATGCCGCCCGCTGAGTTTGCCAATGAGGGTGTGTACTGCACTGGTGACGAGTGCCACAAAATCGCGCCCAAATGGGAAAGATCGAAAGCCGAGGTCACGCCGCCCCACTCGAGCATCACGGCGGTGTGGTCGGTGGAAGGATTTGGCGAAGGCAAAGGATCGGCCGGCAAGAATGCGCCGATCCACTTTGGAGACACGACACCGGCTTCGCCGGAACTAGGCGAGAACGAAAGCAAACTGGCGCCAAAAACTCCGGCTAAAACGGTGATCAAGAAAGTTGCCGGTTCGAACGGAAAAGGCAACACTCATGCACGGTCCGCGAAGAATGGAACTTCACGCAAAGAAATAGCGAACGCGGTGGCCTCTGGCGTCGGCAAGAAACCAGCGCCGGCTTCAGCAGGGAAAAGGAGATAGCCATGGCCGGATCCCAAGCAGCGGTAGCGGAGAAGCCGAAAGTAAACGGGGCGGCGGAATCTACCGGTTCAGCGCCGGTCACATTTCTGGAAGCCATCAAGCAAGCCATGTTTGAAGAGATGGAGCGCGACCCCGCCGTCGTGCTCCTTGGCGAAGACGTCGGCGTGTATGGCGGAGCATTCAAAACCAGCGAAGGACTGCTGCAACGCTTTGGCTGGGAGCGGGTGATCGATACACCCATCAGCGAGAGCGCCATCATCGGCGCGGCTTGCGGCATGAGTTATCTCGGATTGCGGCCCATCGCCGAAATGCAATTTATAGATTTCATTGCCTGCTGCTTCAATCAGCTGACCAATTTCGTTGCCAAGGGGCATTATCTTTGGAACGCACCTGCGCCCATTGTGGTTCGCGGACCATCGGGCGGCGGAGTTCATGGTGGGCCGTTCCATTCCGCGAATCCCGAAATGTATTTCGTGCATACGCCGGGACTGAAGGTTATTTATCCTTCGACACCGTACGACGCCAAAGGCCTTTTGAAAGCGGCCATTCGCGACAATAATCCGGTGCTTTTTTTCGAGCACAAATATTTGTACCGCCGTATCAAGGAAGAACTGCCAGCCGGAGATTATACCGTGCCCATTGGCAAAGCTATCGTGCGGCGCGAGGGCCAACATCTGACCATTATTTCTTACGCGGCCATGATGCATACTTCCCTGGAAGCTGCGGACGCTTTGGCTAAAGAAGGCATCCAAGCTGAAGTGATTGACTTGCGCACGCTTTTGCCGCTGGATGAAGAAACCATTCTGCAGTCGGTAAAGAAAACCAACCGCTGCCTGGTAGTTCATGAAGACACCAAGACCGGCGGGATAGCCGGCGAGATTGCGGCCATACTTTGTGAAAAGGCTTTCGGTGATCTGGACGGGCCGTTACTGCGGGTGACCGCGCTCGATACTCCGGTTCCCTATTCGCCGCCATTGGAAGAATATTTTCTGCCGAATGCCAAGAAAGTTTTCGATGTCGCGAAAGAGCTGGCGCGGTATTAACGCGGCGAGCAAAGAATTGATGGGCGCAGCAGCGCGCGTCCAGGATGCAACTGGTTTCCAGAGGAGATCGACATGGCCGTAGACATCGTAATGCCGCAGATGGGCGAAAGCATCTTTGAAGGAACAATTACCAAGTGGCTCAAGAAGCCCGGCGATAAGGTGGAGCGCGACGAGCCCTTATTTGAAATTTCCACCGACAAAGTGGACGCGGAAATTCCGTCTCCTTCGGCGGGCGTACTGAAAGAAATCAAGGTTGCCGAAGGCAAGACTGTGCCTATTCAGACGGTGGTCGGTGTCATTGATGCCGCGGGTGATGCGAGCGCCACGAAGCCTGCGCAACCGGCCGCAAGCCCGAAAAGCGAAGCACCGCCAGCCAAGGCGGCGCAGGCGCCTCCTTCCCGCACCGCCGCACCACCGCAGCCCCCGGCGAATGGCAAGGGTGCGCCAGCGGCACAACCACAGGCACGACCTCAGCCCACGGCAGCGTCGGCATATGCCGGCTCAACGGGTGCGCCCGCTACCGGAGGAGCACCCACAACCGGCGCCAGAGACGGAGGCGCCCGCATTCATAGTTCGCCGCTGGTTCGGCGAATGGCTAAGGAACATGGCATTGACTTGAGCGGCGTCACCGGAACCGGTGCCGGTGGGCGCATCAGCAAGCAGGACATCGAAGCGTTGATTGCCGGCGGCGCCCAGCAACGCGGCGCGGCGGAGTATCCGGCAGACCAGAGCGGGGAGGTCGAAGAGGAATTGGAAGAAGCGTTCAACGCAACTTCGTCTGTCGCGCAAACGCGACAGGCTCCTTCGATGCCACCACCGCCGCCGCGGCAAGCTCCCGCACAGGTTTCTTCGCAAGGCGGAGCTCAAGCCGCCGGCCAACACGGCGGGCAGGTGCACGCCTCCTTCGAATCGGCAGTGCCCCGGGAGAAAATTTATTTCGGCGATTATGAAGTGCAACCCATGAGCGTGATGCGCCAGCGCATCGGCGAACACATGGTGGCTTCCAAGCGCGTCTCGGCCCATGTGTATTCCGTGGATGAGATCGACATGACCAAAGTGGCCACGCTTCGCGCGAAATCGAAAGACGAATTCGAAAAGCGCAACGGCACCAAGCTCACCTTCATGCCCTTTTTCGTGAAGGCCGCGGTGGCCGGTTTGCGCGCTTATCCCACGCTGAACTCTTCACTTGACGGCACCAACATTGTGATGCACAAGGAAATCAATATCGGCATCGCCGTGGCCCTCGACTGGGGCTTGCTGGTGCCGGTGGTGAAGCATGCCGACGAAAAAAATATCCTGGGAATTCAGCGCACCATGAACGACCTGGCGGAGCGCGCCCGGTCCAAGAAACTTAAGCCCGAAGAAGTCCAGGAAAGCACTTTTTCGATTACCAATCCGGGAGTTTTTGGCGGCCTGTTCGGATTGCCGGTCATCAGCCAACCCAACGTTGGCATTCTAGGCCTGGGCGCCATTGAAAAGCGGCCGGTGGTCATCAACGATTCCATTGCAATACGATCGATGTGCTACGTCACGTTGTCCTACGATCATCGCGTAGTGGATGGGGCCATCGCGCATCAATTTCTGCACAAGGTCAAAGAATCGCTGGAGAATTGGTCGGAACCCCTGCTGTAGCTA
>DATBBY010000070.1:0-18184 GCA_036270765.1 Candidatus Acidiferrum sp.
TACAAGCCCGGCGAAAGTTTCTCGCCGCGAAAAACACCTTCCGTGTTGGTCAAGAGTTCGCGCGCGATATTTACTCCCGAAGCTTCGGCAAGGAGTTCAACGGTCGCGCCCATCTGCGGCGTTCCCGAGCCGTCCAGAACCACTCCGGCAAGTTTCCCCGGGCCCGGTTTCGAAGCGGTTTTCAGCTGTGCATCTGGCGACTTGGCGTTAGCCGGAGAAGCTGCGCCTGCTAAAAACGCCAGCGTTATGGCCCCGAAATGGAGGAGCCTTTTTTGCTTCACTTTGCTGTACCTCCAGGTTGCACGTTCGCGGCGCTCTTGGTTTCCAATGGATGTTTAATCGTGAAATCAGCCGTCCGCGAAATCGTCTGATTCGAAAGCGCGTCCGTCGCGTTTATCTCCAAGGTGTACTTCCCCGGCGCTAGGGTCGACAATGGCAGCAACCGTTCGATCGTGATTTGATCGCCTGTTTGTTTCATATCCGCCGACGTTTCCTTGAATTGCAGCACCTGCTCGCCGCCCTTTTTCACGGTGTATTGAAACGTAGCGCTGGACTTATGAGTTTTCTCATCCGGCTTCAGATTGTAGACCTGCATGTATATTCCCAGCTTGTCGGCGGTGGTAAAGTCACCTTCCAGCCGTGGCCTCACCTTGGAAGAGCCGAGCACGAATTGCCCGTTCCCAATTTGTTTCGCCGGCACGTGTTCAATTTGATCCGCGAGAATCAACGAACTGGTCTCCAGCTTGTCGTCCTCGTAGCGCGGTACTTGCAGGCGCGAATTCACCACGCCGACATTTCCACTTTGTACGTCCTTGATCACCAGGTCCAGGCGATAAAGTCCCGGTCGCAGCGGCACCGCTTTTTGATAGATGGATTGCAGCTTCAGGGATTGCTGGAATAGCGACTCGGGAAAATCCCTGCTGACCGAATCTTCGAAAGTCTGAACCACCCGCCCTGTCAGCGTGCTCACTCGTCCAAATATATTGATCGTCGCGGAGTGAACTCCTTGCTTGGACTGGAACGAAAGCTGGTGATTGGGGATTTGCACGGTCACTGGCACCAATACCGTATCGTTCGTTACTTTCAGAAAATCAGTTCGCCAGTTAAAGTGCACCTGATCGCGCACGATACGCGAGGTCACAATCGCTTCCAAATCCTTGAATTTCACCGCCGGTGGTTTCCACGCATTCGCGTACGCTTCCAGGCGTGTAAACTCATTCATGCTGGCTGGCGTCCCGCCCATCGTCGTCGGCAGGTTCGTTCCGTCTGACCTCGTAAATCTGTCGGCCTTCGAGGCCAGTCCCATCTGCTCCATTTGGCTTAATCCCGCTCCCGGCACGTGCAACAGCGCATCCTTCTCCGAAGGATCCATCGTCAAATGATATTCGCCTGATCCTGTAGGATCGACGAACTCCATGATTACGTTCTCACCCATGCCCTCAATATACCGCCAACGCCACGTCTCCCACGGATATGTGGTTGTGGAACCCCCGCCTTCCTCCTGGGGTCGGTCGTACGTACCCCCCGTTGGATGGCTATCAATCTCGTCTGGCGGGCCCCACACGATGTACATGTGCCCGCGGTCAGTCTTCCATCCTGGAATACCCGAGGCGTAATGCTCGTTGGCGTACGCGATCCGCCGGTAATGCTCTTCTTTGAACTCGTTATCCGGCAAATCCGGGTTAGTGCTGCGGCGCAGCCAGAACTGTTCGATGAATTGTTCCCGTTCCTCGTTGGTAGCCAGCTGCCCGAACGCGTTGCGCTCTTCCGGTGAAATAATGTAGACCACGTCCTCGTTGAGCCACTGCTTGTAAGGCGTGTCCAATTCCTTGAGCGTCTTGCGGATTTTCTTCTTTTGGACTTTATCGAGATTCTGATGTGCGGTGGGATCCTGTTGCTGCGGTGCCGGCTGCTCTTGCTGCGCCCGGACCACCGGCATCGCGAGAGTGACTAGAGAAAGCGAGGTAAAGAGGGTGCGCGCTACCCTGACCATGGTGTTCCACCTCAAATCTGGTAAGCGAGGATTCTAACTCCGCCAGTGGCTGACGTCAATTGAGTAATCCCCTTCATTTTGTGACACTTGTCCCCGAATCGCTTAGAATCATCGGGGGAAAAATTAGTTGCCTTCAGTACTTTAGAAACCTGTACGAACGTACAGGAAATTTCGCCTCAGACAACGGTGTCCTGTTCGAACGGACAGGGAGTTCATAATTCCGAGTAGGAAAGCGTTCTGAGTTAGTTTAAGACCCGAAGCGCTCAACGGAGAACTGACGAGGATTATTGCAGCCGCTGGTTTTGCAGATCTGATCCAATTAGATTGTCAAAAATCGCCAATACGTGCCGCCGGTATTCCACCATGCGCGTAAAGATATCCCGCAATTCAGGCTCGCGCTCGGCTTCGCGATGCCATTTCACTAGAACCGCAGTGGGTACCTCAATATCACGCCGCAACTGCTCCGCCGAGTGGCCACGCAAAAACAGCCCGTAGAAAAAAGCCGCCTCGCGTTGTGGCAGGTCGAAATCCTGCATCACCACGGCCGGTACGAATTGTGGCATCGTTGCCATAAAGAAAATGCAGTTTACCCAAAAGCGGCTCCGCGTCAAGTAGGACTACCGTTTTTTTGCTGCTTGGCAGTCACTCCCTGTGCTTCCTTCCTGATAAGTGCCGCGCTGGGTACCCCCTTATCCTTGTGATTAATCCCGCGTTCCATCTTCGCGTCTAAGGATTTTCTAATGGAAAACCGTTCGGTGATCGGGCATTTCGCTCCGACCGAATCTAAGATGCTGCACCTGATATCCGGGTTACGCAATTGGCATTCACATTCCAGGCGTTAGTGGTACGGCATGCAACCTCATCGCCAAGATGGGAAATCAAATCAACTACCGGGCCTTTCAGAACCATACCTGGGAAAGCCGCGTACTATCATGGAAGTCTCCAGGGCCTGACCTCAGCACGCTAGCTCATCCGGAATAGCTGCTTACACCAGCGCAAGCACCTGGACGCCGCTGACTGGAACAACGTCAATGACCCGCGGAGCGCATGGCTTTTCAGGTCCGGTACTGGAATTTTTATCGCTTACCGCTTACAGTAAATGACGCCAGTGTCACCCATCACATTAGAGGGAAGTAGCGGTGTAACGGAGAAATCGTCATGGCCTTGATCCAGAAATGTTCTGCTCTGCTAATTCTGGTTGCGTTTGCGCTCGTTTTACTGCTTCTGCCGCAGCAATCTATATCTGGATCTGGCGCGAGCGGTCTGTCCGCCGCCGAACCGCAGTCCGCCAGCGACGTGCCCGCGTTTCACAATGAAGCCCCCACCGGCGCGCTTCCCGCGACCATGAGTCCAGATAATTTTTCCGATCCTTTAGCGCAGAATGCCTACGCCCTTGCCGCCCACGTGAAAAAAGTTCTGTACCAGGAACCGTGCTACTGCCATTGCGATCGCAGCCAGGGCCATGAAAGCCTTCTCGATTGCTTCGTCAGTAAACATGGCGCCGGTTGCGGCATCTGCGTCCGCGAAGATCTATACTCGTACGAACAGACCCGCAAGGGAAAAACTCCAGCGCAAATCCGCGCGGGAATCATTCAAGGCGAATGGCAATCCGTGGACGTCAGCAAATATCAACCGCCACCCGCGGCAAACAAGTGACCGCAAACGAGTGACTGCAAACAAGTGATTGCCCAGCCCGGTTTCAAGCACGCTCTTCCAGTCGCGCGTCATTCCAAATCGCTGAGTTCGTCGATCTCGCATCGACTAAACTGTTCAAAGGTGATTCATGAAAAACAACGTCTCAAAATTCTCTCTCGCTGCTATTTTGTGCCTTACCGGATTCGGCGCGCTCATACTCGCTTCTCACGCTGCGGACACTCCCTCTTCCTGGGGATTCGCGAGCGCCAACCTCGATAAGACGTGCAAACCCTGCGACGATTTCTACCAGTTCGCTATGGGCGGCTGGATGAAAAACAATCCCATTCCCGCTGACCGTCCAAGCTGGAGCACTGGCGGAGAGCTTCAGGAAAAGAATCAGGCCGAGCTTCGCCAGATCGTGGAATCCTCGGCTTCCGCCAAGGCTACGCGCGGATCGAATGAGCAGAAAGTGGGCGACTTCTACGCCACTTGCATGGACGCCAGTGCCATTGAATCGGCAGGCATCAAGACCATCACCCCGCAACTCGACGCCATCAACGCCATGAATGACCGCAACGCTTTGCTCGCGGAAGTGGCCGCTCTCCACAACGAGGGTATCCAGGCGCTCTTCGATTTCAGTTCCACGCAGGACTTCGTCGACAGCACCAAGGTGATCGGCGACGCCGATCAGGGCGGCTTGGGCTTGCCCGACCGCGATTACTACACGCGCGATGACGAGCGCTCCAAGCAACTCCGCACCGACTACGTCGCGCACGTCTCAAAAATGTTTCAGCTCGCCGGCGATCCCGCGGAAAAAGCCGCTGCCGAAGCCCAAACTGTGATGAATATCGAGACGGCTCTCGCCAAAGCCTCGTTGACCAATGTGCAGTTGCGCGATCCCAAAGCCAATTACCACAAACTTTCCACTGCCGAATTGAAGCGGCTCACGCCGGATTGGTCCTGGGATTCCTTTTTCTCTGACGTGCATCTTCCGGGCCTTCCTGAAACCAATATTGGGCAGCCCGACTTCTTCAAGGAAATGGATCATCAGCTCACCGCCACGCCTTTATCCGATTGGAAAATTTATTTGCGTTGGCACGTGATCCATGACAATGCGCCGGCGCTGACCGATGCCTTCGTGCAGGAAAATTTTAATTTCTATGGCAAGCGTCTTTCCGGGACCACCGAGCTCCAGCCTCGCTGGAAGCGCTGCGTTCAGTCCGTCAATCGCAGCATCGGCGAAGCCCTCGGCCAAGTCTACGTGGAGAAGTATTTTCCGCCGGAAGCCAAAGCTCATGCTCGCGAGATGGTGCAAAACCTTATCTCTGCCCTGCGTTCCGACATCCCCAGCCTTTCCTGGATGAGCCCGGAAACGAAAAAAGCCGCCATCGAAAAACTCGAAGCCTTCAACATTAAGATTGGCTATCCCGACAAATGGCGCGATTATTCCAAACTCAACATCGAACGCACCTCATACGCCGTCAATTTGCGCCGCGCTGAGTCTTTTGAAAACGCTCGCGAGCTCGCAAAAATCGGCAAGCCTGTGGACCGCAACGAGTGGGGCATGACGCCGCCCACGGTCAACGCCTATTACAACCCCACCATGAACGAAATCGTTTTTCCCGCGGGCATCCTGCAGCCACCCTTCTACGACCCGAAAGCGGACGACGCCGTCAATTACGGCGGCATGGGTGCCGTCATTGGTCACGAAATTTCGCACGGCTTTGACGATCAAGGCTCACAGTTCGACGGACAAGGGAATCTGCGCAATTGGTGGACCGCCGACGATCGCAAAAATTTTGATGAACGGGCCACCTGCGTCGAAAAACAGTTCGACTCCTACGAAGTCGAACCTGGCCTGCATCAAAACGGCAAGCTGGTGCTGGGCGAAAGCATCGGCGACCTTGGCGGCCTCGCCATCTCTTACGCAGCCTACGAAAAATCTCTGGAAGGGAAGCCGCGCCCCAAAGACCTCGACGGTTTCACTCCCGAACAGCGCTTCTTTCTCGGCTGGGCACAAGTCTGGGGCACCAACCAGCGTCCTGAAGCCGCTCGCTTGCAGGCCAACACCAATCCGCATCCGCTCGCGCGTTTCCGCGGCAATGGGCCGTTGTCAGATATGGCCGCCTTCGCGCAGGCGTGGGGCTGCAAAAAGGGCGACCACATGGTGCGCGAACAAGCTTGCAAAATCTGGTAGCCTTCAGATTTTCAAGATAAGTTTTTCTGCGGAATATTAGAGGACGACGCTTGTTCCAATCAGGCCTGCTGAAATCCAAAAGTATTTTCCTTACCGGCGGGGGCACCGGCCTGGGCCGCTCCATGGCGCTCCATTTTGCCAGTCTTGGCGCACGCCTCTTCATCGTCGGCCGCCGGCCCGAGCCGCTCAAGTCCGTCTGCGAAGAAATCCAACACGCCGGTGGGACCGCCGCATTTGGATCCTGCGACGTTCGTGATTACGCAGCAGTCGAAGCCGCTGCAAAAAACGCTGAGTCTCAAATCGGTGAAATAAACACCCTGATCAACAATGCCGCCGGCAATTTTATGGCCCGCACCGAAAAGCTGACGCCCAATGCCTTCAACGCCGTCGTCGCAATCGTTCTCAATGGCAGTTTTAATTGCACGCAAGTCTTCGGCAAACGCTGGATCGAAAAGAAACAGCCCGGCAACGTGCTCAACATCGTCACCACTTACGCCGCCGCGAATTGCGGCTCGGGTTTTGTCGTGCCGTCCGCATGCGCCAAAGCTGGAGTTCTCGCACTAACCCGGTCTCTAGCCGTGGAGTGGGGAAGACACCACATCCGCCTCAACGCCATCGCGCCTGGCCCGTTTCCCACCGAAGGCGCGTGGTCTCGCCTGATGCCTTCCACCCAAATGGAAGAAGATCGCAAGAATTTCAACCCCATGAAGCGCTTTGGGCGTCATGAAGAACTCGCCAATCTCGCAGCCTTCTTGATCAGCGATATGTCGCCCTATATCAATGGCGAGTGCGTGGTGATCGACGGTGGCCAGTGGCTGCGCGGCGCGGGTGAGTTTAATGATCTGGCTACGCTACCGGATTCAGCGTGGGAAGCGATGGAATCCGCGCGCACTAAAAAATCCTGAGCAATACTCGCAAACGTTTTACTGAGGTAGCGCTCTCTTACGTAACTCCACGCGCAGCTTTATATCGCCGATCGAATGTCCAGCAGATTCGGCGTGCATCGTGATCTCTTGCGGTTCATTCTTCTTAGTGCCATCGGTAGTCGCCGGCAAACCGACTTCCATCCGCGCCGCGGCTGTTTGTTTTGCCCCAATGGAAAATTTTCCCGCGCCGCTTTGTACCGTCCACCCGCTCGGCAGTTCGGCGGACAAAGTCATTTCTTGCGTTGAAGATGTCGCGTTCCGCACCCATAGCGGAATGACAAGTGTTGTTCCAACCTGTAGCGCGATCTCCGGAGGTTCCGGGTGCGGCAAATGTGTTAGCCCGTGCGCGCGACGAAACTCCGCATAAAAACTCCACGGCCCGCCTAGTTCCACCGCCAATTCTGGTTCTTGAGATTGCGGCGCAACTTCAGGCCGGCTAAATGCAATAGGCTCGCTGCTCACATTTTCGAATACATCCCCCGTCGCCGCGCCGCCCACCAGCGATTTACCGCGCACAAATCGCAACGAATCGCTCCAATATCCTTCGGTGGTCATCAGCTTTTCCAGAGCCGCGTCACTCATCCCCTTCAACGATTCCGCCATGGCCCTCGATTGCGTCTCATGCGCCATATAGCCATCCAGCGCGATGCGCCAGTACGCATGCTTATTCGATTTCGACAGCTCTTTTACCGAATAAGCCGGGCCCAGTCCGCGGAAAATGCCCTCGTTATCCGCATCCGCAAAATAATAAAGTTTCTTCGGCTGCCACGGCCGCAAATTGTCCAGCAATGGTTCAAGCCGCTTCGTTGCCCCCGCCAGTTGTTCCGGAAACGCGACCGGATCGCCGCTCATATCGAACGCTTCGCTAGCCAGCACCCCGGACGCCTGGTGATCGCCATGGTCCTCGCCGATAAACGTCCCCGGCAAAAATGTCAGCACTACTTCAGGGCGCGTCAAGCGCATCAGCCGCACCAATTGCTGCAGCGTCTCGCCGTGATTCCAGTTGGAAAGTGATTGCAGAACATTTTGTGAAGCGGTGTCTTTGCCGTCGAGGAACCACACATCCGCGATCCCCAGCTGCGAAAGTGCGCGTCGCGCTTCAATTTCACGGATCGCGCCCAAAGCCGCCGCCTGCTCCGCGCCAACTTCGTTGGCCCCGCTGCTCCCGCGCGTGCCATAAATTACTGCTACACGTTTGCCCTCATCAATCGCACGCGCCAGATAAGCCGTCGCCGCGCCTTCATCATCTGGATGCGCCACCACCAGCAAAATATCCACTTTGTAGCGCTCATCCGGCGCTCTGAGCGGCGTCGCCGTTTGTGTCGGCTTTTTATCTTGAGCGGTCGCGCCCGCACAAATCGCCAGTCCCAAACAGAAAACGAAGCGCGCAAACTTGAACCGGAGCCTCATTCCATTTTTCCTCATTTAAGCTTTTTCCCGCAGATCCTACAGTTACCGCAACATCAAATCCGCTTCTCAAATGCAAAAACCGCGAAGCGTGTCCCACCTTCAGATTTTTGGAAGGTTTACCTGCCGTGGCAGGTGGGGCTTGTAACGTGGAAACACCACCCAACTGATCCGCGAAGCTCTTTTCTTAATCCTCACTCAAAAACACTTCACCTGTAACCCCACCACTCAACCCGCAGGGCCACTCACAAAATAAAATGTCTTGATGAATTTACGCCTTGGCTTCCACAGCCTGTGGTTTCGCGCCGCTAGCCGGAGCTTCTTCACGCGCGGCACGCTTGATGCGCGCAGCCTTGCCCTTCAATTCGCGCAAATAATAAAGCCGCGCGCGCCGCACTTTGCCGCGTCCCACCACGTCAATCGAACTGATGGTCGGCGAATGCAGCGGGAAAATTCTCTCGATGCCCACGCCAAAGCTCACGCGCCGCACCGTGAATGTCGCGCTCGATGCGCGGCCCTTCTTCGAAATCACCACGCCCTCAAACGCTTGCAGGCGCTCTTTTTCCTTTTCGCCTTCGCCTTCCTTTAGCCGCACATTAACTCGTACGCTGTCGCCAGGACGAAACTCCGGCAAATCTTTGCGCAGTTGCGCTTCATGCAATTTTCGTATTATCGGATTCATTGTAGTTTCCCGGCAGACCCGCTCAGGCGGAGCCAGCACACCAAGGCCAATCCGTAATTATAGCCAATCCCGCCCATTCACGCCACCCATTTCGTGGTGCAGCCATGTCCACACCTATCTCCTGAAACGCACCTTCGACTTCATGAGAAGCTCTTATGCGGCCGTCCCAATCCGCCAACGAATGTTGCGCCTTCTGATTTACGCACTTATCGGCTACATGTTGATGTTGCTCTTAGTACGTATCTTTGAAACGCGTTTGGTTTTTTTTCCCGATTATTCCAACCGCTTGGCCGGCGACTGGCACCCTCAGAACCTGGCGGTTCAAGACATTTGGTTGACTTCTGCGGACGGTACCAAACTCCACGCCTGGTGGATTGCAAATGAAAAAGCCAAATTCACGTTTCTGGCTTTTCACGGAAACGCCGGAAACATTGCCGACCGCGCCCCAATCTACGAATTTCTACGCGACGCACCAGGAAATGTACTGGCACTCGAATATCGTGGTTATGGACACAGCGAAGGGAAACCCAGCGAAGCCGGCATTTATCGTGATGCCGAGGCGGGCTACCAATACCTGATAAACGTCGAGCACATCGATCCGCACTCAATCATTTCCTTCGGCCAGTCACTGGGAACCGCCGTAGCCGCTCATTTGGCCGCGCAACACCAGGTAGGGGCCGTAATCCTCGAAGCTCCATTTCCTTCTGCCTCTAGGCTCGCCAAAGTCATTTTTCGCTTTCTTCCCGGCTCTTCTCTTCTGGTCCGCGGTCAATTCGACACGCAAGCTCGACTCCAGGAAATCCGCGTCCCCATCCTGATTGTTCATTGCCGTCAAGATCCCGTTCTGCCGTTCGAGCTCGGCCAGGAAGTCTACGCCACCGCCAACGAACCCAAAGCTTTCTTAGAGATCAACGGCTCTTGCCATGAGGAAGCCTCTATCATTGCTCCGGAAAAATATCGCACAGCTTTGCAGAATTTTCTTGGTGGCGTAGGTAGATGGTGATGAACAGCTGCAATTTTATCGGTTGTTCGCTCGCTTCAGGTCAGGCCGGTTTTTCCGAGTCTTTTCGATGGCCGCAGCGCGGCGCCACGCGGCAACTTCCGCATGATTCCCGCCGATTAGCACCTCTGGCACTTTCCATCCACGATATTCCGCCGGCCGCGTGTAATGCGGAAAATCCAGCAATGTCGGACTTTGGGTGCCCCACCCTGGGCTTTTGCGGGTGGGGGTTCTAACGTGGGACCACTCAGACCGATCCCCGTTTGCAGTTTCTTGATTCTCAAATCTCTCGCTAAAGGATTCGTTCTGCGATGACGCTTCATTTCCCAACGATCCCGGCAACAACCGTGTCACCGCATCCACAATCAGCATGGCCGGCAACTCGCCGCCACTCAATACAAAATCGCCAATCGAAGTTTCATCTGTAGCCAGATATTGCGCCACCCGCTCGTCCACCCCTTCATATCGCCCGCAGATATAAATTATCCGCTGTGACTTCGCGAACCGTCGCGCTGTCTCCTGATCAAATCGTTTCCCCGAAGCGGACAAAAGCACGATCGCGGTGTCCTCAGGAATTTCGCGCTTATCAGTCGCGTCGCCAACCGGGGTGCCCAACAAATGCTCCACTGCCTCAAACAGCGGCTCCGGTTTCAGCACCATACCCTCGCCGCCGCCAAACGGCCGGTCATCCACGGTGCGATGGCGATCCTTCGTGAAGACGCGCAAATCCTGTACGTTCACTTCAACAATTCCCGCCTCTCGCGCGCGCCGTAAAATCCCATGCTCCAGCGGGCCCGCAAAAAAATCCGGAAAAATAGTGATTAAATCAAATCGCATCTTTATCATTCACGAGAGCGTCGCTTGCACAATCGCAGCAACCATCCAGAAACACAAAACCAGTCGCCTCGCCCGAAGCGCCAAACCCGGTGCCACAAGCAAAAATCAGTCATCCCGACCGAAGCGGGCCGATGCTTTTTCTTCTCCTTCGCCCCTGCGAAGGAGTCGGCCCGCGAAGTGGAGGGATCTCTCTTCCTCTTTCTTTTCCCGCGAATAATCCCAACGCCCTTATTCCAAATTCAACTCGCGCAAACCTTCCGGCAGCATCACCTCAATCCGTCGCGCCGCAGCATCAATCCGCTTACAAATGTCCTCAGCCAGCGGAATCAGCAACTCTCCCTGCGCAGTCTGTACTTCCAGCAGCGGCGTCCCACGCACGCTCTCGCCCTCACCGGGAAACTGCACATCCCGCACCGTTCCCAATAATTGCGGCGCCGTCGCCATCGAACACGGCGAAGAAGATACCGCCGGCGTTCCGCAGGCGGCTTCAAACACCGCGCAGCCGATCAGATCCGCAACAAAAAATTGCCCCGCCGGTAAACTCACGCGCTGCTCAAACGGCAGCAACACATCCAGCCCGCGAAATTTTTCTGCGTCATTAATCGAATTCACGCCCGCAAAATGAAAAACACCTTGCCCACGATGATTCTGGCTGAGCCAGCAGGATTTTACGCCTATAGGGGTAGGTTCGCTCGCGCCAAACGCGCCCGCGAATTTCGCCGTGGACGTTTCGCCTTGCGCGCGGCCAAGAAAAACTTGCTCTAATTTAGTCAGCCGCTCGGGGAAATCCGTGAGCAGCTCTACTGCGACTTCGCCTTTATTCCCGCGCGGCCGCAAAATCCGCGCCACCACAATCCACCCAGGCCATCGCTGATTCTCACCGCTCAATCTTCCAATATTTCCAGCGTGAACCGCTTGCGCATCTTCGTCCCCGCCGCACTCAGCACTGTGCGTATGGCCTTGGCCGTCCGCCCCTGCCGCCCGATCACTTTGCCCAAGTCCTCGGCGTGGACCCGCAACTCCAGCACGGTAACTTGCGCTCCCCCGACCGTCCGCACCTGCACCTCTTCGGGACGGTCCACGAGGGCCCTGGCGATGGTTTCTACCAGTTCCTTCATTCTCAGCTCCTGGATACATCCGTCACTAGGGGAACTGAGTGGCGGGCTATCAAGTCTCGATGTGTCTTCTAGCTGAATCGGCAACCCGCGCGGCGAACAAAATTCCCGAACCTCGTTCCGCGCGCAAAAAATCAACTACGCAATTTTTTGCAGCTTCAGAAAACTCCGCACCGTGTCACTGGGCTGTGCGCCCACTCCCAGCCAATACTTGATGCGCTCCGAATCCAGCTTAATCTCCGCGGGCTTCTTCAATGGGTCGTAGGTGCCCACCAATTCCTTCACGCGGCCGTTGCGCGGGCGTGTTCTTTCAATCACCACCACGCGGTAAAACGGCTTCTTCTTCTTGCCAATCCTTGCCAAACGAATAGTCAACACTAAGTCACTCCTCCGTAACCAACAATCATAGCCTGCCAACCCATCGCCCGGCAATCGCAGACTCGCTCCAGTCGCAGACTCGCTCCAGACTCGCTCCATGCCCAGGGGGACGCGCCGGCTATTAAATCTCCCCGTCGCACCGACAAGCGGCTACCCACTTTTCAAGACGGTAAAGTATCATGCGCTACCGTTGCGGAAAGTGGCCGGTTGCGGCTCAGCAGTTGTTGAACGCGAGGGAAGAATGAAATCGATGGCTGGATGGAAATTTTTGATTTTGGTACTGGTGCTGGCGACGTGTACGGCTCGTTGCCCACTGAACTCATCACTTGCGCAGGACAAATCCGCTCCCGAACAACCTGCTGCGCGGGAAAAGTCGCAAGGCAAACCCAACGCGACCGAGACCGCGGAAGCGAAGCCGGCCGCCCATGCCAAGCCAGGGACGAAGCAAGCCGTAGAAGCGCGGTTGAAGGCGGTGGAACATGCCAAGCCGGCGAATGGGACCGAGCCGATTCACGAGGTAGAGAAAACGCTTTTTGCGACACGGCGGTTCGAACAAGCGGCGATTTCGCCGGATGGCAAGCGGGTGGCGTGGGTCGAGACGTTGATCGGGAAAGATGGGGTGCCCACAGGCAACACCGCAATTTATGTTTTGCGACTTGAGTCGAAGGCACCGCCAAAACGCCTGAAGGCTGGAGTTGGCCCGGGGGATCACGAGGAAGGCAATCTGGCATGGTCACCGGACAGCAAACGCGTCGCATTTTTGTCTGACGCGGTGAAGGCTGGGCAGCGTCAGTTGTATGTAGAGCAGGTGCCTGGCGGCAATGGAATGGCAACGAACGCGGCGGCGAAGAGGTTGACCAACGTAAAAGGTTTTTTGACTACGCCAAGCTGGTCGCCTGACGGAAAGAGCATCGCGGTGCTGTTCACAGAAAACGCCACGCGTGCGTCCGGGCCGCTGGTGGCGGAAACTCCCGAGACAGGAGAAATAAAGGATTCGTTTTTTGAGCAACGGCTGGCCGTTGTAGATGTGGCAACCGGGAAGCTGCGCCAGATTTCGCCGGCGGATACTTACATATACGAATACGATTGGGCCCCGGATGGATTGCGCTTTGCAGTGACCGCAGCGCTGGGAAATGGCGACAACAATTGGTGGGTCGCGGAACTTTACACCCTGGAAGCCGCAACCGGCTTGATGAAATCCATTTATAAGCCGAACCTGCAGATTGCTAACCCGGCATGGTCGCCGGATGGAGAACGAATCGCGTTCATTGAAGGGCTGATGAGCGATGCTGGATTAACAGGTGGCGACATTTTTACCGTGAGTGCCGGCGGTGGAGAAGCACAAAACTTGACGCCGGAAATAAAAGCTTCGCCAAGTTGGATCAGCTGGACCCTCCAAAAGAAAATAATTTTTACCGAATTTGCAGGGGGAGACGTGGGACTTGCGAGCGTGGATCCCCAAAACAAAAAAATAGAAACGTTGTGGAGAGGTGGCGAATACCTGGCGGCCGGCGCAGGCGGGTTCTCCCCAACGATTTCGCTCACGAAAGACGGCAAGACCATGGCGTTTGTGCGGGAATCGTATGCGGCGCCTCCAGAAGTTTGGGCGGGACAGGCCAATGAATGGCAGCAGCTAACCCGTGCCAATGAGCGCGTTACACGCGAGTGGGGCGACGCGAAAAGCATTGAGTGGAAAAACGGCGGTTATGGAGCACAGGGCTGGCTGCTTTATCCCAAGAATTTTGACGCCAGTAAAAAATATCCGCTGGTTGTCAACGTGCACGGAGGCCCAAGTTGGGCTTCCGTATCGAAGTGGCCCTCACCGCATAGCTATGCCGCCGCGCTTGCTGGAGCGGGATATTTTGTCCTCAGCCCCAATCCGCGCGGAAGCTATGGCCAGGGCGAAGCCTTCACACGCGCGAACGTGAAGGATTTTGGCGAAGGCGACTTCGCGGACATTCTGGCGGGCGTCGACGAAGCGATGCGCGTGGCCCCAATCGATGCCAACCGCCTGGGCCTGACTGGCTGGAGCTACGGCGGATTCATGACCATGTTCGGCGTCACGCAGACGAACCGTTTCAAAGCCGCGATGGCCGGCGCGGGCATCGCGGACTGGCAAAGCTACTACGGCGAAAATCTAATCGACCAGTGGATGATCCCGTTTTTTGGCAAGTCGGTCTACGACGATCCAGAAATTTACGCCAAGAGCTCAGCGATAAATTTCATCAAAAAAGTTAAAACGCCAACTTTAATTATTGTGGGCGATAGCGACGGCGAATGCCCCGCGCCCCAGTCATATGAATTCTGGCATGCGTTGAAGGCCTTAGGGGTAGAGACCCAGCTCGTAGTTTACGCTCATGAGGGACACTTATTCGCGAAACCGCAGCACCAGCGCGACGTGATCGAGCGCACCCTCGCTTGGTTCGACGCACATTTAAGGTAACGCCATTGTGTAACGTAAATGTGGAAAAATTGTGCATAATTCACTAGGCTATCGAGCACCTTCGAAGGAAAACCATGAGCACTTCAACAGACTTCGAGCCGAAGCTGGCAGCCAGGTGGCTGATGGTTTCATTTTTCTGCGCAATTTTCACCCCGTTCTTGGCGGCTCAAAATCCCCGCGGGACGCTGCGTGGCGTCGTGCAGGATGCCAGCGGCGGTCGAATCGCCGGCGCGAAAATCATAGTTAGCTCAGCCGATTCCTCTAACGAGCGGCAAATAGAAACCAGCGACCGCGGCGAATTTCGCGTTGACGATTTGCCACCGGGCGAATATCGCGTGCGTGTCGAGGCTGCGAATTTTCAGTTCGCAGAGTCTCGCGTTGCGGTTCAGCTGAGTTCCGGCCGTGACCTCGACGTCGTGTTGAAGCCCGCAGGTGTTCATCAAGAAGTGAATGTGAGCAGCGTGGCCTCTTCGATCACCACGCAGCCCGTAGATATAGCCAGCGCAGTGCAACAAGGCATCGTGACCGCGCAGGACTTGCGCGAAATTCCGCTGGCCCATCGCAGTTTCGCAAATATTGCCTATCTCGTCCCGGGAACCGAACCGGTCGAGCCATCGGATCCTAGCAAGGCTCGCATCACCGCGGTGTCCACCGGTGGAAGTTCTGGTTTGAATAACGATCTATCGGTAGATGGCGTGGATAATTCCGACGATTACATCGGCGGATTTTTGCAAAATTTCTCACCCGAGTCGATTGAGGAGTTCGCGTTCCGGACGTCGCAAGAGAATGCCGATACCGGACGAACAACCGCGGGATCGGTCGTGATCAGTACACGGCGAGGGACCGACGAACTGCACGGCGAGTTCGCATTTTATGAACGGGCGGCCGCGTTGAATGCCCGCTTTCCCATTGAAAACCCGGCCCCAGATCCGAAGCAGCCGTTCTCGCGGCAAAATTATGTTGGCACGCTGGGCGGAGCGATCCGGCCGGGTAAGTTGTGGTTCTTTTCGTCATTCGAATACGTGCACGAAGACGCCAGCATTGCGTATAGCCCGAACAGTCAGAACGAATTTTCTGCTTTGTCGGCGCTTGCGGCAGACGGCCTGATTCCCGGAGTAAATTCCATTGCAGTGCCGAAGAGTACGCCGGTGCCGTTCAATGATTTTCTGGGGATGGTGCGGCTCGACTGGAAACAATCGGTCCGTTCGCAGTGGTTTCTGCGGGCCTCGGCTGACAGTTATTTGACGAAGAACGATTTGATCCAGCAAGGGACATTGCCCTCGACGGGCGCGACTTCGCATTCGAATTATTTTAATCTTGCGCTCGGCGAACAATACGCCTTCAGTCCCACGTGGGTAGGAACATTCCTATTTGGCGCCAGCACATTGCACCGCACCGAAGCTCGTAACGACTACGTGGGATTTTCGCTGCAGTTCCCATTCAGCGCGACCTTTCGAACCGTTTCAGGCCTGGACACTTTCGGCGACAACCAGTTTGCCACGGCCATTACTGCCTTTCCGGTGCTGCGCAACCAGGAAAAATACCAGGTGCGCTATGACGTAAGCCACTTCGCGGGCCGACACGCCCCAAGCTTCGGCATAAATTTCATCCACGAACCGGTACTCAGCGGCGCGCTTTCCGGGACGGCGGAAACGGTCTTGGCGTATCCGCAAGACCCCAGCTTTTACGCAGCCAATCCGTCTGAATTTTTCTTCAGTGCCGGTTGCTCGGTACAGCCGGACCCGGCGTCGGAAATTAGTTGCACGCCGGTGCCGGCGAGCGACGGGAGCTTCTCGCAAAACGTACAACGGCTCGGATTTTACGCGCAAGATTCCTGGCGGGTGACCAGACATCTCACCGTTAATTACGGATTGCGCTACGACACCACCTTTGGACTTTTCGAGGCGTCTGGACGCACCCAACTGCAAAATCCCACGTACCTGACGCTTCAAGCACTGCAGATTCCCCTCGTCAAAGGCGCGCCGCATGATTATCGCGGAGCCGTCGCGCCGCGACTTGGCATTGCTTACGCGCCGGGCACATCGGGCCGCAGCGTTATTCGCGCCGGGATTGGTTTGTACTACAACGATCTAGCCCAAAACGGATGGGTCGGGGCTTTGCAAGCCGTGAACACCGGGCCGCTGTCGTGCGTAAACGCAGTAGGCGCTGCACCGGACGCCGGCTGCGTACCCGGAGCGGCGGCCGGGGGCGTCGGAGCACTGATCGATCCAAATTACAAAACGCCTTACGCGCTACATGCCAGCGTAGGATTTGAGCACGCCTTCAATCAGAACTGGACGGTGGGCGCCAGTTGGGTGCACGAGCAAGGCGTGCGCGGCTACCGCAATTATCAATATATTCCCGGATTCACGCTGTTCACGCCGCTATTCGCCGCCAACGATACTGCGAACCAGATGCAATTCGTCCCAGCGGTTTCCGTGGCGCACTCCGATAATCGCTCCAGCTACGATGCACTGCTGGTGCACGTGCAGGGAAACGTATCGCGAAGATTTAATTTGATCGCCAATTATTCGCTGTCATCGGCCAATACGTGGGGTTGCATACTCGGCGAATTGGCCGACTACGTGAACGGCGTTTGTAATCCGTTGCGCCCCTTTGGCCCGGGAGATTACGGGCCCTCTGGGGAAGACGTTGGCAGCCGCGTGGTGGTTGCGGGAATTTTTCACGCGCCAGCCGGATTTGGGTTGAGCTTATTGTTTCAAGCCGAAGGCGCCCGCCCCATTACCTTGACTACCCCGGTGGACGTAAATGGATTGGGAGACCCCGCGAACGATCGCGCGGTGATCAATGGCGTCCAGACGAAGCTGGATCAATTTCGTGGAACGCCTTACGTGCAGGCGGATTTGCGGGTGAGCCGGCCGTTTACATTTCATGATCGATGGTCGGTGACGCCGTTCATTGAATTTTTCAATTTGTTTAACCGCAATAATCCCGGCGCGAATTATGTGACCGACATTAGCGCGCTGCCGACCCCGGTGAACAGTCTGACGAACGCCACGGCGTTTTGTTTGAATGCTGACTGCTCGCAGACCAAGCCGATCACGAACCCAAATCAATTGCTAGTCCCTGCTGGCGCGCTGGGGGATTTCTTTGGCCCAGGAACCACTGTGGGGATTCCCTTTGCTGCGCAGGTAGGGTTGCGGGTGACATTTTGAGCTTTAGTTTTACACGTTGCTGGATTCACCGCCGGTCTTTAGCTGCGTTTGACCGTCCCTGAGCGCTCCCCTAGAATCAAAATGTAGTGCAGTGTCGCACTGCTCTGTAACACAGAATCCTCGCTTGAAAATTAAACTGGATACCGAGCCTCGAAAATGTTTGAAAATTTAACGGAAAAACTGCAACGCACCTTTAAGAATCTTCGGGGACAGGGAAAGCTGACCGAAGAGCACCTGGATGCGGCTCTGGTGGAAATTCGCGAAGCTCTGCTCGAAGGCGACGTCAATGTTGGCGTTGCCGACGAGCTGCTGAAGAACATCCGCGAAAAATCCATCGGCACGGAAGTGATGATGCAGCTTTCGCCGGACCAGCAGGTGGTCAAGACGGTTCGCGA
>DATBBY010000071.1:0-2033 GCA_036270765.1 Candidatus Acidiferrum sp.
GTGATCGGCTTGTCGCTGGGCTGGACGAAGCCCATGCCGCCCTCCATCAGCTCTGTGATCTCTCCGCTGCCCAAATTTGACGTCAGGAAAATCACCGTCTGCGACAAATCGACCCGTCGGTTATCCCCAAGGGTGAGCGTCGCCTTATCCAGCATCCCCAGCAGCAATTGCCAGAGCGCGTCCGAAGCCTTTTCAATTTCATCAAAGAGCAAAAAGCTCAGCTTCAGCTTTTCCGTATGGCTCTTCGCCAGTTCCTCTTGGGTGATTAAAGGATGCGTTTCCCGGTGTCCCAAATACCCCGGAGGAGATCCAATCAACTTGGCTATTTCATGAGAGTGCTGAAACTCCGCGCAATCTACCTTGATAACAGCGCGCGCATCCCCGAACAGAATCTCGGCGGCAGCTTCCACGATGCGCGTCTTGCCTGAGCCGGTCGGCCCCAACAGCAGGAGGTTTCCCACGGGACGCCCCGGCGAGTTCAATCCGGCGCAAAATACCTGATACAGGTCCACGAGCGCCTGCACGCCTTCTGCTTGTCCGACGATCTTCGAGCGCAATGCGTCCTGAAATTCAATCGTCGTGTTGCTGCGAAGGTTTGGATCGAGTGGCAGTGTTTGGGAGCTCATGGTCTCCTCCTAGCGGCCTTGCATCGGTAAAGCCGTGCTGCTGAAACGTCCACGCTTCCGGTCAAACTTGTCGAGTTTCACCTGAAGAGTGGACTGCAAAAGCCGAAGCTGTACCATCAGCTCTCGCGCCACTGCGGGCGTTTCAGAAATCCGGAGGAGCGGCGGAAAGAGGTCCGCCAGGTCGAGATTGAGAGCTCGAAGGTTGGAGACGAGCTTCTGGGTTGCCGGAGAGCTGGGATCGGCAAGATCCATATGATTGTTCATCTGTTCGCGCAGAGCCTGCCAATTCAGCTCAACGAAAGGATGCTTTTTGGAGACTTCGCGCACTACTTGGTCCGTGATTCGCGCGCGCTCCCCGAGACGTGCCAGATGCAGTTGCCGCACTTTTCCACCGCGGCGCACGTTGTGCACCAGGTAGAACGAATTTCCTTTGCGGCGGACAAAAGCCATCACATCACCTCGAGTCACTGTCGCTGATTGTAGTGTATTTGCATTCCACTACAAACGTCAATGACCTGCGCGTACTAGCGCATAAGTTTTTTCCCAATCGGTAACGCCTACAAGCTATCGAGTTTTCTGCAAAATTTCTCATCACTTTTTTCGCTTTGTTTCATCGGTTCTACGCATCCTCGTGTTGCTTCCCGTTTTTTCTCGCTTCTTGAGTACTTAGATGCTGTACGTTTTAATTCGATGTTCGGATCCAGCGCCAATCGCCTCACAAGGGATTAAACACGGCTGCGGCAATTTTTATTCTGGTCGCGCATTCGTTGTATCGCTAGGATGTCGCGGCGAATCTAATACAAATAAGCAGGGAGCGCTATGGGTATGTCCTGGGACCCCGTATACAAGCTCGTGAAACAAATTCCACGCGGCCGGGTTCTAACCTATGGGGGCCTTGCTAGAGCTCTGCGTCTTCGCGGCGGCGCGCGTGCGGCGGGCCGCGCCATGGGCGCCACTCCCAAAGGCAAAGGAATTCCCTGGCATCGCGTGCTCGGCGCCAACGGCAAAATCCTTATCCGCGAGCCTTACGGCTCTTTGCAGAAAAAGCTTCTTGAAAGCGAAGGCATTCCCGTCATCGAATCCCGCATCAACGTCAAAAAGCACCTCTGGACCCCGCCAAAAAAGAAACACGTCCGGAAGAAGCCTCGCCCATCGCCCTTGTAACGAGCAATGCTCAGTCGAGCTGTTTCTTCTCTGTAACCAACACGCGCAAAACTCGTAAGTATGAAGTAGAGGCAAGGCATTCCGCACACCTCTCACTCCGGTATTCGGGAGGCTTTATGACAAATGAACACGCTGAAATCGGCCAAGATTCGCATAACGGCGCGCACTGGCTCGTAACCATCGCCTCGCTGGCCGTAGGCGCTTCGTTCTTTGCTCTGTGGTTCTGGCTGCTCCCGCCCTGGC
>DATBBY010000072.1:0-49115 GCA_036270765.1 Candidatus Acidiferrum sp.
TTCAAGAGCGACTTGCAAAACTTCATCCATGGTTTCAACAAATCGGATCGTCAAACTGGAGAGGATCTCCTGCGGTATTTCCGCCAGGTCTTTCTCATTGTCCTTCGGAAGCAGTACCGTACGCAAGCCCATTCGATGAGCAGCCAAAAGTTTTTCTTTGACCCCGCCGATGGGAAGAACTTTTCCGCGTAGGGTGATTTCACCGGTCATGGTGACATCGCGTCGCACCGGGATTCGGGTCAACGCACTGACGATGGAATTGCAAATGGTGATGCCGGCGGAGGGACCATCCTTGGGAATCGCGCCTTCAGGAACGTGTACGTGAATATCGATGTTGCGATAAAAATCCTTGGGTAGTCCAAAAGAAGCCGACCGGGAGCGTATGTAGCTCATCGCCGCTTGCGCGGACTCCTGCATCACGTCGCCAAGTTTGCCAGTGAGCGTCAGGCGACCTTTGCCTTCCATCAGCGTAGCTTCAGTCGTTAGGACCGTGCCGCCCACTTCGGTCCAGGCGAGCCCGGTAGTGAGACCGATCTCGTTCTGTTTTTCAAGCCAGAATTCCCGATATTTCAAAACACCCAGGTAGTCGTTGATGTTGGCGGGCACGATTTCTGCCTTCACTTCCGCCTTCGGACCATCGGTGACCACCTTGCGCGCCATCTTGCGGGAAATATTTTGAATCTCGCGTTCGAGATTGCGCACTCCAGCTTCCTGAGTGTAGTGCCGGATGATGTGCAGCAGCCCTTCGTCGGTAAACGACAGATTCTTTTCCTGCAGACCGGTGGCCTCGCGTTGGCGCTTTACGAGAAAGCGCTTGGCAATCTGAAGTTTTTCCTGTTCCGTATAGCCCGGGATGCGCAGTATTTCCATGCGGTCCTGCAAAGGCTGCGGAATGGTGTGCAGAACGTTGGCGGTGCAAACGAACATCACTTTCGAAAGATCGTATTCCACGTCCAGATAGTGATCGGTAAAGGCGTGGTTTAGTTCCGGATCCAGCACTTCCATCAGCGCTGCGGAAGGGTCGCCGCGGAAATCGGTGGACATTTTGTCCACTTCATCTAGAACGAAAATCGGGTTGGTAGTGCCGGCCTTCTTCATCATCTGAATGATCTGGCCAGGCAGTGCGCCGATATAAGTGCGCCGGTGCCCGCGAATTTCAGCTTCGTCGCGAACGCCGCCCAATGAAACGCGAACGAATTTGCGTCCGGTTGCGTGTCCGATGGACATGGCCAGCGAGGTCTTGCCCACGCCCGGAGGCCCGACAAAGCAGAGAATTGAGCCTTTGGGATTTTTCACAAGTTGGCGGACCGCCAGGAACTCGAGAATACGGTCCTTTATCTTTTCGAGGCCGTAGTGTTCCTCGTTGAGGATTTTTTCCGCGGCCAGAATGTCCCGTATTTCCTTGGACTTCTTCTTCCAGGGCACCGCCAGTAGCCAATCAAGATAGTTGCGGCTAACCGTCGATTCCGCGGACATGGGCGGCATCAGTTCCAGGCGCTTCAGCTCCTGAATGGCCTTTTCCTGCACTTCCTTGGACATGCCGGCGGTATCGATTTTTTTCTTCAGCTCGTCGATCTCACTTTTTTCGCCGCGGCCAAGTTCTTTCTGAATGGCCTTGAGTTTCTCGTTGAGGTAGTACTCTTTTTGCGCGCGCTCCATCTGCCGCTTGACGCGGGTGTTGATGTTGCGGTCGACGTTCAACTTCTCAAGTTCGATCTCAAGAATGTCGCCGATGCGGTTCAGCCGCTCCACGGGATCGACGGTTTCCAGCAAATCCTGTTTTTCGTCCACCGGCAATTGCAAGTTAGCCGCAATGGTGTCAGACAACCGCGAAGGATCATCGACCCGCGCCGCTGCGATCATGGTGTCGTAATTCAGGCTTTGCGACAGCTTGATGAACTGTTCGTACAGCCCGGTGATCTTCTGAACGGTTTGTTCTACCTGGGGAGAAGGCTCGACGCGAGCATTCAATAGCCGAACGGTGGCCCGAAAAAAACCTTCTTCCGCGGTGATACTTATGGAACGGGCTCGCTCCACGCCTTCCACCAGAACTTTTATATTTCCGTCGGGTAGTTTTACGCTCTGCACGATATTCGCGAGAGTTCCTACGGCGTAAATCTCTTCCGGCTTGGGATCGTCCACCGAAGCGTCGTGTTGCGTAGAAAGGAAAATCTTCTTGTCGCCCGCCAAAGCTTCTTCAAGCGCGCGGACGCTGGCTTCGCGCCCTACGATGAACGGCGTCATCTGTTGCGGGAAGATGACCATGTCGCGCACCGGCATCATCGGCACGCGCTTCATTTCCTGTTTTTCCCGATTGAACATGGGGCCCCTGATAAATAAACGTCGCGTCAAATTTTAACGCGATTCACTTCTCAAACTGGCAAAGGATTTAGCGTGGTGCTAAATAACTAACCAGCCTTTTCGAGCAAACTCCAATTGATCTCGCGGGTGCGAACCATCTCCGCGGTCACCACAAAATCGCGCACCTTGCGCTGCATGGGCAGGTGATACATAAGCTCCAACATTAGATCCTCGAGGATCATCCGCAGGCCGCGGGCACCAACTTTGCGCTGCATAGCCAGCTCGGCAACTGTTTCCAGCGCGTCGTCGGTAAAACGTAAACGCACATTCTCAAATTCAAAAAGTCTCTGGTACTGCTTAAGCAAGGCGTTCTTTGGTTCGGTCAAAATCTTTACCAGCGCGGCTTTGTCCAGATCATTCATCACGCCGGCAACAGGCAGTCGCCCGACGAATTCCGGAATCAGCCCGTAGCGAATGAGATCGCCCGGCTGAACGTGCTCAAGCAACTCGGTATTGCGCCGCTGCGGAGCCACCGTAGAAGCGTCCGTATGGAAGCCCAGCGAGCGGCGGCCCGCGCGCTTCTCAATAACTTTTTCCAACCCCACGAACGCCCCGCCGCAAATAAACAGAATGTTGGTGGTATCGACGGGCGTAAATTCCTGATGCGGATGTTTACGGCCACCCTGCGGTGGAACGTTAGCCACGGTGCCTTCGAGAATCTTGAGCAACGCTTGTTGCACGCCTTCCCCGCTCACGTCGCGGGTGATCGAAGGGTTCTCGTCCTTCTTAGCGATCTTATCGATCTCGTCTATATAGATGATGCCTTGCTGAGCCTTCTGCACGTCGCCGTCGGCGGCCTGCAGCAACTTCAGAATAATATTTTCCACGTCTTCGCCAACGTAGCCCGCTTCCGTGAGCGTGGTAGCGTCCACGATAGCGAACGGCACATCCAACATCCGCGAAAGCGTTTGCGCCAATAACGTTTTGCCGGTGCCGGTTGGCCCGATAAGCAGAATATTGGACTTGCTGAGTTCAACCTCGCCAGGCTGCTTATTCAGGAATATGCGTTTGTAATGGTTATAAACCGCCACAGCCAGTTTCTTTTTGGTGCGGTCCTGGCCAATTACATAGCCATCCAGAAATTGCTTGATCTCCGGCGGGCGCGGTAGCCTCTTGGCCGGAGCCGTAGCCTGTTCGCGCTTTTCATCCTCTAGAATCGTTTCGCACACACCCACGCACTCATTACATATGTAGGCGCGCGGATAGTCCGAAGGCGAACTGATCAGCTTTTCGACCTGTTCCTGTGTCTTATGACAGAAGGAACAGCGCAGCGGCTCTTCTGGATTGAATTTTTTCACTGGCGTGAGGCCTCGTCTCCGCAAAGGTTCGACGGAGCACCCTACCCATCATTCTAGGCCGATTTATCTCCGAAGCAAAATAGAAAGGTATAAAACTTGCTAACTTTTTGGAACGAGTTTCACATCGTAAAACGTGCCGGACAGTGAGCCTGGCGCGGCTCTAACGATGCTTGTAGATAATCTCGTCAATCATCCCGTATTCCTTGGCTTGCTCGGGATTCATGATGAAGTCGCGCTCTACATCCTTTTCGATGCGCGTAACGTTCTGTCCGCTATGTTGCGCAAGAAGTTTGTTGATAACCATGCGCATGCGCAGGATTTCCTTGGCATGCAGGTCGATATCCGTGGCTTGACCGCCTAGACCGGACATCCACGGCTGGTGAATCAGAATCCGCGCGTTAGGCAACGCGAAACGTTTTTTCGACGCCCCGCCAACCAGTAGCACCGCCGCGATGGAAGCTGCTTGACCCACGCAGGTGGTGACTACATCAGGCTTGACGAACTGCATGGTATCGTAAATGGCGAACCCGGCAGTGATCGAGCCGCCCGGGGAATTGATGTAAATCTGAATGTCTTTTTCAGGATCTTCAGCCTGCAGAAAAAGCATTTGCGCAATGGCCAGATTGGCGACGTGGTCGTCAATCGGCGTGCCTATAAAAATGATGTGCTCTTTCAGGAGCCGCGAATAAATATCATAGGCGCGCTCGCCCCGGCTGGTCTGTTCAACCACCATAGGTACAAGCGTGGTGGCGCGATAATCTGGTTCGTTAGAGGTTTTCATTTTTTGGCTTGGTTGAGTGTTTGCGGTTGCGAACGATAAGGTTAGGCTTCAGTCAACTGCTGCGTTTGCCGCCTCACAATTCAAAATGCTACTTCGCTCCAGCGGCTGCTGCTGTGGTGCTAACTCGAGCATTTTGCGCGAGCCAGTCGAGAGTTTTATCACTTCGCAACTTCGCTTTTATCCTATCGAGCGTACCTTGCTTTGTCAAACGAGCACGAATTGCTTCTGCCGATTCGTTACTATGTCCGGCCAGATGTTCCAGCTCGTGCTCCACTTCTTCCTGCGTCACATCGATGTTTTCCGCAGTGGCGATGCGGTCCACAATGAGCTCGGCCTTCACATCGTCCTTGGCGCGGTCTTCATTCCGCTTACGTAGCGACACCCAATCGATATTAACCGCGCGCGGGTCGACACCTTGCTGCGCCAGGGAGCGAACCACCCGTTCCAGGCGCACATCCATTTGATGCTCGACCAGTGACTGCGGTACAGGGAAGTCATGCAGCTTCACAATTTCGCCCAGAACTTTTTCGCGCAACAAATCTTTCTGCTTGTGATCGCGCTGGTGTTCCAGACCTTCGCGAATCTTTTTCCTTAGTTCATCCAGCGTCGTGGCGTCGCTTACGTCCTTGGCGAAGTCATCATTCAATTCAGGAAGCTTCTTGGTTTTGATGCCCAGCACATCCACGGAGTAGTGATAAGTTTTGCCGGCGAGCTTGGCATCGGGATAATCCGCAGGATACGGAACGTCAAAATCCTTGTGATCCCCGATATTCACGCCGCGAAGATTTTCGTTGAATGGCGCCATGGTCTCTTCCGCACCGATGTGACACAGCACGCTGTCAGCCTGCAGCGGTTCGCCCTCACCCTCGGCGATGCCGGTCAGCTTCAGCTGCACGAAATCGCCGTCCTGCACAGCACGACCCTCCGCGGGAGCAAACGCCGCCGCGCGTTCGCGCATGTCTTCAAGCGTTTTAATGACATCCTCATCCACGACGTCCATCACCGGCATCTCGAGTTGCAGATCCTTATAACTACCCAGCTCAAATTCGGGAAGAACTTCAAACACCGCGCGAAATTTGAGCGGCTGGCCATCATTGAAGTCCAGCTGCTCGACCTTCGGTTGCGAGACCGGAGTAAGCTTCTGCTCACTGACAGCCTTTTCCACGCGCTCGGGAACCAGCGATTGCAGCACCTCTCCTTTGATGTCGTCCGCAAACCGCCGCCGAATCAACGTAATCGGAGCTTTGCCGGGGCGAAAGCCTGGCACCCGCGCGACCTTTGCGAATTCTTTGGCTACCCGCTCCATGGCTTTGGAAACTTCGTCCGCTGGAATTTCCAGGTCCAGTTCGCGGCGGCAAGTCGCCTCAGCAGCAGCTTGATTCGTGCTTTCCGGCGTGCTTTCGGCGGTTTTTTCGGTGCCTTCAGTCATACAAGTTACCTTTCAAATTGCGTAGAAATCGGAGATCAATACAGGTTACAACGCTGAGACACTCATCGGCGAGCACAAACACCCCAGTTCCAGGGGCTCCAGCGATCCAGGCTTTCAATTGAGCTTAGAGAAGCAAGGACAGACTCGCGTTCAATCATCAGTATAAGCCGACGCTTCTGGCATCGTCAATTCATCGACGCGCGTGGTAGCGATCCTCGCCCTGAGGTATAATGATGGAGAGAGGTAAGCATTTTGTATGCAAGGCAACTCCTGACGGGGTTGCTTTTTTTTGTCCCCCACTTTTTGCGCCACCTTAATCACGCGGAGAATCGAATTGGGTTCTAGTCTGCGGCCGCTTTAGAGCGCTTGGCGGCGGCCGTCAAATCGGCGTGCAGCAAGCGGTGGAAAAGATGTTCACCCGCTTCACGCCGAACCGAAAGACGGCCGGCTAAATAAGCGCGTGAGCCTAAACCGCGCTGCACGGCGTCGCAGATACCCATATCTTCATCTTGGACCCTTTCGCTGACCGCGATGCTTTCGCGATTCCGCGTTTCCGCGGCAGCTGAGATATCTGCGAAGTAGTAATCGAAGATCACCGCGCACTTATCCACGCCTAGAGGTACCACCACGTTCGTGTCCATCACCCCTTCGTACGCATTCAACATAAAATTCGGATAGACCCACAGGTAAAAAGCACGCCCCTGGCGCGTGGAGGCCACGCCCGCTTCAGAGCTGGAGTCGGAGGACAACGGGCTGGACTGCAAACAAGCGCGCTCAAAGTTTTCTATCGTGTATTTGGTGTACTCGATGACGCTGCTTAGTCCTTTGTGCGCGTGTGGGACGTGGTAGCCGCCATCCAGATAATTATCGACGTACACTTTCCAGTTGCACTGCAAAGTGTAGATGCGGCGATCAAAGTAGCGCAGTTTTTTTGTCAATTGCAGTGGCGCGACGATGGATGGGATGCTGCCAAGAAAGTCGCGCAAGGAACTCGCGTCGGGATCTAGGTTGACGAATACAAAATTTTCCCAGGTGTCCACGAGAACTGGCACCAGCCCATTAGCGGAGCGCTCGAAATCGCACACGCCATCAAACTCCACCATACCCTTCAACGCACCGTCGATGCCGTAAGTCCAGCCATGATAAGGGCAGCGAAACTGTTTCGCACAACCTTGCGCCTCCGTGACCACCGCCGCGGCATGATGTCGGCAGACATTATAGAAAGCGCGCAATCGTGAGTCTTCACCGCGCACCACGACGATCGGATCACCGGTTATATCGGCAGTAAAAAATTGTCCCGGGTTCTGCACCTGGTCGGCACGGCCGACTGCCTGCCAGCTTTTACCAAAAACAGCGGAATTCTCCAGCTCTGCGAGACCTTCATCGAAATACCAAGGCGACGGAATAGTGGACGCGTGATCCAGCGGATTATTGGGGTTGTAGAGTTCCAGCAGGCTGCGCACATCTCGCGGCATAAACGGCTCCAGATCCAGAACGATGTTCTTTAGCTATAAATTAGCATGATAAACTTTCTCTACCCACATCGCGGGAATGGCGGAACTGGCAGACGCAGCAGGCTTAGGACCTGCCGGGCGCAAGCCCTTGGGGGTTCAAATCCCTCTTCCCGCACCATAAACCCAATTGTTTGTCCCGGCCCATCGATCATGTCAGAGCGCGCCCTACAGTCTCAGGAAGCTGCAACGCCAGGAGCGCAGCGATGAAAAACGCCGCAGCCAGCAGTGAGAACGCCGGGCCGATCCCGTAATGCAGTGCCAACGCCCCAACTGCAAACGGTGCGGCGGCGGAAAATCCCCGGCCAATGTTGTAGCTCAGCCCCATGGCTGCCGCGCGGATTTCGCCTGGAAAAATTTCACTGGCAATCGCGGCATAGCCCGAAAAAAATCCCGTTCCAAAAAAAGCTACGAATGGGCCGAGCAACAGCAGCCAGAACGCGCTTTTGGCAGACCCATAGATTGGCGTTAATCCGGCCGCAATCAGCAAATAAATAAAGTAAGGTTTACGACGCCCGAAGGCATCGGCAAAAAATCCAAAGGATACATAACCCAGCCATTTTCCAAAGCACAACACCAGAAAGAATGTTGTCGTCTTGACCAGACTCAGGCCCCGCCCACCTTGAGAAACCGGCAATGACAAGTAAGCGGGGATCCAGGTGAACAGTCCCCAGTAACCAAACATCCCAAAGGCGTTCATCGCCGTGGCCAGCAGTCCCACACGAAAAACTCCTTTGCCAAGCAATACACCAAAGAATCCCAATCTCTCTGTTGCTACACGGTTTTTCCACACCGCGGGCTCGGGTACATTGCGGCGAATCCAAAAGACCAGCAGCGCCGGTAGCACTCCGACAAAAAATACCGCTCGCCAGCGAAAGGTCGGCAACACCACGGCGACGACTAGCGCCGCGATGGCTTCACCAATGGCGTAAGAAGACTGCATCAGCCCCAGGGCTTTCCCGCGATGTTCGGGTCGCCATGTTTCAGCTATCAGCGCAGCGGCGGCGGTCCATTCGCCGCCCATCCCAATACCCAACAAAAACCGGAACGCCGCCAACTCCGTAATGGAATGCGAGAAGCCGCACGCCGCGCTGGCCACCGAGTACAATCCGATGGACGCCATCAGTGCGCGAGTGCGGCCGATTCGATCAGCAACCCAGCCGAAAACCAGCCCGCCAACCGCTGAGGCCACAAGTGTCAGGGAGTTGAGAAAGCCGGCGGTGCGCGCATCCATCGCGAATTCGCGCAGGAGGAACGCGATCACCAGCGAGTACAACATCACGTCCATGGCATCGAGCATCCAGCCAAGTCCGCCCGCAACGAGCGTTTGGCGCTCGGCGGCCGTCGTGTCGCGCGGCCAATTAAACAGGCGAGAAGAGGCGGACAGATTTGCGGAGGGGACCCTCGCGGAGGTCAGTGCGTCAGCCATTGGGCTTAACTCTTGTCAAAAACGAACCTCACCTACATTAGCGTTGCTGCTAATTGCGCAACACTGCAAGGCCCCGGCCCGCTACTATAAGTCATTGCGCTAGAAGTCCTCTTTTGTTACGCTCCGGCGCATTATATCCCTCCCGGAGGTCCAGCAAATGGCGTTCTGTAAAGCTTGTGGAACGGAGTTAGGCGGCGCAGCTTTCTGTCCGAAGTGCGGAGCTAGCCAAACGGCATCAGCGGTTCCGATGGCCACAGCGCCAGCGGCGAGCAGCGAAGGCCTCGCGGAAAATGTGGCTGGGCTGTTGTGCTACGTTCTTGGGTGGCTAACAGGGATCATATTTATATTGATCGATAAACGGCCCTTCGTCAGGTTTCACGCCGCGCAATCGATCGTGGTCTTCGGCGCTTTAATGGTGCTGAGAATTGGTTTTGGGGTCGTGGCCGGCATCGGAGGCTTCGTTGGATTTGGTTTGTGGGCAATGGTCTCCATGGTACTTGGATTGTTGACCGTAATTTTGTGGATCCTGTTAATGATCAAGGCCTATCAGCACGAACTATTCCGTGTGCCTATTGCCGCGCCTATTGCTGACGGCATCGCCGGCAAATAATTAGACAGAAATCGCCGCTTGGGAGTCGCTCCACTCGCGTGCGACTCGTTTCTGCTCCGAACTTTATTTAACGATCCTCAAACGTGGTTACTATTGACTTTCCCGTTGGCTCCCACCATTGTAAAAAGCTTCATTTAACATTGCACTAAGCCTAGAAAGGCATTCGCCAGGTTTATGACCCGAGTACGCCTGTGTTTTCATGATCGCTGTTTTGATGGCACCGCTTCCGCCGCACTTTTTTATCGTTTTTATCGCGAGCGCTTCGATGCGCAAGCGCAATTCGAACTGACCGGCATGACCCATCGCGCTGTGCAGCCTTGGGCAGACGGTCTTTTTGACGGCGACGAAAATGTGATCGTGGACTTCAAATATTCGAACTCGCCGAAAGTAACCTGGTGGTTCGATCATCATCAGAGCGCCTTCCTCACGCCTGCGGACGCGGAAAACTTTCGCAAGCACCCCGGACCGAATATGTTTTACGAGCCGGAATACAAGTCCTGCACCAAACTGATCGCCGACGTTTCCGAAGAAAAATTCGGCTTCGATACCAAGCCGCTCGACGACCTGATTTATTGGGGCGACATCATCGATGGGGCGCAGTACCCGACGCCCGAAGCTGCCGTGGCCCTCGCGGAACCCGCCACGCAGCTCGCGCTGGTCATTGAAGCAGCGCCAGAAAACGGCCTGCCCGCAAAGATAATTCCAGAGTTGGCCTACCGGCCGCTATCGGAGATGGTAAAGCTGCCCATGGTGGCCAAACACCTTGAGCCGCTACTGGACCGGCATCGAAAATCCATCGAGATTCTTCGCGAGCGCGCCGAGGCCCGCGAAGGAGTCATTTTTTTTGACGTTAGCGACCTGGACCTGGAAGGCTACAACAAATTCATCCCGTATCTGTTGTATCCGGAATGCATTTACTCCGTGAGCGTAAGCGCATCGGCAGTGCGCGCGAAAGTTTCCCTGGGTACGAATCCCTGGAATCTCGCGAACGCAGACGCCAATCTGGCCACGCTGGCAGAGAAGTTCGGAGGTGGCGGGCACGCCCGCGTGTCGGCCATATCCTTGGATCCACACGATATTCCTCGAGCCAAGGAGGTTGCACGCGAGCTGGTCGCCGACTTGCGAGACCGCTGGCGCAAATAACCTCGATGTCTGGAATTAAGGTGACCAATTTTAATTTCCTTCGCACCTGAGAATCCACCTGAGCCATGAATGCATTTGAACTCACCCGCGCGCTGATCGACATTGACTCCGTAACGAATTCAGAAAAGCGTATCGGCGAATTCCTGTTCACGCACCTTTCGAACCTTGCCAAACGCTATGCCGGCCGAGCGGAGCGAATGGGAGTCGAGTCTGATCGATTTAATGTCATCGCCTATTGGGGTCAGCCAATCGTGACCCTCTCTACCCACATGGACACCGTGCCGCCATTCTTTCCGTCTTCCGAAAATGAAGAAACAATTTGGGGCCGCGGCGCTTGTGATGCGAAGGGGATCATTGCCGCCATGATTGCGGCGGTCGAGAAACTACTGAACGCCGGGAAGAAAAATTTCGCTGTACTTTTCGTGGTGGGAGAAGAGGTCAACGGCGCCGGAGCGTTGGTTGCCGCCAGGAATCCTCGCGGCTCTCGCTACCTTATTAATGGCGAACCGACGGAGAACAAAATCGCGCTGGGCACAAAAGGCGCGTTGCGCTTTGAAATCACCGCCAAGGGCCGCGCGGCCCATTCCGCGTATCCAGAACTAGGACATTCCGCGATTGAAACGCTGCTCGATGTGTTGCAGGACATTCGCGCTATCGAGCTGCCAGAGGACGAATTGCTGGGCCACTCCACTCTGAATATTGGCACCATCAACGGCGGTCGCGCTCCCAATGTCGTCGCCGATCATGCCCAAGCTGAAATTATGTTTCGTATGGTCGGTAGCGCCGCACCCATTCGGGAAGCCTTGGCACAAGTGCTGGCCGGACGCGCCGAGGGACGCGAACAATACACCACGCCCGCACAACGACTGGAGCCGTTCCCGGGATTACCAACTACTGTCGTGTCTTTCACCACCGATATTCCAAGCTTTGGACCAGCGTGGGGAAAGCCATTTCTAATCGGCCCAGGCAGCATTCACGCTGCTCACACCGCCGAGGAGTGCATCCTGAAGCAGCAGCTGGTCCGAGCTGTGGACATATATGCCGAAATGGTTTCAACCCTGACTTCCGGCGCTTTTGAGATGTAAAGTTGTGGTTCCGGCTATCTCAAGCCAGACGTCCGTTATGATATTCCCATGCAAAATTTGACGTTAGGCTAAAAAATAACCTTGATCGCAAATTGAATCTGCCGCTCGGAAACTGTGGTGCGCACCAGAGCTCCGGCAGTACCTGCAGGAGGAGCGCCGGAGGCCCCCGTTGGATCAAAAATGTCGGTGTTCCCATCGCCCGGACCCGGAGGCGCAAAATTGGGATGATTCATGATGTTGAACATCTCTACGCGAAACTGCACGTTGAAATTCTCAGAGATGCGCCTGATCTTGTTGTTCTTGAAAATAGAGAAATCAAGGCTCCTCACACCGGGGCCATTAAGAACGTTGCGGCCGGAGTTTCCCCGCAGGTTGAAACATCGCAGATCTCCCGGAGGCAGCGGACCGCCAAAAGTGGGAGGAGCCGGATCGCAATTAGCATCGAAGAACGCTTGATTCGGCGCCACTGGGACGCCGAAGCATTGGGTTTTTATATAGGCCGTGGGATTGCCCGGATTCACTGCGGTGCCGCAGCCCGGGCCGGTGAGACGGTTCGGGTAAGCAAAGTCGTCACTGCTCAGCGTGCCCGCCGGGTCCGCGCCGGTTCCCCAGGTAGGAGTAAACGGTACGCCATCACTCGCGGTGAAAATCATTCCGAGTTGCCATCCATTGGTCAGCCATTGCATCGGCCCCGTCAAAGATTTAGCTGTGGGCAACTCCCATGTTGCATTGATCACCAAAGTCCGGCCGACGTTGAAATCCGATAGCCCTCGTGTGAGCTTCAGATCAAACCAGTCAAGGCTGGAGATAGAGTTGCCGAACGCATCTCCAGCGAGCGTAGCTGAACTGGTATCAATGCTCTTGGCCCAGGTATAGGTGCCCTGCATCTGGAAGCCGTGGCTCAGGCGCTTGGCTAACTGCAGTTCGAGGGCATTGTAGTAAGAGCGTCCCTGATAAAACATTCCGCGTATCGACCCGAATGCTGGGTTAATGGTATTTGGAGGAGCGCATTGCGCAGGGTCGCTCCCATTCGGATCCGTCTGATTACACTGAGCACTGAAGACGTTCCCTAATACGTCGACCTTCGGCCACAAATATCCGGAAGGAGTCTTGGTTGGTATCACCAGGTCAGCTTCGTCCACACGGAATGGTTGATGAACGCCGCGAGATCCTACGTACGCAACGAAAGCCGCCAGCGACGGAGTGAGCTGATACTGCAGATTCAGGTTCCACTGAGTTACATAGTTGCGATTGGGATGTGATTCAATATACGTCGAGCGCAATTTGTTGGCAGTGATGAGCGTGGGGTCGACAAATGGAAACGTTAGCGGCGTCGGAGTAGACCCAACCTTCAGAGCGGTGTACTGAAAAAACGGAGCAGCTTGCGTGGTGAGCAGGATGAACTGGTAAGGCAAAGGCAAAACATCAAAAAGACCTGCTCCCCCTCGTATCGCTAGCTTTCCGTTATGCAGTGGGTCCCAGGCAAAACCAAAGCGCGGCTCAAAGTTGTGCAACGTCGGATTGTAAAATAATGGGCCGGTGCTTGCACAACCCGGCGCCGAAGTGCCGCATACCGGGAGCGGATCGGAAATATTCCGCAGATTTGCAAACTTGCCGTTGGCCTCGGTCGGAACCGTCGCCATTTCGTATCGTAGCCCCAGATTCAAGGTCAGATTCGGTTGCAAGCGCCAATCGTCCTGGACATAGCCGCCAACGATTGATTGGCTGATATTTCGCGGCGTAAGCGAACTGGCGACGCCGCCTTGAAACTTGTTGGGATTATTCGTAAGGAAATCCGTCAACGTATTGAAATACCAAATTCCATTGGGATCTGTGAGAGCCGTTACGTTCAAGTGCATGAGCTCATAGGCCGCGCCGAACTTAATGGAGTGTTTTCCGACGGTGTAAAACGCATCATCGTAGAGTTGATACGAGTTCCATCGATACAAATACGTAGGTAAACCGCCTACACCTCCTGGCATGGTCGTCAAAAATCCAGGCACATTCACAACCGCTGCGTTTCTGCCCGCGAACGCCCCTAGCGAGGTGTCTTTTGCGGCAGGGTTAAGAGCCGTCACGCTGGCGTCGTTATCAACCCGCTCGTGGTTGTAGCCGAAGCGTAGCGCGTTCACCAAGGTGGTCGTAAAACTATGAGTCTCTTCCGCCGCAACGATTTGCCTCGCCGACAAGGTGTTGAGGCCGACGTTGCCAAAACTATCAGGGGAATTGTAGGGCGTCTTATCGTAGAGATACGTTCCGAATAAACTGTCTTTGTCTGAAAACCTGTGGTCAATGCGTGTGGTCACAAAGTTTTCCGTTACGACTTGCTTCCCGTTGAAGACGTGTTGGCACACCAACCCGCCGCCCGCGCACTCCGCGGCGGTAGGGATTGGGTACAGTTGCAAATATTTCAGGATTGCCGGATCTGTGACGGTAGCCCGCGCAGCAGGCGATGGCACGAAGTCCACGTTAGCAATTCCCTTGGATTGCCGAATGCCTTCATAGTCCACAAAGAAAAACGTGCGGTTGGGGATGATCCGCCCGCCGAGGTCGGCGCCGAACTGGTTGCGCTTGAAGGGCGCTTTCGAAGCGCCAGCCGATTCAAAATAGTTTTTAGCATCCAACGCGCTATTGCGAAGAAATTCGTACACACTGCCGTGAAAATCATTAGTGCCAGAGCGGGTGATGGCGTTAACCACTCCGCCCGACGTCTTCCCGTATTCAGCGGAGTAGTTACTGGTCAGCACCGAAAATTCCTGGATCGCATCGACACCCAGGTTCCCACCCAGCACGCTGCCGGGCGCGCCGTTGGCATAGTCGTTGAGGCTCACACCGTCGAGACGGTAATTGTTCTGTTGCGGGCGCGCACCGGAGATGGTTAATTGTTGCCCGAAGCCGCGGTTACCCCGGTCAGCTCCAGTCGAAAAAGTCGGCTGCGTTTCAATGGTCGAAACTCCAGGTTGCAGCGCCGCCAGGTCCGTCCAGCTGCGGCCATTCAGCGGCAGCTCGCGCACCGTCGTGGCATTGACCACTGCGCTGATATCGGAGCTGGTCAGTTGCACCGCAGGCGTTTCCGCAGTCACTTCGACGCGGTTCGAAATCGTACCAACATGCAGTGTGACGTCCAGCGTTTGTTGCGCTCCGACCGTCATGTTGATGCCGGTGGTCTCTTCAGGATTGAATCCCGTCGCCGTGACCTTGAGTTGATAAGTTCCCGGCACAAGATTTACCACCGTGTAGAAACCATCTGAGTTCGTAGTGACCTCGCGGTCGACGCCCGTTGCTACGTTGGTGATCACCACGCTGGCTTTAGGTACACCTCCGCCATTGGGGTCGGTGACTGTACCAGAAAGAGTGCCGCCCGCGACTTGGGCATAGGCTGTAGTAGAAAAAAACATGCTTAACATGAAAATAACCGCTGCAAGGCAGCCGGACCAATGCCTTATCGAAACAGTTTTGATTGTCAAAGGACTAGACCCCCAGTTGGGCGGAGCCTAGACCCTTCCACGGAGTGCGTGCCTTAACACAAGATTAATTTCTATTTAGACGGGTCAAAATGACAATTTGCCAGCCGAAAAACAAACGAAGCAAAGGAGATACTCGAGAGCGCCGTTCGACGAATTTCCGCGAAAAACCGGCGGCAATTTGAACAGCAAATATTTCATGAGGAGGACTTGGTACTGAGAAGCTCGCCCGACGTGCTGTCGAATAGATGACCGCGCGCATTGCCGCCGCCAGAAAACAGAATCTCTTCCAGGGTTGCTACGAACTTAAAGGAAGATTAATTTATATTTAAGCCGCTCCCATTGATCCGCGTGCAAACCCTTGCAAATGCCTCAAAATAGCGGTCGAAACGCTGGCCAGGCTACGCTTCCAACGTTGTTGCCGTTGACGGGTTCGGAAGCCGTAGCGTAGCATCGCGTGTCTTTTGTCGCGCCCAATCGTATTTCCGCTGCAACAATCGAATGGAGACAACTTCATGAAACGCAAGTTTTTCGCCGCATGCACTCTCACCGTTTTAATGCCGCTCTTGTCCTTTGCCCAAAGCAAAGAGCCACTCAAACAGGTCGCCACCATTCCGCTGCCTGGCTTGAAAGATGGCGACTTCGATCATTTCACGCCCGACCTCGATGGGCATCGGCTATTTTTAACCGATGAAGAAAACAACAAAGTGGACATCCTCGACACCAATGCCAACAAGCGCGTTCACACCATCGAAGAGGCCAAGGCGCCGCACGCCATTTTGTACCGCAAGGACCTCAAGAAGTTATTCGTAGTGGAAGGTGACGCTTCAGAGGTGAAGATTTACGATAGTGAGAATTTCAAACCACTGAACGCAATTAAAGTTTCCATCGATGCCGACTCCGTCGCCTATGATCCGGCCACATCTTATTTATACGTTGTAAATGGCGGCCGCGAAGCCAAAACTCCCTATTCGCTGATTAGCGTTATCGATACCAATAGTGAAAAAAAATTACGCGACATAAAAATTCCTAACAATCATGTCGAGGCTATTACCCTCGAAAAGTCCGGCTCACGTATGTTCATCAACATCACCGGCAAGAGCGTGGTTGGCGTGATGGACCGCAACAAGTCCGAACTCTCGGCCACCTGGCCATTGCCCGCCGGCGACAAGGCGAATGTGGCCATGGCCTTCGATGAGGCAAACCACCGCCTCTTCGTCATCACGCGAGAACCCGGCAAATTAATTGTGCTGAACTCCGAGGATGGCAAGGTCATCGCCGAGCTGCCTGCTGTTGGCATGGTAGATGACGCAGTTTATGACGCTCAACACAAACGGATATATCTCGCCGGCGACTCGGCCCTCGATGTATTCCAGCAAAAGGATGCTGACCACTACGAGCTCCTCGCCAAAATTCCAACCGCATTCCGCGCGAAGACCGGCGTTTTGGTGCCCGAGTGGAATCGCTATTATCTCGGCGTCCCTCATCATGCAGGTAAGGAAGCGGAAGTCCGCGTCTACGAGGTTCAGCCGTAGGGTGCGCAGCCTCCAGGTGAATTATGCGAAGGCGTGAGTTTGGCAAAACGTCTTTGGGGCTTCTGGGCGGCGCGGTACTTGCTGCCCCTTCCGATGCAGCGCGAGCCGAAGCAGCGAACGCCGTTTCTGTCGTTGATTTTCCAAAGACTCCAGGTCTCACGCAGTACATTGGACAATTTGTCCTGCAAACCAAATATGAAAATATTCCCGCGGAAGTCATCGAGCTTGGCAAAAAATCTATTCTCGACGGCTTCGGACTGGCTTTAGCCGGTTCGCGCGCGGAAAGTGGACCGATTTCGCGCAAGTATATCGAGCAATGCGGTGCTAATCCGCAGGCCACTGTGATCGGTACCGCAATGAAAACGTCGCCTCGTTTCGCCGCCCTGCTGAATGGCATTTCCATTCATGCCGATGATTTCGATGACACGCAACTCGCCGCCGCAAAAGATCGCGTCTATGGATTGCTGATACATCCCACCGTTCCCGTGCTTCCCGCAATTTTTGCGCTTGCGGAACAGCAGCCTGTCAGCGGCAAAGATTGGTTGTTGGCTTATCAAATTGGCGCCGAGGTGGAGTGCAAAATCGCCGAGGCTATTTCGCCGCGGCATTACGAAGATGGCTTCCATACCAGTGGCACCTGCGGCCCGTTCGGTTCCGCAGCGGCTTGCGCGAAGCTGCTTCAATTTGATCTGAAAAAAACGCTGAATTCCTTTGGATTAGCCGCCGCCCAATCGGGCGGCCTGCGCGAAAACTTTGGCACCATGACCAAACCGTTTCAGGCTGGACACGCCGCGGAGAGCGGTTTGGTTGCTGCTGAACTGGTCGCCTTGGGTTGGACTGCTGCAGAGCAAATTCTCGAAGCGGAACGCGGTTTTTTTCACGCCGCGGGCGGCTCCTACGACCCTTCCGCAATCATGAATCGCCTGGGACAACCCTGGACCTTCGCCGACCCCGGTGTTTCGTTGAAGCCTTACCCTTCCGGCTCGCTCACGCACCCAGCCATGACCGAGGTCGCGCGCCTGATAAAGGAAAACAATATTCAGGCCGCGGAGGTGGAGAAAGTTGACGTCGGCGCTAACCACAACATGACCACCACGCTGCTTCATCACAATCCCAAGGCCGGGCTCGAAGCAAAATTCAGCATGGAATTCTGCATCGCCATTCTTTTGCTGGAGGGCAAAGCCGGTCTGGCGCAATTCTCAGACAGAGTAGTTCAGCGCCCGGATGTTCGCGAAATGATCGGGAAAATTAATTTCTACGTCGATCCTCAGGCAGAGAGCGCCGGTTTCGACAAAATGACTTCCATTCTAAAGATCACTCTAAAGAACGGTAAGGTCATCACCGGGCAAGCCGCCTTTGGCAAGGGCAGCCCAGCCAACCCTATGAGCTTCGCCGAAGCCTCGGACAAATTCCGAGGATGCGCTGAGTTTGCTGAGTGGCCTCAAGCCAAGACCGAAAAAATTATCACTTTCGTGAAAACGCTGGAAGCAGCTCCGTACATCGCTGCATTATCACCATTGTTGTCGTCAGTTACGAGACAAACGGAAAAATGAAAACCTTCCACATCGCGGTCATCGCCGGAGACGGCATCGGCAAAGAGGTCGTGCCCGAAGGCATCCGCGTGCTCGAAGCAGCAGGGAAGCGCTTCGGTTTCCAGTGGAAGTGGCAAGAATTCGACTGGAGCTGCGAACGATACGTACAAACCGGGAAAATGATGCCGGATGACGGTCTGCAACAATTAAGGCCGTTTGACGCAATTTTTCTAGGCGCCGTTGGTCATCCAAGCGTCCCGGATCACGTTTCGCTTTGGGGGCTCTTGATTCCAATCCGCCGCACCTTCCGGCAGTACGCGAATCTTCGTCCCGTCCGGCTTTTCCAAGGCATCGAATCGCCGCTGAAAAATTGGAAACCGGGCCAGATCGATTTCACCATCGTTCGCGAAAACAATGAGGGCGAATATTCCAACATCGGCGGCCGCCTGTATGAAGGCACCGAAGACGAGATGGCCGTTCAACAAACCGTCTTCACGCGCCGCGGCGTGAATCGTGTGATGCGCTTCGCTTTCGAATTGGCTCGCAAACGAAAAAAGCATCTAACGTCCGCCACCAAATCCAACGGCATCATTCACACCATGCCTTTTTGGGATGATTGCTTCCGTGCCTTGGCCGCCGAATATCCGGACATCCGGACCGATCAATATCACATCGACATTCTCACCGCTCACTTCGTGCGTCATCCCGATTGGTTCGACGTCGTGGTTGGATCCAATCTTTTTGGCGACATCCTCTCCGATCTTGGGCCAGCTGTAGTCGGATCTATTGGCATCGCTCCGTCCGCAAATCTCAATCCCGAAAAGGAATTTCCCTCCATGTTTGAGCCGGTTCACGGTTCTGCGCCGGATATCGCTGGAAAAGGCATTGCCAATCCCATCGGCCAAATCTGGTCAGGGGCCATGATGCTCCGTCATCTCGGCGTTGAAGAAGGTGCGAATGCGATCGAGGCGGCAATTTCCGCGATACTCGCGAACTCAAAAGTGCGCACGCCAGATATCGGCGGGAAATCCAGCACGAGAGATCTGGGAGAAGCGATTGCCACGGAAGTTAGCGGAGCTTAACTTTTCAAAGGACTTTGCCGCCACCGTTGACAATCTCAATTCATAAGATGCCGACAGCATGAAATCTAAATCGAGCAAATCTAAAACCTTCGATCCTTTGCCAATCACTCGCCGCAAACTTTTCGAATGGACGGGCCTCGCGCTTACCGCCGCGGCCGTGCCTGCTTCGGCCCCTGGAGCTTTGGCATCGCCTCAACAGTCCACGCCCTCGAGATCCAGCGCCGGCGTCATGAACACACTCAGCACGTATATGAGCGAAGCGGCCAACCGTCCGCTACCGGACGAGGTCGTTGAGAAAACCAAGCAGCACATCCTCGACACATTCGGTGCCATGGTCTCCGGATCGAAATTGCTTCCGGGCCAGCGTGCTTTGCAATTTGCGCAGTCCTATGGCGGAAAAGAAATTTCTACAGTGGTCGCATCCAATCTGATGTGCGAGCCGATCGAAGCCGCGCTGACCAATGGCATGTTGGCGCACGCCGACGAGACCGACGATTCCCACTCGCCATCGCAGTCGCATCCTGGTTGTGCTGTTGTGCCCGCCGCGTTTGCCGTCGGGGAACAATTTCAGATCAGTGGAACGCATCTTTTGCGCGCCGTGGCCCTGGGCTACGACGTGGGAACCCGCGTCACCATGACTCTCGGCGGCCAAAAATTTGAAGTGGAGAGCCACTGGAGCACCCACAGTATCGCGCCCCACTTTGGCGCCGCCGCTGCCGCTGCCTGCGTGGCCAATCTCAACGCCCAGGAAATGCGCTGGATGCTGGGCTATACCGCGCACCAATCTTCCGGTCTCGGCGCCTGGAATCGCGACCCTGATCACATCCAGAAAGCGTTTCTTTTTGGTGGCATGAATGCCCGCAGCGGCGTCACCTCGGCACTGCTCGTTAAGTCCGGCTGGACCGGCGTCGACGATATTTTCTCCGGCAAGGATAATTTCTTCCAGGCCTACAACCCCAATGCAGATCCCGCAGGTCTCATCGAGAAACTAGGCGAACGCTACGAAGTCACTCGCACTAACATAAAAAAATGGCCAGTCGGTTCGCCCATCCAGGCCGCACTCGACGCGCTTGAAATTCTCCGCAAGCAACATCCCTTCGACGCCAACCAGGTGAAGCAAGTCAAAATCCGCCTCGCCACCGACGAAGCGGCCATCGTCAACAATCGAGAAATTCCCGACATCTGCGTCCAGCACATGCTGGCCGTGGCCCTCCTCGACAAAACCGTCACCTTTGCTTCCGCTCATGACCAGGCCCGATTGAAAGATCCCGCGACGTTGCGCGAACGAGCGAAAATTACCTTGATCCCTGACGCTGAACTCGAAAACCTCATGCCACTTCGCGTCGCCATTGTGGAGCTCACCTTGAGCGATGGTACGCAACTCCACCAGCGCGTCGACAGCGTTCGCGGCACGCCAGAAAATCCTATGACCCGAGAGGAAGTTTTAGCCAAGTCTCGCGATCTCATAACTCCTATTCTGGGCGAACACAAATCTTCCGAGCTCATTGCAAAAGTGATGAGTCTCGAAAACCTGCGCGACATTCGCGACCTTCGTCCACTTCTCCAACTCCAATGATCCTTCTCAAATCTATCCAACAGGTGCGCTCGTGAGAATTTCTCAGCAATCCTGTCGCGCTCGGTGGGAGGAATAATGATTCATTCAGACAAGACTTCAATCCAAGGTACAGGCAGCGCAGCTATATCGCGCCGCCAAATTATCCGCCTCGCTGGCCTCTCCAGCGCGCTCGCGCTTTCACCCAAGTTCGCAAAGGCTGCTGAATTTCTCGTTTCAGACGAAACGCCCAACAAAGTCAGCGAAATTATGCAGCAATTCAGTGCTTACATGGCCGCTGCTGCTACCCGCGCCCTACCGGAAGACGTGAGTGAGAAAGCCAAGCAGCACATTCTCGATACGTTTGCCGCCATGATTTCGGGTTCAGGTCTCGTCCCTGGCCGCGCTGCCTTGGAATTCGCGCGCTCTTACGGCGGAAAGCGAGTGGCCACCGTGGTGGCTTCCAATATTGTCTGCGGCCCCATTGAAGCGGCATTCGCTAACGGCGTGCTGGCCCACTCCGACGAAACTGACGACTCGCACGGACCATCACGCTCGCATCCCGGCGTCTCCACCGTTCCAGCCGGGTTTGCTGCCGGCGAAGAATACGCCATCAGCGGAGCACAGTTCGTGCGGGCGGTTACTCTCGGATACGACATTGGAACGCGCGTGTCGATGAGCCTTGGTGGCCCTTCATACCAGGCCCTTACCCACCGTAGCACCCACGGAACCGCAGCCTGCTTCTGCGCTGGTGCGGCAGCCGCTTGTGCCGCAAGTTTGAACGAAGAGCAAATGCGCTTGATGTTGGACTACACCGCGCAACAAACTTCCGGAATAGGCGCATGGTCGCGCGACGCGGCGCATATGGAAAAGGCGTTCCTTTTTGCCGGAAAACCTGCCTCCGTCGCAGTCCTGGCGGCAACTATAATTCGCGCCGGATGGACTGGCGTAGAAGATATTTTTTCCGGCTCCGACAATTTTTACGAAGCGCTCGCGCCGCGAGAAAACGGAACAATCAAAGCTGACCCAAGCGCTCTCGTAGATAAGTTGGGCGAACGTTATGAAATCACCCGCACTAATATCAAGAAATGGACCGTTGGGTCCCCGATTCAAGCTCCACTCGACGCCCTCGCAGGTTTTTTCAAGCAACGCTCCTTCTCTGCCGACGACGTGAAAAAAGTCACTGTGCGTATCGCTACTGACGAAGCCAATACTGTCAGCAATCGAGACATCCCCGACATTTGTATGGAGCACATGGTCGCAGTAATGGTCCTCGATAAAACGGTGACTTTCGCGACCGTGCATGACAAGGCCCGCATGAAGGATCCCGCCGTGCTGCGTCAGCGCGCCAAGGTTGAAGTACTCGCCGATCCCCGAATTGACGCTCGTCGTCCACGTCGCGAAGCCATCGTCGAACTGACTTTTAACGACGGCACACAACTCACGCAATGGGTTCGTGATGTTCGTGGCACTGCTGAGAATCCCATGACCCGTGAAGAAGTTGTAGACAAAGCGCGCGACCTGATCGCACCGGTTCTGGGAACCGCCGTTACCTCAACGCTGATCGATAAATTAATAGCTCTCGAAACTCTGCGCGACGTCCGCGAACTTCGGCCCGCACTCCAAAAGAGCTAACCCCCCAAACCATGATCACTTCTCCAGCGATCGAAACGGAAGCCTCTTCGCCCCCGCGCAAGAAGCCGTTCTACACCGGCCTTTCGTTTCAGGTACTCGCCGGCGTGGCCATAGCCATCATTCTCGGCTACGTGAGCCCCACCACTGCCACAGCGATGAAGCCGCTCGGCGATGCTTTCATCCGACTGATCACCATGATCATCACCTTGGTGATTTTTTGCACTCTGGTTACCGGCATCGCCGGAATGGACGACATGAAAAAAGTCGGCCGAGTTGGCGGCAAGGCGCTCCTGTATTTTGAAGTGGTCTCCAGTCTCGCACTGCTCGTCGGACTTCTGGTCGGGAATCTCGTGCACCCCGGCAGCGGCTTCAATATCAATCCGGCTACGCTGGACGCTGGGGCCGTCGCCCAATACGCCGGACAAGCTAAAGCGCAAAGCATTACAGAATTCCTCGTGCATATTATTCCCAACACCTTCGTGGACGCCTTCGCCAAAGGTGACATTCTTCAAGTGCTCCTCATCTCCCTCCTGTTTGGTTTCGCGCTCTCCATCGCGGGTCCGCGTTGCAAACCGCTGGTCGATATGTTGGCCGCTCTTACGCAGGCCGTCTTCGCGGTGGTGGCCATCCTGATGCGCTTTGCGCCCATCGGGGCTTTCGGCGCGATGGCATTTACGATCGGCAAGTACGGATTGGCCTCGTTAGGCCCGCTGGCAAAGTTGATCGCGACGCTTTATCTCACCTCAATTTTCTTCGTGGTCATTATCCTGGGCGCTATCGCCAGATTTTCAGGCTTCGGGATTTTTCGCTTTCTGTGGTTTCTTCGCGAAGAGACCCTTCTGGTGCTGGCCACCAGTTCCTCTGAGCCCGCCCTGCCGAGTCTCATGAACAAGCTCGAAAAGCTGGGATGCTCTCAAGCCCTTGTCGGCCTGGTAGTGCCGACCGGCTACACCTTCAACGCCGACGGCACCAGTCTCTACATGACCCTTGCCGCGCTCTTCGTGGCCCAAGCCACTAACACGCACCTGACTCTGCTTCAGCAGTTCACGATTCTAGGCGTCGCCCTGCTCACCTCCAAGGGCGCAAGCGGAGTGCAGGGAGCCGCTTTTATCGCACTGGTGGCTACCATGATGGTCATCCCCACCATTCCCGTAGCGGGAATGGCGTTAATTCTTGGCGTTGATCGTTTTTTGAGCATGTGCCGCGCGGTGGTGAACATGATCGGCAACGCTGTGGCCACCCTGGTCATTGCCCGCTGGGAAAATGAACTCGATCGAAACATCCTAAGATCCCAATTGCAAGCCAGCTCGAGGATCAACTAAAACTGGGGTTTTCTCACCTGCTTCACAAGCTCTGCATACTCGCGTTGCCAAATTGCTAATCAATTCCGGCCTGCGCTCTTGAAACGCATAAACTAATTCGCCGCCTGACCTAGCGGCACCGCACCGGATCCGAAAAGGTGGAGCCCGCGAGCAGGCCTCTGGGGTCCAAGAGATTCGCTGATATGGACAGACCGTCAAAACTGAAGCGAAGCAGAATCGCGTTGACCTGCAGTCCTACCGCCTGCTACTACTGACGTCCTTTGCTGCGCTTCCCGGGGGTTCGGAGAAATGGATCGTCGCAAGTTCGTCACCAGTTCTCTTGGCCTTGTTGACACTGCTCACTTCGATAGCGGCACAGCCGCTGCAATTCCGCGCGTCTCGCAAAATTCTCTGCTGCGTTGGCTCATTTTGATTCGCATCATTACACTGGCCGAATTCATGATGTTCCCCGCACATGCGGTCATGGCGCAGTCGTCGAATGCGTCCCTGACCGGGCGTATCACCGACTCGAGCAAAGCGGTTACTCCAGATGCGAAGGTCATTGCGATTAATACCGGCACACGCGTGCGCTACGAAACAGTCACAAATGAAACGGGAAGCTATTACGTTACCAATCTGCCGCCGGGCACCTACCGCATCGAAGTTGAAAAACTCGGTTTCAAAGCGGTGCTCAAGTCCGATGTGATTCTTCACGTGCAGGACGCCCTGGAAGTTAATTTTGAGATGGTGCTAGGTTCGGCGTCAGAAAGCGTGACGGTCCGCGGAGGCGCGCCGCTACTGGACACCGAATCTTCGACCATGGGCACCGTCGTGGAGCAACGCAAAGCGGTCGAATTGCCGTTGAATGGACGCAACGTATTTAATTTAATCGAACTGGCCGCGTCGGTAATTCCGCAGGGAAGTTCCACTGGCACGCCCGTGGGAGTGAATCCCTTTGGCTGGGGAAATTATCAAGTGGACGGATCCTTCGGAAACGAAAGCGCCGAGTATCTCGACGGCCAGCCGCTAAACATTGGCTACATCAATTTGCCGATGCTGATTCCGACGCAGGACTCCGTCCAGGAATTCAAAGTTCAAACCAGCAATCTTGGCGCGGAGTGGGGAAAGTTCTCCGGTGGCGTGACCAACCTCAGCACCAAAACCGGCACGAGCACCATTCATGGGGAAGCATACGAATATCTACGCAACAAAATCTTCAACGCCAACGATTTTTTTCTGAATTCCGCCGGGCAACCGAGACCACCGTGGGTGCAGAATCAGTTCGGAGCAAACGCCGGCGGTCCGCTGAACATTCCCCATCTTGGCGGCCGCAATAAAACTTTTTGGTTTCTCAGCGCCGAAGGGTTTCGTCTGCGAACAGGAGCGCCTTTCACCACTACCGTTCCTGATGCGAGCGAACGCGCGGGCAATTTTTCGCAGACATGCAAGAGCGGTTTTAGCGCGGGGATTTGCAACGATCGCGGCACGGACGCTAGTGGCAAGCCGGTGGTGATCGATCAGATTTACGATCCTTGTGCAGGAATCGTGAACGCACAGGGTGTTTGCCCGGGCAGTAACGCCGCTCCCACGCCGTTCCTGAACAATATTATTCCGGCGAACCGCATCAATTTAACGTCACAAAAACTACTCAATCTGTGGCCCGCCGCAACGAATCCAACCGCGACGACTAACAACTTCACCGTTGCAGCGCCAACTGGGGGCGACCATAACCAGGGCGTCTCCCGCGTTGATCACAACATCACTAATAAGCAAAGACTTTTTTTGCGCTTTAACTATTGGCGCGTTACAGACCTGCCCATCGATCCTTTGGGGACCGGTCTGTGTGCAGATCGCTGTGCCGAGGATTATCACAGCTACGCCATGGCTTCCGGGTATACGTACGGCGTTACACCAACAACCGTCTTCGGATTTAATGCCAGCGTTTCGCGGTTCACTTATAGTCGCAGCCCGAAAAATGCCGGATTTGACCTGACCACCATTGGCTGGCCCGCAAGTTACAACAGCGTTGTGCCCTCCGAAATGCGAACTCCACCAACTCCATGTGTGGCTAATTTTGCTGACAACATCATGTGCACCCAGGGCCAGAGTTACATTCAGGACCGCGACACGCAATATTATCTATCGCCGAGCCTGTCCATGTTGCGTGGGCATCACCAAATCCACATTGGATTCCAGTTCGAAGTGGGGCGTGATGACTACGCGCAGTCGAATATCGCCAGCGGCGCTTTTGATTTTTGCGTGGCTGGCCAAGCATGCTTCACTTCCTTGCCCGGTGTCGCGGGCACCGGGCTTTCCTTCGCGGATTTTCTGCTCGGCTACGCTGATAATTTCAATAATTTCGAAAATCATTTTTTTGCGCAAGCGGTGGTGCCAGCGTTTACGGCGGGCCAGCAGATATACCAGGCCTTCTATTTTGAAGACTCCTGGCACGCCACCAGAAAGCTTACTTTGAATCTTGGATTACGTTATGACCTTCAGGGTCCCTGGTCGGAAAGATTCAACCGCTTGTCTTACTTCGATCCGACCGCGACCAGCTACCTCAATCAGTTTCTTCCCAAGGGCGCCCCACCAATTAAAGGGGACGTATTTCTAGTGAATCCCACCAACCGAAATAATGTCCCGCTTGAGCATACCGACTTTGCTCCGCGCCTTGGCCTGGCGTACAACATCACTCCGAACACCGTGATTCGCAGTGGTTACGGGATCTTCTGGATTCCCAACTACGTTTCGTTCAGCTTAAACCCGTTGAACGACATGGTGAATGCCGCGGCAACAACCTACACCGGGACGCTGGATGGAACACATCCGGTAAACACGATCGCGCTGCCATTTCCCGCCGGAATTTCCGCGCCGCCCGGTAGGAGCCTGGGCGTTCAGGGCACCCAACAATTTCTCACCCAAGTCGTGCAGTCAATTACCGAGGTGGAGCCCAGAAATCACCCGGAAGGTTACGTGCAGCAATGGAACTTGGATGTTCAGCGGGATTTGCCCGCAGGGTTCTTCGTGTCCGCGGCGTATGTCGGATCAAAGGGAACTCATCTGGCGCAGTATTCGCAGCAAATTAACCAGCTTTCGGATGGCTTGCTTGCGCAGGCAGCTTCGCAAGTCGATCCTTCGCTTCCGAATCCCCGACAAAATGTGACGTTGGTACAGCCGACACCGAATCCCTTTTTCATCGATGGCCAAGCGTTGGCGCTCACTGGGCCAACCACTACCGTTGGACAACTCCTGCGCCCATACCCGCAATATGCGAGCGTGCAGCTTGCCGGCCAGGGGTCTTACGACAGCATCTATCACTCGTTCCAATTAACGTTGCAACGGCGCTTCGCCGACGCGGGCTCTTTATCAGTCGCTTACACTAACGCGAAACTCATCAGCGATACCGATACCCTGACGGCGTGGTTGGAGCCGGGCGTAGGAGCGATTCAAGACAATAATAATTTGCGCGGTGAGCGCTCTTTGTCCTCGCAAGATGTTCCTCAACGCCTGGTGATCAGTTATGTACTCGATCTTCCCTTCGGTAAGGGCAGGAAGTACCTCTCCGGAGCCGAAGGTATGCTGGACAAAATCGTGGGAGGCTGGGGCGTTGACGGCGTCACGATTTTTCAGCGAGGCTTTCCGCTGGTATTTACCAACGGGCAAGTCAACGGCACGACTCTTTTTGGCGGCGGCTCTCGCCCGAACTTTATTTCTGGATGCCAGGCCCTGCCGAGCGTTAACAATTCGCCTTTGGCACAATGGTTTGACACCGCGTGTTTCGCCGCGCCCGCCGATTTTCAATTTGGTAATGAAGCGCGCGTAGATCCTCGACTGCGCTCTCAGGGAATCGATAATTTCGATTTTGCTGTATTCAAGAGAACGAGATTCGCCAGCAGCGAGCGGCTAGGCGTCGAATTCCGCACGGAATTTTTTAACTTGTTTAACAGAACTCAATTCGCGCCGCCGAACACGGTTTGCTGCAGCGCCAATAATCAGAACTTTGGAGTGGTGACTGCGGCTGCGCCGGGTACGAATCCCAGACTGGTACAGTTTGGACTGAAACTATTGTTCTAGAGCCTTTCGGCCCGATTAATCGAGCCGGGTACCATGAACATACGGTTCGGGAAGCAATTCTGTACCAACGATGGACGCAGAAATAAAAATGTTTCTCTCTATCAAAAAATGTTTTCACCGCCAGGTCGGTTGGTGTATCGTTTTCACAACATCGGAGCTTTGCCGGGGAAGTTTATCGATGCAACGGGTGTTCGCTGAGGGTGTCCGGGAACATACCGTCCAGTTGAGAACGCACGCATGAGTGCTTGGCCGCCGCGACGCGCGCTTACGTTTCCCACCGTACCTGAACCCAGCCAAACGCTACCGGTTCGTCCGGTGGGCGAGCCCGAACATCGCCTTCCTAGCGACGAAGACTTGATGTCCCGCTTACAATCAAACGATTCCGGCGCTTTGGAGGTCCTTTTTCATCGCTACGCCCGGCTCGTATTCAGAATAGCTAGAGGGGTGATACGGGATAGCGGTGAAGCTGAAGATGTTGTGCAGGAAGCATTTTTCCATCTTTACAAGAAATCCATGCTTTTTGACCGGTCTAAGGGTGGGGTCAAGAACTGGATCGTACAAATCGCGCTCCATCGCGCGCTGGACCGAAAAGCGCACCTGAGCCGAAGAGGATTCTATCTTGGTACAAATATCAATTCTCTGGACGATACATTATTGGGGCGAACGGACTTGGATAGGGAAATCGGTGCCAAAATCAATCGAGCGCAGCTTCAGAGAGCTTTCCAGGAGCTGCCGGATATGCAACGGGTAACACTTGAGTTGTTTTACTTTGAAGGACTCGATTTACGAGAAATTAGCGAAAAATTTAGCCAACCATTAGGAAATACGCGGCATAATTTCTACCGCGGCCTGGAACGGCTCCGTAAGAGCGCGTTTGTGCAGAATCTTCGGGAAACAAAACGATGCTAAAGATCCATTCCGGATGCGACGAGCACGATAAATATAAGAAGCTCGGCGCATTGGCCGCTGCAGGGAGTCTGGCCCCCCTGGAATCCGCCGAACTCCACGCGCACCTCCGCCGTTGTGAACAGTGCAATGAAGTTTTTCGCCAGTATCAGGCCCTTTCAACTCAGGGAATCGCAATTCTTGCCGATGAATTTGCGGAAAGACTGGGTGAGGCAAGCTGGGATAAGGACGCCGCGTTCGAGCAATTGTTAGAGCGCATGGAACGTGCTCAACACCCTGCCCCGGAACAGTACCGCCATACATACGAGACTGCTCCTGCCAACAAGTTACTGCGTGCACCAGTTCGTTCGATCGCTACGATGTTGCTTGCGGCAGGACTTATTTTGACGGGGGTTTTGGGATCGTACCATTTAGGGGTTCGTACCCATTCGCAACGCGTCAGCAATGTAACCGCGGCACCTTTACCGATCGACGACCGCTTACAGAAGATTACCGAGGAAAAACAACAAGCCGACGAAGCGCTGGCCCAGCAAACAAAAAGATTAGCTCAACTGGAGACTGACGGAGCGCAAAAAGAACAAGAACTCGGAAAATTGCGTTCAACGCTTCGTGCTTTTGAGGACCGGGCGAACAAGCTCCAGGCAGCGAGCAGCCAGTCCGACGCTCAATTACTGGCGTTGTCGCAGGAACGAGATTCACTTACCACCCAGCTGCAAACCCTCAACCAATCCTACGGGGTGGACAGGACCGAGCTGGCCAACCTCCGCCTGGAGCGCGACAAGACTGTCACTCGCACCGCCTCCCTGGAGACAAAAATTGCCGAACTGACCTCCGCTATCCAAGATCAAGAGCGCCGGCTCAAAGATACGGATCAGTATCTGAGTTCCGATCGCGATATTCGCGAATTGATGGGTGCGAGAAAGCTGTATATCGCGGATGTGTTTGATGTTGATGGCAGCAGCCGCACGCAAAAGCCTTTTGGCCGGGTCTTCTACACACAAGGCAAGTCTCTTATTTTTTACGCTTTCGATCTTGATCGCGAGCCGGGCGTGGTCAATGCCAGCACGTTTCAAGTGTGGGGTCAGCGAGAAGCTCCTCAGGGTCAGCAGGAATCGCCCATGAACCTGGGCATTCTGTATATGGACAATGAGTCGAAGCGCCGCTGGGTAATGCGATTTGATGACCCCAAGAAGTTGGCGGAGATTGACGCAGTGTTTGTCACAGTTGAACCGCGTGGCGGCAGTCACAAGCCGACAAACAAACCTTTTTTGTATGCGCTGCTGCGCAACGAAGCCAACCACCCATAGTTTTATAAGTCGTTAATCCTCGACATCTAAGGTGTCTCTGTCGAAGATTCCTGCGCTCCTATTTTTGTAAATTCTCTCTGAATTCCTTGATCTTTCTTAATCAAGTAAAAGTACCGCTGGTACACATTCGCTACTGCCTTCGTACTAGTCATCAGATTCGCACATTTGTCGAGGTAGTCATATGCACGGAAGGAGTCCGTTCGAGTGACGGACGCCGCAGTGCTGTTGTGTCTCCAGCATCAGCAGCGACAGACAGTGAATCGTGATTGAGGGAGCGTGGGGGATGAAGAACTTGCGTCCAGTTATCGCAGCGGTATTGCAGTTGGCGTTGTGTCTCGTTGTGGCCGGCTTTTTTGGCGTGCGGCTAGCAGCCCAGACAAGTTACGGCACAATTGCTGGCACAGTTACGGATGCGTCCGGAGCGGCGGTCGGCGATGCGGAAGTGACCGTAACGAACGTCGCGTCAGGTGAGAAGCGGGAGCAACCTTCAAGCAGCGAAGGGTTCTACAATTTCGTGAACTTGGTTCCAGGCACCTACAGGGTCGAGGTGGAGAAAACAGGCTTCAAGCGCGTTTCACGCCCTGACGTCATCGTCGACGTTGAACAGACCGTTCGCATCGACCTTACCCTTCAGGTTGGCGAAGCATCTCAAACGATTGAGGTCACTGGTGAAACTCCGCTGCTCCAGTCAGAAACGTCCTCTCTCGGACAGGTCGTGGAAGGCCGTAAGGTTGCAGAACTACCGCTCAACGGCCGCAACGTTTTTAATTTGATCACTCTTGCACCCTCTGTCGTTCCGCAAGGCAGCGCTGGCGGCACTCCGGTGGGAGTCAATCCTTTTGGTTGGGGAAATTATCAGGTGAACGGCTCCTTCGGGAACGAGAGCGCGGAATATCTTGATGGGCAACCTTTAAATATCGGCTACATCAATCTCCCGGTCATCATTCCAACCCAGGATTCCGTCCAGGAGTTCAAGGTACAAACCAGCAACACGGGAGCGGACTGGGGCAAATTCTCCGGCGGCGTGTTGAACTTCAGCACGAAGTCAGGGACTAACAGTCTTCACGGCGAAGCCTACGAGTATTTGCGAAATAAAGTTCTGGACGCCAACGATCCGTTTAACAAGGCCACCGAGATAAGCAAGGGCTTGCCAAACGAGCCGGGCGCATTCACGCAGAACCAGTTTGGCACGAATGCTGGCGGTCCTCTGTGGATCCCGCACCTCTACGACGGACGAGATAAAACGTTCTGGTTCTTTAGCTGGGAAGGGTTTCGTCTCAGGCAAGGTGTTCCGCCGGTGCTGACGACCGTGCCCACGCCCGCGGAGCTGGCCGGAAATTTCTCGGCCCCTGGAATCGCACCAATTATGGATCCCTGCGGCGGAACAGTGACGAGCGGAGCGTGTCCTAGCTACACTGGCCCGGCAACACCATTTCCGGGAAATGTGATTCCGACTTCGCGTCTCAACCCCACATCGCTCGCGCTCGAAAATCTCTGGCCCGCGGCCAATTCGCCTTGCGCGGCAGACAGCGTGATTGGATGCAAAAACAATTATGCGAAATCGTACGCTAGTGGCGGAAACCAGAATCAGGTTGTAGGCCGCATGGATCAGACTCTAGGCACGAAGCAGCGCATTTTCTTCCGTTATACCTATTGGAATGTCTTGGATTTGCCGCAGGACCCATTGGGAACTGGTCTTTGCCAGGACCGCTGCGCTGAGAAGTACGCCACCAGCGCTGCCGCGATCGGTTACAACTACACTATAACTCCGAACACCATTGGATCTTTGAATGCCAGTCTCAGCCGATTTGCATACAATCGGGCTCCTAACAATGCCGGTTTTGACCTAACCAAAATTGGCTGGCCGGCGCAATTTAACAATGTAATTCCTTCGATCGCTCGAACTCCACCCACTCCGTGCGTTTTTGATTACGCGGACAACGTTATGTGCTCTCAAGGGCAGAGCTTCATTCAGGACCGCAACACACAGTTCGACATAGGCCCAAGCCTGACACTCGTTCGTGGCAAGCACAGTCTTAAGGTTGGATATCAACTCGAGGTCGGGCGGGACAATTATGCCCAGACGAACGTTGCCAGCGGCGCGTTCGCATTTTGCGGTTCCGGACTGTCTTGCTTTACTGGAAATGGATTCGCAGATTTCCTGTTGGGATATGCCGACAATCCTCACAACGTTGAAAACCATTTCTTTGGCCAGGTTGTCGACCCCGCTTTGATAGCCGGTCAACAAATCTACAATGCCTTCTATGCCGACGACACTTTCCGTCTCACCAACAAACTCACTCTGAATTTGGGCATGCGCTACGACTTGCAGGGTCCATGGTCGGAGCGCTTCAACCGCCTTTCCTACTTTGATCCGAATGCCTCCAACTGGCTATCCAATCCCAGCGCCGCGGGGCTTGCTGGCGTAGCTGGTCTCCCAGGGTTGAAGGGCGATGTTTTCCTCGTTAATCCCAGCACCCGAACCGCAATTCCAAAAAACAGGACCGAAGTCGCTCCCCGTGTTGGATTCGCATACAGCTTCGACTCGAAGACCGTGATTCGGGCTGGATATGGAATCTTCTGGATTCCCAACTATGTTTCTTTCGGCCTCAATCCCAACAACGATTTGGTCAATGACGCGACCACTTCCTATACCGGAACGATCAACGGCACTGTTCCCGTGAATACCATTAACACTCCTTTCCCGGCCACTGGCGTAGTTCCCCCGGTTGGTCGGACACTCGGCGCCCTCGGGACGCAGCAATATGCCACCCAAGTAGTGCAGAATTTCTCTATCGCGGATCTTAACAACCATCCCGAGGGTTACGTGCAGCAATGGAACCTGAACATCCAACGCGATCTGCCAGGCCACTTCTTCTTCTCGGCAGCTTACGTCGGCTCAAAGGGAACCCATCTGCAGTCTTATTCTCAGCAAATTGATCAGCTGCCGGACAGCTTTTTGCCTGCCGCAGCTGCGCAGTGCGCAGCGCAGGTGGCGATCACCGGCGTTCGATGCGTGGCGAACGCAGCAGGAGCCCCGTCGGTTGCCTTGCTACAATCCGTTCCCAATCCCTTTTTCGACGCGGCCACGAGTACGTCGTTCGCTTTATCGGGGGCCACCACGACCACTGGGCAACTATCTCTGCCATACCCGCAATACACAGGGCTGAGCCTGGCAGGTCAGGGATCATACGATAGCAGCTATAACTCGTTACAGTTGACACTAGAACGCAAATTCGCGAGCGCAGGATCGCTGCTGGTTGCGTACACCAATTCGAAACTCATGAGTGATACGGACACCCTGACGAACTGGCTGGAGGCCTCCAACGGCAGCATCCAGGACAATAACAACAACCGCTCAGAACGTTCCTTGTCCTCACAGGACGTTCCGCAACGCTTGGTGATCAGCTACGTCCTCGATCTACCATTCGGACATGGCCGGAGATATTTCTCCGGTGCCGAAGGGGTCATGGACAAGATCGTCGGCGGCTGGGGGATTGACGGCGTGACCATCTTCCAGAGGGGCTTCCCTCTGGCCTTCAGCAATTCCGATCCCAACTACACAACTACCTTCAATGGCGGCTCAAGACCGAACTACACGCCTGGTTGCAACAAATCAGCACCGGCGGGCGTTGGACAACTGAACGAGTGGTTTAACAAAGCCTGCTTCAGCGCTCCAGCCGATTTCACCTACGGCAACGAATCGCGCACCGACCCAACTTTACGTTCTTCGGGAGTGAATAATTGGGACTTTGCGCTATTCAAGAGGACCGCATTCGGCCCGGATGGACGGTTAAATATCGCTTTCCGAGCTGAATTCTTCAATTTGTTCAATCGCTCGCAATGGGCCCCACCCAATACCGCGTTTGGCAGCTCGACGTTTGGTCAGGTAACCAGCACCTACCCTGGCACAAACCCACGGCTGATCCAATTCGGTCTGAAATTCGCCTTCTAACCACCACACGCCCGGAGCGGATGTGCAGAATGCATTCGCTCCGGGTAATTTTTTTTCGAATCAGTGCATTGCCCGCTTCTTTTCAAGGAATATCTCTCCGCTTATTCGTGAATCCCCGCGCTAAAATACAATGCCCTGCGCGTATTCGGTCCAGCGCAAGTTTGAGGAGTCGACTCTAAAAAGATGCTCCGCCGATTTACGCGCCGCGATTTTCTTAATTATGCAGCGATGGCAGCCGCGACGCCTATCTTCGAAGTAAAACCTTTGCGCGGCCTCGATTTCATTCTTCAAAATTCCCCGACGCCAAGAAAATTCCTAATCGAAACGATGCCGGGCGGCGTGGCCCTCTTCGATTACAACAACGACGGCTTGCTTGATATTTTCCTGGTCAACGGCGGCAAGATTACTGAGTCGCTGCGCGTACCTGAGAATTTTGATCGCAGCGATCCTCGCTACTGGAACCGTTTGTATCGCCAGAATCGCGACGGCAGCTTTACAGACGTCACCCGCGCGGCAGGTCTGGCTAGCGCTGGCAATGGTAATTATGGGATGGGAGTCGCCGTCGGCGATTACGACAATGATGGATATTCCGATCTATACGTAACCAGCTATGGAAAAAATATTCTTTATCACAACAATGGAGATGGCACTTTCACGGATGTAACCGCTAAAGCCGGCGTCGCTGGCGGAGGCTGGTCGGTATCCGCAGGTTTCGTCGACTACGACAACGACGGGCATCTGGACTTGTTTGTCACCCGTTATATGGACTGGGACGCCGATCACAACAAAATTTGCGGCGGAGACTGGCACACCTATTGCCCGCCCGGCGCATTCCCCGCGACTACTTGTTTGCTGTACCACAATCGTGGCGATGGCACGTTTGAAGATGTAAGTGAGCGTTCCGGAATCACCGCCAAAAAGGGACGAGCGCTGGGCGTCGCCTTCGCGGACTATGACGGCGATGGCTTCACCGATATTTCTGTCTCCAACGACGGCATGCAGCAATATCTTTTTCACAACAACGGTGATGGCACTTTCAAGGAATGTGCCCTGGAATCAGGAGTAGGGCTCACGTCCGACGGGAAAGGTCTTTCGGGAATGGGCACCGCTTTTCAAGACTACGACAACGATGGTCGCCCGGACATCATCACTACAGTACTGCCGCGCGAGCTGTACGCATTGTTTCATAACGACGGAGACGGCTCGTTTACGTATGACAGTCTAAAAACTGGCCTGGGTGCATTGACGTCTGGCAGTTCGGGTTGGGGCGTGGGATTGGAAGACTTCGACAACGATGGTTGGAAAGATCTTTTCGTGGCGCAAAGCCATGTCCTCGAGAACGTCGAGAAAATTGATGCTTCCCTGCACTACAAAGAGCTGCCGCTCTTGGCGCTCAATCACAATGGCAGGTTCGAACGAACTGATTCAGGCGTGATCACACCGCTGGCGGCCCGCGGCGCAGCCTTTGGAGACATAAATAATGATGGCAAGATGGACGCCATCATTACGATCCTTGGCGGGCCTCCGGTGTTGCTATTGAATCGCTGTGATAATCACGATCATTGGCTCTCGATTACTCTGCGTGGTACACGCAGCAATCGCGACGGGTACGGCGCTAAGGTCTCCGTGAATGGTCAGATTCGCTTCGCCACATCTGCCGGAAGCTATGTGTGCGCGAGCGACAAACGTCTTCACTTCGGACTGGGCTCCGCCGAGAAAGCTTCGGTAGAAGTTCTGTGGCCTTCTGGCACCAAGCAAGTTTTAAATGACGTTCGCGTCGACCAATTCCTGGAAGTTCGCGAACTGGAGCACTCGTGATTTTCCTTTTGCTCGTAGCGCTCGCAAGCCAAGGCGCAACGCCAGACGCCCTGCAACACTTGCAAGCGGGCCTTGAGGCGCGCAAACAGCACCAGGTCAACGTCGAAATTACCGAGTTTCGCGAAGCTACAAGACTCGATCCTGCCTTAGCTGATGCGTTCCTGAATCTCGGCGCCGCTTACATGGAGAAACACGATTACGGCGCAGCCATCACCCCTCTTGAGCGAGCGCTAGAGCTTAGTCCCGACTTACTGCCGGCGCACCAGTTTTTGGGTTACGCCCTACTGGCCCAGGGTTATGCCACTGAGGCCATCCCGCATCTCGAGCGGGCAGGTGCGCAGGAAGCTCTGGGAATTGCGCAAATCCAAACCGGCCAGCTAACCGAAGCCGTCGCCAACTTCACCTCCGCGCTTCCCAAACATCCCGATGATCCTGACCTGTTGTTTTACTTGGGCCATTCCAGTGGCTTACTCTCCAAATCGGCCATCGATACCTTGATTGCTAATCATCCCGATTCCGCGCGCGCCCACCAGGCCCTCGGGGAAAACTATTTGGTGCTCCGCCAAATGCCGCAAGCTGAAAAAGAATATCTGGAAGCCCTGCGTCTCCGGCCGGATTTGCCGGGGCTTCATCTGGAACTGGGCCAGGTCTACGCCAACTCCGCGCAGTGGCCTAAAGCCGAAGCAGAATTTCGCGCCGAAGCAAAGCTGCAGCCTGGTAACGCGGAAGCCGCTTACCGCTTGGGCACCGCATTGCTTCAGCAAGGAAACGCACGCGACGCTCTAGCCGAATTAAAGCGTTCCAACCAGCTGAAGCCGGAAATGCCAGAGACCCTATACTCCCTGGGCAAAGCCGCTTCCGTCGCAGGCGAAAGCTCCGTCGCTGAGGAGTCCTGGCGGAAAGTAATCGAACTGGAAAAGAAAACTTCGCTCGCCGCTCAATCATATTTCGGCCTTGCAGGTTTACATCGCAAACAAGGCAAGCTCAGCCAAGCTCAACAAGAAATGCAGGAGTTCCAAAAACTTCAAAGCACCATTGGCCCGCCGCGTGCCGAGTAGCTAGGTGGGCAGTCGTTGTACGATGACCGACGGCAGAATTGATGCCTCTTGCAGTCTAGGTGTGTGACAGGTAAAGTAGAAGCGATGTGGACTAGCCCCAACTCAAACCAGCTTTCATCCTGCGCATGTTGTACGTGTTGTACGCAGGTGCGTTCTGGCGTGGGAGGGCTCTTAGTCTAAGAATTTAGCTCCAATCGAGCCGTCGTTTAGCCCACCGCCAGATTTGGCCGGTGGGTTTTTTGTTTTTATCGGCTCAGTTTTTCCCAACTAGAAACGAAAGGTTCACAGAATGCCGGAATTGTTTGAAGCGGACCACGAAGTGGCGATCTCGAATGAGTCGGACGCGATCAGTGTGGAGAAAAAACTGAATCATCTTCAGTCACTGGAAGCAGAGAGCATCCATATTTTGCGCGAGGCCACCGCGGAGTTTTTGCATCCGGTCATGCTCTACTCCATTGGCAAAGACTCTTCGGTGATGCTGCGTCTGGCGCAGAAAGCTTTCTTTCCAGGAAAGATTCCTTTTCCTCTGTTGCACATCGATACCAGCTACAAATTTCCAGAGATGATCGCCTTTCGAGACAACTATGCGAAGGAAATTGGCGCAGAGTTGATTGTTCATCGAAATGAAGAAGCCATCGGGAACGGTGCTAATCCATTTTCGTTGGGCACGCAAAAGTGTTGCGGCTTATTGAAGACCAAGTCCCTCCTGGATGCCCTGGCCCACGGGCGTTACAACGCGGCATTTGGTGGCGCGCGCCGCGATGAAGAAAAATCGCGAGCCAAGGAGCGCATCTATTCTTTTCGCGATGCACGCGGGCAGTGGGATCCGAAAAACCAGCGCCCCGAACTGTGGAACTTGTTTAACTCGCGCATCGACAAGAACGAGAGCATTCGAGTATTTCCGTTATCGAATTGGACAGAACTTGATGTGTGGTTGTACATCCACGTTGAAAACATTCCGATCGTGCCGCTGTATTTCGCGCGAGAGCATGAAGTAGTCGTACGCAACGGCTCGTTGATCTTGATTCATTCTAGAGAAGAACTGCAGCCCGGCGAAGCAACACAAATTGTGAAGTGCCGGATGCGCTCCTTAGGTTGCGTGCCGTGCACCGGGGCGATTCGCTCCGAAGCTGATACCTTGCCGAATATTATCGAGGAAATGATTTCGTTTCGCCGCTCGGAGCGTGAGAACCGCGCCATTGATCACGACGAAGAAGGCTCCATGGAATTGAAAAAGCGGGAGGGCTATTTCTGATGTTAGCCGCTCCGGTGACTATCGATGGATTCGAGAAGTTTCTTCAGCGGGATATGCAGAAAGAGTTGCTGCGTTTTACCACTGCGGGAAGTGTCGATGACGGAAAGTCCACGCTGATCGGCAGGCTGCTGCACGATGCAAAAGCCATCTACGAAGATCAACTGGCCTCGGTGACGAAAAGCCGGATCAATCGTTCCAGCGGGCCGATTGATTTCTCGCTGTTTACAGACGGTTTGCGTGCAGAGCGCGAGCAGGGAATCACCATCGATGTGGCCTACCGCCATTTCGCCACTGCGCGCCGAAAATTTATTATTGCGGACACTCCCGGTCACGAACAGTACACACGAAACATGGCGACCGGCGCTTCTACCGCGACCCTCGCGGTGGTCCTGGTGGACGCAACCAAAGGGTTGCTTCCCCAGACGCGGCGGCATTCGTACATCGCTTCGCTGTTAGGAATCCCGAATCTATTGGTAGCCATCAATAAAATGGACTTGGCCGGATACCAGGAAGAAGTGTTTGTGCGATTGCGAAAAGATTTTCTGGCCCTCGCGGAGCAATTAAAGATTACGGCGGTGCAGTGCGTGCCGGTCAGCGCTCTGGCTGGTGACAATGTCGTCGACCGCAGCCGGAATATGCCGTGGTATGCCGGACCAACGTTGCTCGAACATCTCGAAACCGTGCCCATCCAGCCGGCTTCGAGCATCACCGCCATTCGCGTTCCGGTGCAGTACGTGATCCGGCCGGACGCGACCTTTCGGGGCTTTGCTGGTCAAATTTCCGGTGGGACTGTTCGTTCTGGCGACGCGATAATGGCGCTGCCGTCTCGCCAAACCACTCGCGTGCAGTCCATCGTTACGTTTGACGGCGAACTCGACGCTGCAGCCCTTTCGCAAGCGGTGACGTTGACTCTCGAAAACGAAATTGATATCAGCCGTGGCGACATGCTCGTTTCACCCGATGCTCCGCCTACGGTTTCCGGTCACTTCAGCGCCATGGTCGTGTGGTTGAACGAGCGGCCGCTGCAACTTGACCGCACCTACCTGTTAAAACACACCACGCGGCAAGTAAAAGCAGCAGTCACACGCATTCATTATCGCGTCGACATCAACACCCTAAGCCACGAAGCCGTTCAGGAACTTCCGATGAACGGAATCGCCAGTGTGGAACTCGAAACGAGCGCACCGTTATTCTTCGATTCCTACGCTCTCAGCCGCCTTACCGGCAGCTTCATCTTGGTTGATCCTATTTCCAATGCGACGGTCGGCGCCGGGATGATCCAAAAGGACCTGTCGCGGCATCACGTGGAAACAGTCGCAAATACGACGGGTGCATGGGATGCGAACCGGCAAGAAGTTACGTCGCAGCAACGAGTGGCGCGGAATGGTCATCGACCCGCCATCGTTTTGATTCCGAATTCCGTCGCTGCCGCCGCGGAACGTGCTCTATTCGAGAACGGTTTTCAAACCATACTGTTGAGAGACAACCAGCTTTCGTCCGATGTACTTGCCTCGCTGCTGAGTCCGCTGTGGTCGGCCGCATTTGTGGTGCTTGTAGCCGTTCCGCAAGTTTCCCCTGAAGTGCGTCGGGCCATCGAGGCGGTTGCGGGAGACTCGTTGGTCGATTTTGTAGATGTCGCGCCGAGCGTCCACCGCAATGAATTGTTGGAACGAATATTCTCGCACGCGGAATCGTTAAGGGTTCGACATGTCACATCGTGTCCAGGGGAGGACCACTAAAATGCTGCAGTCGTTAAGTCTTGAAACGATGAACAGCCATGACGCGGCGGAGCTCGTCGCCACGATCGTGGAAGCGCGAACAACCTCCTCACTGTGCTTAACCTGCAGCTTCCAGGCGGAAGACATGATCGTGCTGCATCTCTTGCGAAATATCGCGCCCAAGCTCCCGGTTCTGTTCCTCGAAACGGGATACCACTTTTCCGAAACGTATGCCTTCCGCGATCAAATTGCCGCCGAATGGAAACTCAACATCATAAATGTGTTGCCCAAGCGAACCGTCGCGCAGCAAGAAACGGAGCTCGGAATTCTCTATCGCGAAGATCCCGCAAAATGCTGCCAATTACGAAAAGTCGAACCTCTAATGGAATCACTTGAGCCTTTCGACATTTGGTTTACCGGATTGCGGCGCGAGCAGTCTCCAACGCGAAAAAATCTTCAGAAAGTGGTGCATCACCGCCTGCCGAGTGGGAAAACTTTACTGAAGGTCAGTCCACTCGCAGATTGGACCTGGGGACAAGTTTGGGAATACACCGGAAAACATGGTTTGCGCTATCTCTCGCAGTATGACCGTGGATATTTGAGCATCGGCTGCGAGCCGTGCACCGCGATTCCCTCCGATCCCACGAATCCGCGGTCCGGCCGATGGAGCGGGAAGAAACTCGAGTGCGGAATCCACACCTTTTCGGAGAAAGCGGAGTGACCCACTTATTACTCGGCTTTGTCATCGCTTTGGTTGTCGGGCTGACCGGCATCGGCGGCGGAAGTTTTACCGTTCCGGCGCTGCTGCTACTCGTCGGGATTCCCGCGGCCGACGCGGTAGGCACTGCGTTCGTTTTCGCGGGCGTGTTGCGGCTGGTCGCTGCGCCTTTTTACCTGCTGGGGCGGCAGGTACACGCGCGTTATTTTCGTCTGCTCATCATGGGCGCCGTGCCCGGACTGCTGCTCGGCATTATTGCGCTGCGGATGCTGGCTAAAGAGGGAAACAGCTCGGCGGTCATTATCATTCTTGGAGCCTTGCTGACAGTCACCGCTGGCGTAACTTTTCTTCCGCGCATCCACAATCCGCGATTTGCGGGGAACAATTCGCGGTGGTTGCCTTGGCTGGCATTTCCAATCGGCGTGGAATCGGGATTCTCCTCGGCTGGGGCTGGAGCGCTGGGCACAGTGCTGCTGCTCAATTATTCAGAGATGACACCAACGCAGGTCGTCGGCACAGACATTCTTTTCGGTCTGGTTCTGGCCATCATCGGGAGTGTCGCGCACTGGACATTTGGATCTATCAGCACGTCCACGTTGCTGCAGCTGCTGGAAGGCGGCGTACCTGGAGTTGTGATGGGCTGCCTGCTCGCTCGAAGAGTTCCAGCGCACAAGTTGAAGACGCTCGTCGCCATGGTGGCGTTCTTCGCGGGGCTGCAGTTGGTCTGGTCCGGGACGCATTCCTTGGGTGCCAAACATGCCATCGTGCAGGTTGGATTGGGCAGCCAGAAAGTAGCCGATCCACTGTCGGGAGTGTCACGTCCGTGAACCCTCGTCTCCATGAACACGTTTCCGTCGTGGCTCGTCCTGCCATAACCCAGTCCCTCACTCGCGGTCGCCGCTGCTGTTGTTGTTGATGCCTTTCTGATTTTCCGTTCCCTTACTTTCCACTTCGAATCGCTTCTCATTCTCGAAATAAATTGCGGTGCATGCGTCTTAAGCGGGGGAAGAACAAAACCACAAAATTGGAGCGCACAAATGATTTCTCTTGAAAGCTTGAGCTTCTCTTCAAAAAGAGTTTTCCTCGTTGTGCTGGGATTTTTACTTGCCGGCGGGCTACTCGTACCTTCGACGTTGGCACAAGGGGATTCTTCGCTATGGGGATCGGTCAGCGATGCGGCCGATGCCGGTATATCCGGCGCAACCGTCGTTATCAGCAATCTCGAAACCGGAACTGAACGCATTCTTACCACCGATGTCTCCGGGCGCTACAACGCATCCTCGCTCCCCGTGGGCCATTACCAGATCGCCGCTTCCATGGCCGGTTTTCAGACCGATCGCCGATCCGCCATTAATCTTGTCGTCGGCCAACGAGAAGAGCTCGACTTCAAGCTGCAAGTCGGACAGGCGCACCAAACGGTGGAGGTTCCTGAGGTTTCGACGGTGGTGCAGATCACCACTGAAGATGACTCCGGCGTGGTCGGCGAACGCCAGGTAAAGGATTTGCCTCTGAATGGACGCAGCTACGATCAACTACTCACGTTGAACCCGGGAATTATCAATTACACCTCGCAGCGTTCCGGGGGCACCGGAACTTCAAATTCTGTAGTCGGCAACATGTTTGCGGTTTCCGGCCGCCGTCCACAGGAGAACCTCTTCTCCTTGAACGGCGTGGAATTCACCAGCGCCTCCGAAATCAACAACACCCCCGGAGGCACCAGCGGACAACTTCTGGGCGTTGATGCCGTACGCGAATTTGCGGTGGTAAAAGATACCTACGGCGCTGATTACGGAAAACGTCCGGGCGCACAAATCAACATCGTTACCGCGAACGGCACCAACGACTTTCACGGCTCCGCCTACGAATTCTTGCGTAACAGCGCCCTGGATGCTCGCAACTTTTTCGATCACGGTGATATACCGCACTTCGAGCGCAATGTGTTCGGTGCTTCGGTTGGTGGTCCACTTGTCAAGGACAAGACATTCGTCTTCGCGAATTATGAAGGGTTCCGGCAGACGCTTGGCCTTAGCGACGTTACCCTGGTGCCGGATAATAAATCGCGAGCCAACGCTGTTGCCAGCATCCAGCCGCTGCTCGCACTTTGGCCCCTGGCCAATGGTCCTGAGCTCCTAACTTCGACTGGATCTGCTAGCGGAATCGCCGAGGCCTTCAGCAATCCGGTGCAACACATCCGTGAGGATTTCGGCACTATACGTTTCGATCAGAATTTGTCGAACACAGATTCCTTTGCGGTTGTTTATACCGTTGACGACAGCGACGCGCATTCGCCGACAAGCAACCCCATCAGCTTCGCGGATATTTCCTTGCGCGAACAGGTGGTGAGTCTGAGTGAGACGCATATTTTTTCCCCCAACGTCGTCAATCGCGCCACGTTCGGATTTTCGCGTGGTGCTTTCTATTTCAGTAGCGGAACCACCGTGAACTTGACCGGCTGGATAAATCAGGCTCAACCCGTCGGCGCGGTGGTCGTTGGCGGCGGAACAACGCTTAACGGCGCGTCGCAAATCACCAATGGAGGAACAAACGCGGGCAGCAATTTGACGGCAGCGCGCAATCTTTTCACCGGCGAAGACCAGGTCACGCTTACCCGCGGCAAACATTTATTGACCTTTGGTGGGTGGCTGCAGCGCATCCAGGCCAATGATGCTTTGATTCAGGACCAGTATGGTCAGGCTTCGTTCACCAACTTACAGAGTTTCCTGCAGGGCAATGTGAGCACCTACACCTACGCTCCGAGCAAGACCCCATTGGGTTGGCGTTCGCTGGAAGGCGCGTTCTACGCACAAGACGTAATTCGTGTAAAGCCATCGCTGGAACTGCGTATAGGTTTCCGCGCTGAGTCCACCAACGGCTGGAACGAAGTCAACGGCCGCGCTTCGAACTATCTCTTCGACGCAAACGGAGTCATCATCACCCAGCCGGTGGTCGGCGATTCGGCCTTCACAAAAAATAATGCCAAGTTTCTTCCGGCGCCACGCCTCGGACTTGCATGGTCTCCCTTTGCTTCGAAGAAAACAGTTGTACGCGCAGGTTTCGGTGAATATTACGCGCTGCTCGATAACCTAAGTTATCGCTTGGATCAGAACGCACCGTTCAATAACGTGTACGCGGTAAAAAATATCCCATTCTCGAGCATTACGCCCAGTGCGACATACGCCGGCGCGAAACTTATTCCAAGCGGCGTCCAGCAAAATTTGCTCACTCCCACGGTGGAATCCTGGTCCCTGAAAATCGAGCAGCAGATCGCTCCCAATACTTCGCTCGGCGTGAGCTATATCGGCTCCCACGGATACCATGAGTTGCTCTCTGTCGACGCCAATCTTCCCAGTCCTACGCTCTGCCCAGCATCTCCTTGCCCGTCAGGCTATCCAGCCGGGATTCTGTACTACCCGTCTGGCGCAGCGCTGCAAAACAACGCCGTCTTAAACACCACGCAATGGTTCTCCGAAGGCGTCAGTTCCTATCGAGGACTCGAAGTTGACGTGAATCATCATTTCAGCCACGGATTGCAATTCCGCGCGGTCTACACTTTTTCCAAAGCGCTGGATGACGGCGACAATATGAACACCAGCGTGGCCACCAATTCTCCGGCGTTTGTGGCCAATCCCTTGGATCCTGCAGCGGACTACGGCCGCGCTTCGTTCGACGTGCGGCATTCCGGTGTTCTGAACGCCACCTACGATCTTCCTTTCGGCGACTCCCCAAAATCCGGAAGCAATCCATGGATCGGCAGAGTCTTCGGAAACTGGCAAATCAGCGCTATCGAGACCTTGCAATCGGGTTTGCCCTTCACCCCGCAGCTTTCCTATAACCCATCCAATGACGGCGACTCGCGAAACCCCGTGCGGCCGTCCATCAATCCAACTTTTGCCGCAGCGGTGATCGAGGGCGGACCAAATCAGTACTTCAATCCCAAAGCTTTCATCCAGCCGCTGCCCGGAACCTACGGCAACGTGGGGCGAAATACTCTGCAGGGTCCCGCGCTGGCGCAAACGGATGTGTCGGCGGCAAAGAAATTCTTGCTTTCGGAACGTCTACGCCTGCAATTCCGGGCCGAGATTTTCAATCTGTTTAATCACACCAACCTCAACACTCCCAACCCGGTGGTATACGCAGCGCCAACCGGAGGTCCATCGCCAACAGCTGCAATCATTACGTCGACTGCTAGCAGTTCACGGCAGGTACAATTTGGTCTGAAATTGTTGTGGTGATGGAAGGCGTGACGCTCCAAACTGACTCAATCTATTCCAGATAAAATGGCGGAGAGGGTGGGATTCGAACCCACGGTAGGATTTCTCCTACACTCGCTTTCGAGGCGAGCTCTTTCAACCGCTCAGACACCTCTCCGCAGCGATGACGATTCATCGTAGCAGAGCCCTTCCATTTACAGCAATTCGTTCTACAAACTGTGAAGATTTACCTGGCGTCATGACGATTACTGGCGTGCTTGACGCCGTACCACGAAAAAAGATTGAAGCACCTCACTGCATTCTGAACCCAGAACGCCAGATGTAACCTGCACCCGATGATTCAACTCTGGATGTGAAAGAACTTCAAAGCAGGATTGCACCGCCCCGCCACGCGGTTCCGTGGCTCCATATACCAATCGGGGAACACGCGCTTGAATCATCGCTCCCGCGCACATGCTGCATGGCTCAATCGTTACGTACAGCGTGGTATCCGCGAGGCGGTAGTTGCCGATTATTTTTGCCGCCTCTCGTAGCGCGACAATTTCCGCATGCGCCGTGGGATCACAATCGCGTATGGTGCGATTCCCGGCGCGCGCCAGTATTCTTCCTTCGTGCACCAGCACAGCGCCGATTGGGACTTCACCGCTGGCGCCCGATTCGCGCGCCTCCGCCAGTGCCTGCCGCATAAATTCCATATCAGTGTCCACGTTTGTCGAGAATAACATGGACGCCCGCGTCGCCTTGACAATTGCGAGCCGGCGAAACACACTACCGCTCGCGTCACGCTCACGGTATTTATCCCAAGGAATAAATCGGAGATCGCTCGTTCGGCAGCGCTTCAAAGAACGATATACTTTTGCCTGCCTCTAAAATTTTTTGCGAAAGCGCAGAAACGCGAAGCAGACCAACCTGAAAAATGGAAATTCGACGAGATCCCATAACCCAAAGCTGGGTTGTCCAGGGCCAGAAAGAATCGCTCGAGGATTTGCCGCAAAAATGTCCGTTCGATCGGCCCGAATCCGAAGGCAAAGCCATTTTGCTTTCGCCCGCTGAAGGTGTCGCGCAAGTGCGGGTGCTACCTCATCCCGATCCGTTGTACCGCATCGAAGGCCAGCTGGGCCGGCTTGCCGACGGCATCTACGACAAGATGGGCCCTACCGGCGCGCATGAAGTGGTCGTCGAGACCCCCCAGCACGACCGCCGATTCTCGCAATTCAGCGATGACGAAATTGATCGCGTCTTGACCGTCTGGGCTTCCCGCATCGCCGATTTAAAAAGGGACGTGCGCTTCAAGTACATCAGTGTCTTCAAAAATCAGGGCCTGGAAGCCGGTGAGGAATGGTCCCACGCGCACTCTCAGGTGACCGCCACCATTTTTGTTCCGCGTCGCATCAAGTACGAACTGAACGCCGCGCATGAATGGTACAAGGAGCGCGAACGCTGCATTTTCTGCGACATGGTTCGTCAGGAAGAAAAGAAAGGCACCCGCATCGTCGATGTGCAGGGCGAATATTACGCGCTTTGCCCCTACGCCTCGCGCGTGCCGTATGAGATTTGGTTGCTCCACCGCAAACACAATCACCTGTTCGAGCAGCCGCACTCCGGCTCGAACCGCAAGAATTTCGCCGCTCTATTAGGGCGGGTGCTGCGCCGCCTGGAAAAGCTCTCCCCGGCATTTCATATGGTCGTTCACACCGCGCCAAACACCCGAAGCAAAAAAGGCGAATTGGCCGGCTATTGGAAAACCCTGTCGGAAGATTTTCACTGGCACATCGAGATACTGCCGATCGTCGAAAAGCGCAGCAAGTCTTACAGCATCAAGGAAGTCTATTTCAACGGGGTATTTCCGGAGCAAGCCGCCGAGCGTTTGCGTTTGCTGGACCCCAATTCATGATCCGTCGTTTCAGACCTCCCGCTCACAACTCGCAGCATGGCGGAATTCTGAGCAGTCTGATCAGCCTTCTTTTTCTGCTCGTTTTTTGTTTTGTTCTTTACGCCGCCAGGCGCCCTCTCCTCCGGCTCGCTGGCGAATCCTGGGTCGTCGAAGACCCTCTTCAACAGTCGGACGCGCTCCTGCTCCTCGGCGATGATAATTTCTTTGCCGACCGGGCCACCCGCGCCTCAGAGTTGTATCGCCAAAAATTGGCTCCGGTCGTTGTCGCTAGCGGACGCCGTCTGCGTCCCACCGCGGGTGTCGCAGAGTTGATGGAACACGACCTCATCGAACGCGGTGTCCCCAAGGACCGCATCATCCGGTTTCCCCAGGATGCTGACAATACCCGAGAAGAGGCCCAAGCCCTCCGAGCCCTTGTCGCCGAGAAGAACTGGCACAGCGTTATTGTGGTGACCTCCAACTACCATACCCGCCGCGCTCGCTACATCTTTGAACGCGTCTTTCCGGACTCTCTCGCCGTCCGCGTGGCCAGCGCCCGCGATGGAGGATTTGACCCCGAACATTGGTGGGAAAGCCGCAAGTCATTGAAATTGTTCATGGGGGAACTGGTCGCCATGGTGGTCGCGACCTGGGAATTGCGCAGAGATCCCGGCCATACCGCGCAGTCTCGGTTGAGCTATTCGTCGCCCGCAGCAGTCCACGCCTAGTGCTTCAGTAGAAACAATCTAATTCGCCTGTCATTGTTGTTTACTCCACCCCAGTCGTATACTATCTACACTCTTCTGAGTCGCGGCCCTGCCCGGCCCTGCGAAGCGACTTCGAACCCCAAATTCGATGGTGAGGTGTTGTCCCCATGTGGAAAAACGAAGAACGCAAGCCTCAAGGAATTCCTGAGAGGCCTGGCACTCCTAGCACGCAAGTAAACCAACCGGGATTTGGCGCTCCAACCACTCCGGCTTTTGCACCTCAGGCTACTCCGCTGCCGTCGCGCCCAACACCCTCGGCGCCTCGTGGAAATGCCAGCATAGGGCAGGGAATTCGGATCAAGGGCGAAGTCACCGGCAGCGAAGACCTTTATATGGACGGTGTGGTCGACGGGAAGCTCAACCTGACCAACGGCAGTTTGACCATCGGGCCGAACGGCACCGTCAAAGCGGATGTTAACGCGCGAGAAGTCATCGTACACGGGCGCATCGAAGGCAGAGTCACCGGACGGGATAAGGTTCAGCTCATGAGTACTTGCCATGTGACCGGCGAGGTTCAGACCGAGCGCCTGGCTATTGAAGAAGGTGCGCTTCTCCGGGGCAAGGTCGAAGCAGGCAGGCTGGCTCCCAAGACGGAAACAAAGAGTTCTGGCTCTACCGGCAGCAGCAAATCCGCCGAGGCTTTGCCGGCCACTTCGAGTTCATCCGCAGATTAACTCATGACCCTGCTGAATAAATTCGGCATCGGACCGCAAGGTAACGCATCTGGAAACTCGCGACCCAGTGGGCCTTCGACTGCCGGCTCAAAACCGCTCTCTACCGCTCCTCCGAGTACAAGTGCAGGGTCTCCCGGCTCGTCCCGCGCCCCCGAACAAGCTGCGACTCGCGTATCCAATGGTCTGAAGGAATTTCTCTGGAATCTCGACGGCCTCGGCCGCGGTACTCTGCTCGATCTGGGAGCCGCCTGGCAGACCACCCTGAATTTCTTTATCGAGCGCAACTTCCGCGTCTCGACCGAAGACATTTTACGCGGATGGAAAAACTTCCTCGATGAAGATGAGGCCGCGTTGCGCGAGAATTCAGCCCTGCGTGAAACGCTCGACACGACATCCGAAGGCCGCGCATCTCGTTTCCTGAAGTCCAATCTGCAATATAAGCCGGCTTCCTTCGATGCTGTGCTGCTTTGGGATGCCTTGGATTACCTGGACCCCGCCATGACCAGGCAAACCGTCGCCTGTATCACGGAGTTGTTGCGGCCTGCCGGCATCGTTCTGGCCATGTTCCACAGCAAAAAGGCAGAAGCATTTCAGCGTTATCGTGTGGCGGATTCAAACACTCTACAGGTCGTTCCGGCCAGGAGCCTCACACCGTTTTACAAGGTGTACCAAAACCGCGAAATTCAAGACCTCTTCAGTCAATTCCGCACCACCAAATCCTTCGTAGGCCGTGACCAGCTGCGCGAGAATTTATTTATTAAATAAAAATCGCAAAGCCAATAAAATTCTGATACAAAGCTGTGAGTTTTGCCCTCTCTTCGCTTGCACTGTTTTTTCTTCAGGAGTACAAACTCACCGTGAGCTCTAAATGCTCCGGAGGGGAACATGACTCCACCGGACTTCGAGCGAAACAAAAGCTGATCACACCGCTTTTGCGGTGCGCGTCGCCCGAAACAGCTACGCTTTACGGCGAACTTTTTGAGACGACACAGCAAAACAAAAAGGGGAGCCATCGGCTCCCCTTTTTGCATTT
>DATBBY010000073.1:0-17954 GCA_036270765.1 Candidatus Acidiferrum sp.
ATTTCGCCGCCGTGAGTCTAATTAGATAACAGTGTGTGATAGCCTACGCAGCCGTCATGCAATCCCGGCTAGAAATCGGCGTACCCGTCAAAGTCGCGTTCAGAACTCAATAAACGTATCCGACAGGGAAGCGTGCAATGAAAAATGGATCGCCAATTAATTGCCAAAAAACAAAAAGAGGGCGCCCAAAGAGCGCCCTCTTTTCTAGTTAAATTCCCGTCAGAGCCGCGTATGCCTCAGCGTTGCGTCGGAGTAACGGTGACCGGTTGATCCAGCCGGAACTCCAGCAACGTTTCGCTGGGTACGCGCACCGCATGCCCGCGTGTCAGTATTTCCGCTCCCGCGCCCGCCGCGCCTCCCACTCCTGCGCCGATCGCCGCGCCCGTGCCACCGCCGGCAACTCCGCCGATGATCGCGCCCACGATCGCCCCACCGCCCACTTTCTTGGCAGTGTCGCCGCCGCGCCCCTTACCCTTCATGGTGTAGTCGCCGCTCACCACCGGAAACTCCCGGCCATCGATGATGATGCGCGTAAGTTCCAATTGGAGTTCCGAGCTGCCAGACAAGCCGCGCGCTTCTTTGGCATAGGCCAACCGCACGTAAGCGTCACTGCCACGCCGCGCCACTAGAACATTGTTAACCGCCAGGTCCGTTTCCAAATTGGCTTTAAACACGTCTCCCACCACGTTGCGCTTCGAGTCCACCGGATCAATCATGCGCACCAGAATCGGCTCACCGGCCGGCAACGTTACAGGAGTTCCTGGTGCCGCGTACACGTAGTGATGTGATTCGCCATCCCGGTCGCGGTCGTAATCTCGATCTCGATCATGATCCCGGTCCCGATCCGGCGGCGGCGGGTAATCATTGGGACGACCTTGATCCGGTGGTGCCTGTGGCGGCGGGTAATCACTGGGCCGGCCTTGATCCTGCGGTGGAGGCCCATCGTTCCGCCCGTTATCCGCGTTCGGTGGCGGCCCGCCCTGATCGTTCGGCTGACCCTGATCTGGTGGGGGCGCCCCCTCATAAGGGCCGTTCGGAGGAAGATTGTCATCCCGGTCGCGCCCAGAACGCCTGTCCAGTCTCACCGCAGACACTTCCGAAACGCGGAAAGTTTGCACGTCACCTTCAACTTCAAATCGCACGATTACGCGCGTCCCACCCAGATATCTACCCTGGACCACTCGTCCATCTTTTAGCTCCAGCGTATCCGCAGACGCGCCGGCACAAAAGATCAATGCCAAAGCGGCTACGCCCACTAGATGCTTGAATGTATTCATCGCGGATTTTCCTCTCAAGCCTGGTGGCCACACCGGCAGCTATAAATCGCCGAAATTGGAGCCCTCCCCCGTTTATCTATTCTATGCGATGTTTGCAAAACGAAGGCGGGCTGAGTGTTCTTTTGCGAACTGCCACCAAGGCACATCAAGTCATTAACCCGGAATCAGTACGGAAGTTGCGTTAAGAAAGTTGCGCCGCAATTAGTGGTTGCCGCCGGTGGCCGTGTCGGCTTCCAGCGTCTGTTTGGTGACGTTGAAGCCTTCTATTTCGAGCACCGCCGAATCGCCGCCCAGCGCCGCAGAGGAATAAGTCGCCGTAACTTCGCGCTGTTCCCCAGGAAGCAGCGAGAAATAATTGTCTTCCCACAGGATGGGAGTTATATCTGTCCCGCCTTTGTTGCGAGTAGCTCGCAGGTGCACCATGAACGCAACGCTGTTATCCAAATTTTTTACGGTTACTCGCGTCGTATTTTTCGTCGCGTCTGTTTTTGAAGACGAAGTCACATCGAGCTTCACTTCTGGCAGTGTCGCCAAGCCGGTCAGATCCGCGAATTCCGCTTGCGGCGTGTACACCGTATCTTGTTTATTGTTCCAGTCCAGCACATCTGCCTTGGTCGAAAGCCAGTAAAAATTGTCGCTGACCAATTTCCCCGCGCGGTCCTGTAACTGCAGCCGCAGGAAATAGGTTTTGCTTAGTCCCTCAACTTTCGGCAGTTCGAACGCGGTAGTCGAACTATCCGGTTCCAGATCAAAAGTCGCCTCTTTCGTGCCTTTATCGGAAGCATCCAGGTTGTACATTTTCGCCGTGACCTTCGCGGCTTTCAGCGGCTCATAGGTGCTGTTGATCACCGCTACGGAATTATTATCGTAAGAATATTGCACATGCACTGGCTCGCAGGCTTTCTTCGTCCCGTAGTACCCGCCCGCCGGCACCATGTAGTAGTCGTACAAATGCCAGATCAACGATGGCCACGCGTTATCCAGCATCCACTGAATCACTCCCGTGGAGCTGTACTTATTTCTGGCGTACGCCTCGAACATTGCGCGCTGCCCGTCGTAGGTAACTGCCTGGGCCTTTCGTTCGAAGTCATCCAGCGAAGTAGTTTGACCGTAGCGCCGGTTCAGTCCATCCGCGAAAACATTTATGGTCGTGAATCGCTCCTTGCCGGCGTGAAAGTTCCACACCTCGTCGATGGGCCACAAATGATCTTTAGGAATGAATCGCTCCAGCGATTCTCGCGGCGGAATCGCAGGTCCTGGGCTTGTTTCGGTGTTGTATCCGTGAGCCCCTCCAGCATCCTTATCCGTCAGCCAGTACACCGGCGGAACATATTCGTAAGGCCCAGTCATTTTTACGCCGGATCCACCCGTAACTGTGGTGGCCGTTTCGCTAGCGGAAGACAGCGTCGGATTCGGCCATTCCAAATCTTTGAGAATCCCCAGATACATGCTCTCCACGTCCGCCGGTGGCGGCCCGTCACTGCCATTCAGCCACACGAAAACGCTGGGATGCTGCCGCAGAATGTGTATTTGGCTCTTCAACGACGCTGCCGCGATATCACGCTGATCCGCGTGCCAATCTTTCCAGCGTTCCCACGCGTCGCAACATGTCCATCCCGGCATCACCAGAATCCCCAAGCGATCCGTCTTTTCGTAAAATTCCTCGCGATCCAGGCGACCTTCTAGGCGAATCGTATTCAGACCCATATCCCGAACATACGACAAATCCGCATCGAGCTTGCCGGGCACCCACCGAAACAATAAATCAGGCGCCCATGCCGCTCCGCGAATCAAAACTTTGCGTCCATTTATCTTGAATAAACGAAAACCCTGGTCGGTTAGCTCCGAAGTGACTTCACGAATCCCGAAATTTGTTGTTGCCGAGTCGCTGACATGTCCCGCGACCTCGAAAGAAATTTTCGCCGAATATAAAAACGGTTCCCCCATGGTGTACGGCCACCACAGTTGCGGGTGCGTTAGTCTCAATGCTACAAATTGTTTTGGCGAGAATCGAACGGTCTTTGTTTCACCGGCGGCCAATTGCACCGGCTGGCTGACTTTAATCTTGTCGACTTTCGCGCGCAGCACCCCGCGGACCGCATGATCCGAGCTGTTCTGTAGATCGGCGTAGACCGTGAGGGCCGCCGCCGTATTATTCGCACCCAATTTCGACGAAACGAAAGGATTGCGCACCGATACCGCCGAGCTCTGCGTCAGAAACACTTCCTTCCAGATGCCCATATCCTTATCGGGTGGCGTGGGATTCCAATCCACCCAAGTAATTCCCAGATCATCCTTGCCCGGCGCGAAAACTTCGACTGCCAGAGCATTGCGCTCGCCGCGTTTCAAGAATTTCGTAACGTTGAATTCGAACGTGCGGTAGGTTCCAGCCACGTCCTTGGCGTTCGCCAGCTTCTGTCCATTCAGCCAGATGTTCGCCCGATAGTTGATGCCGTTAACGTGCAGCCAGTCGTTCTTGCCGGCCCCATCCGCTAGCGCTGTAAATTCCGTCCGAAACCACCACGAACAAGCAAACGGGCTGCCCGTCGGCATATCCACATTGGCGAAAACCTTATTCTCCGCGATATATATCCCGGGAAAGTTCTTCAGATTCGTTCCATAGTTCGGATCCGGATAGGTTTTATCGGTCACCAGAACACCCACTACCGTCGCAGGGATGTCCGTGCGGTGCCAACGTTCTGCGTCGTAACCAACCGCGGAAATCTTGTCGCCTCCCGCTTTGTCATCGCACGACGACTGCACTTGCCAGTCTTTGTGCAGAAATGTTTTGCCAGCCTCGCCCTGGGACTCACTTTTCTGCATGGCTGCGTGTTTCGCTTGCACGTCGCGGGAGCCGGCCTTCGGCGTAGTGGTTTTCGCCTGGGCTGCCGAATGGCCGGGGACGGCCAAAGTGACGGCTGTCAACGCGAGCAAAAATGGTTTACTGAACCTAGCCATCCTAATCCCCCCGACTCTTTTTGAGCGCTCATGTGGCGTGAAACGATGACGATTGAGCGGCTATATTAAACCGATTCAATGCAATGTGTTTAGCTGTTTTTAGCGTTCGCTGCGGGGGAGAAGCTGGTGAAAAGCGGTAAAATAATTGGTGCCGGAGATAGGAGTCGAACCTACACGGGCGTGAGCCCGGAGGATTTTGAGTCCTCTGCGTCTGCCATTCCGCCACTCCGGCACGTCAATATCTTAGGGCAGGATTCACTTGTCGGCAACTTCATAAGCGCCAATCGTAAGATCGGCGTTCGCGATGCCGAAGACTAGCGGCGCACTACTTGGGCGGCTGAGACGTTCAGTACCGGAGGCCGGGTAGAGAAAAACTTAACCGCGTTTTTGCCAATGGTTTTGGTGGTGCGCTTGTTCCACACTGCGCCCATCAACATGGAAACGCCCGGCACTATTCCATTCACAACCGACCGGCGCAAAAGCTTGTAACCCAGTTTTTTCGCGAAACGTTTCAGCACCTCGAACGACTCCCGTTTTGCGTAATACCGTCCGACCACCGCCGCCGATATTTTCGCCCCGGACTTAGCCGCCTCTTTGCTCAACTCTTCGGCTGCCGCCCCGCCAAACGCGAAATCCATGATGGCCAACAGGTCATCGGGATTTTTTTCTGGATCGAGTGTCACGCCATACAAAGCTGCTAGTCGCGCCACCAATTGCAACTGAATGCGCGCGGTAAAAAACACTTCCGAGCAAATCGCCGTAGCCGCAACCGCTACGTTAACCGGCAAACCGACCACGCCCTCACCGGCCGTGAAAAGTCCCACCAGCTCATCGGCTGACACCGCAGCGCCCGTGATTGCCCCCGCCAGCGCCGCTTTATTGCTCGCTGAAGTAATCAGCTTCTCCGAAATCTCGGCGCGTGTGCGCCCCGGAAATTCAAGAGAGAACGATTCCTTGGTGGCACTCTGCGAATAGTGGCGAAATGTTTTTTCCATCAACTGGAATAGCCATTCGCCACTTTTAAATCCGGACCATCCGCCCATTTCCTTTACTTCTATCGCTACTTCTTTTAACTGCTGGCGAATGGCATCAGTCGCGGCACTTTTATTCATTGCCCACCCAATTTACTCAACGTGGCGAATGGAAAACTAACCAATTTTTACGCCCTACACCTCACCTCTAAGCATACGGCTCTTTCGCGCATCGCAGATGTGGAAAGTTCCAACGGACTATCGCATCACCACATTTTGATTCGCGGTACACTTGGTTTGGTTCACTTTTATGGCCACGATAGAACAATCCACTCCAGCTACTCGTCCCGCCAATAAGACCTTTTCGGTAGTGAAAGGGATAGTTGCCGGCAGTCTCTTGACTGTTGCCTTTGTCGGAGCCGCAGTGTGGTTATCGACCGGCGTAGGCCTTCTGCATTTGATGGGATTTATGCGCAACGGCGGTACGCGCATAAATGTGGACCAGCCCACTGTAGTGCGCCAGATTCAGCAATTACAGAAACTGGAATCGATCAGCTATACGATGGACAAAATCATCGGCGGAGCGCGTGACAATCCGTATTTGCCAAAGTTTTTGGCTGGCGATCGCATTTTGCTCGTGGTGCACGGCGAAGTGGTAGCTGGCGTGAACCTCGCCAACATCAAAAGCAGCGACGTCAGCGTGCAGGGCCACAACATTTCCTTACGTTTGCCGCCTGCCGAAGTCTTCAGTACGCGTATCGACAATGCCAAGAGCCGCGTTTATTCTCGCGACACCGGGTTGTTTTCATCTCCCGATCCCAATCTGGAAAGCGAAGTGCGTGAAGAAGCCGAACGCCAGTTGCAGCAGGCCGCGTTGGTGGATGGCATCTTGAAGTCCGCGGACCAGAATGCGCGCAATACCGTTACAGGAATGCTGACCGGGCTGGGATTTACACAGGTAGCGCTGCAATAATTTAATCCGCGCCTTTCGCGGAGGTTTTCGAATTTCCCAATTTACTAAAGTCTTTCACAAAAATTCGTAGTGCGGAGTTCGAGGTAATCTTCGAATAACCCGCTGCAATCTGATCTTTGTAGCGATCCAAAAAGAAATCGAAAGGGTCCGCAGGGTCCATATCGATCAGAGTCATATCCACATCCGTCATCGTTAGTTTCCCGAAGCGCAGCCGGTTTCCTCGGAACGAGATGTAGTTGCCCGCCTGCCGCGCTTTCGCCGCGTGATTCTTGTCCCCCAAGGTCAGCACGATGGCATTGCCTTCGATACGTGTCTCCGTGACCCGTCCCTCCATGTGTGGAGCGGGAAAAACCAGCGAAGGATCGAGCACTAAATCGTCAACGCGAGCTTCGACCCCCGGAAGTTTTCCGTTTTTGATTAAGTCTGCAATCTCCACTCCAAATAAATTCATAATGCCTTTCACCGGAACATGCAGCGCCTTCACTTTTCCAGTGCGCAACAAAATCTTCCCATCATCAGTCGGGCTCAGCGTGCTTTCCGTTTCAAACGGAATGGTGCCCGCATCATGCAGATTGCCCTTTATTTTCAAATGCCCATTCTCGATGCTCATCGAAACGCCCTTGAGCGGGCTGCTAGCGCGCGCGAATACATACGAGTTGAATACGCTTGCGAGGTCTCCGGCCGCGATGTCGATTTCCGCATATCCGATGCGCAGCCGGAATGAATCTCTATTATCGAAAATGGGAAACTCTGTGCCTTCGGTCGGCAGCAGCTCTCCGCTCAGAGTCTTGATATTTGCCGTTGCTGATTCCGAAAAGTGATACCTGACATTCTTCATTTGAGTCTGCACCCCCGGACCGCTGCCGCCTTCTCGTGAATTTGCGCGCGCGCCAACCAGAGCCGCCGCCGCCGACATGAGTGCAAGAAGTACGCTGATGCGGCCGGCGCCCGCCAGAAATCTATCCAACGAAAATGACGCAGCTTGCCGTATGTGCTTCTTCGATGCGAAGTCTTGTGCGATCTCCACGATTTTTCCGTCCCCCGTTTTTGCTTCATGACCGATAACATAGTGCCAAGAAGGTTGACTGCGTAGCGATAGCAATATGAGTCTGATAGACTGGCGCGACTTTGCGCGATAAAACTCGAAGACGTTTTCTGGTCGAAGCGGTTTCGACCGTCGCTGGCGCGGCCCTGCTTCCCAGCATGGTCGCCGCATCAGTCGACACCGCACAACCCAGCATGCGCCTTCCGGAGCAACCGCGGGAGCGCATTGCCATCGCTTCGTACCCATTCAGGAACTACCCGGCAGGGCGAAAAGATGCCCTCGGCAGCCCCAAACTTGAACTCAAAGATTTTTCAGCGCATGTAGCTGAGAAATTTAATGTCAGGAAAATAGAGCCTTGGAGCGAACACTTCCGCTCGCTAAACCCAAAATATCTGGAGGAAATTAGAGCCGGCGTTGAAAAAGCCGGGGGCATGATCGTCAATATCGCAGTCGATGGAGAGCATAGCCCCTACGCCGCAAACAAAGCCGAGCGCGAAAAATATGTGGCCTTCAGCAAGCAGTGGATAGACGCCGCCTCTACCGTGGGATCGCCTAGTATTCGTAGTAACATGCCCAAGGCTGGCGATTCAGAACCCAATGCTCAACGCGCCGCCGATAGTTTGTCTCAGGTGACAGAGTACGCAGCCACAAAAAATATTGTCGTAAATCTAGAGAATGACAATCCTCTCAGCGAAGATCCTTTTTTCATCGTGGAAGTAATCGAAAAAGTGAACAGCCCCTGGCTGCACGCGCTCCCCGATTTCGCGAATTCACTAGTAACCGGCCAGGAGGCTCATGCGTACCAAGGAGTGCAGGCCATGTTCGCGCATGCCTATAACATCACTCACGTCAAAGCTCTCGAAACCAATGAGCAGGGCAAGGAATTTCGCGTGGACATGCCCAGAACATTTGGCATTCTACGCAGCGCGCATTATAAAGGTTACTGCTCCATGGAATTTGACAGCCCCGGCGATCCCTACAAAGGAACCAGCGAATTAATCGAGACCACGCTAAAATATCTCTCCTAGCCCTCACCATGCCCACTTCGCAGACGAAACATCCAACACAGGAGGTCGGTTCATGATTGTAGGCGTGCCCCGAGAAATTTATCCCGGGGAAAGACGCGTGGCTCTGGTCCCCGCCGTCCTTCCACTCCTCACAAAAGCGGGCATGGAAGTGGTCATCGAGGCGGGCGCCGGTGCGAGTGCCGGTTATCCTGACGCAGACTACGTTGCCAAAGGCGCGCGCGTAGGCGCCGATCGCGCGGAAGTATTTCGCACCGCCGACATTATTGTGCAGGTGTTGTGCTATGGCGCGAACGACAAAACCGGACAAGCCGACGTCCCGCTACTGCGCCGCGATCAGGCCTTAATTGGATTTTTGCGCCCGCTCGGCTCCACTGCCAGCGTGCAGGAAATTGCCGCGCGCGGCGTCAGGGCCTTCGCGGTGGAATTAATGCCGCGCATCACTCGCGCCCAAAGCATGGACGTGCTTTCGTCCATGGCCACCATCAGTGGCTACAAAGCCGTCCTCCTCGCCGCTGATACTTTGCCGCGAATTTTTCCCATGCTCTCTACCGCCGGCGGCACAGTCACCCCGGCCCGTGTTTTTGTGATCGGCGCAGGCGTTGCCGGGCTGCAGGCCATCGCCACTTCCCGCAGGCTGGGTGCGGTAACTTCGGCATATGACATGCGCCCCGTCGCCAAAGAACAGGTTATGAGTTTAGGCGGGCGCTTCGTGGAGTTACCGATCGAGGCCAAAGACGCTCAGGACGCCAGCGGCTACGCACGAGCCCAGGATGAAGAATTTTACAAAAAGCAGCGCGAATTGCTCGGCCAGGTAGTCTCGGAAAGCGATGTGGTCATAACCACCGCGGTGATCCCAGGACAAAAAGCGCCAATCCTCGTTACCGCTGAGATGGTGCAGAAAATGGCGCCCGGCTCGGTAATTGTCGATCTGGCGGCTGAGCGCGGCGGAAATTGCGAACTAACCCATCTCGGAGAAATTGCCGTTGAACACGGCGTCACTATAGTCGGCTTGCTCAATCTCGCCGGCACCGTTCCATATCACGCCAGTCAGATGTACGCCAAGAATTTAACCACCTTCCTTCTGCACATAATTAAAGACGGAAAACTCAGGTTGGACACCCAGGATGAAATTATTCGCGAGACCTTACTGACCGACGGCGGAGAAATCGTGAACAAAAAACTGCGCGAACTTTATTCTTTTCCACCTTTGGCCGCTCCAGTAGCCGCCGGCTCGGAAGGACATGAATCATGAAACTTGATCTGCTCACCAGTCTTTACGTGTTCATGCTCGCCGGCTTCATCGGCTTTGAAGTCATACGCCGCGTCTCGCCTCTCCTGCACACTCCGCTGATGTCCCTGACCAACGCGCTGGATGCCATCGCAGTCGTCGGCGCAATTATTTTGGCCGGCGAACATAAAACCAATTTCTCCGCCATCCTCGGAACCATCGCCATCGTTGCGGCCACCAGCAACATCGTCGGCGGTTTCCTTATCACCGACCGCATGCTCAAGATGTTTAAAGTAAGCGGGCCAAAGAAATCATGATGTCCGAGTTTGCCTCCACACAACTCATCGAAGTTACCTACCTCATCGCCACCGCGCTTTTTATTTTGTCGTTGAAGTGGATGAGTTCGCCCGCCACTGCTCGCCGCGGCGTGTGGGCCGGCGAACTGGGCATGCTGCTGGCCGTCGCCGGAACGCTGCTGCATCGCGGCATCGTCGATTACAAATGGTTAGCCGCTGCCTTGGTGCTCGGCACCATCATCGGGGTTCCGCTCGGCAAAGTAGCCATGACCGCCGTCCCGCAGCGAACCGCGCTGAGCCACGCATTCGGCGCCTTGTGCGTCACTCTTGTCGGCACGGCCGAATTTTATCTTCGCGCGCCATCAGTCCCGCCTTTCATGATGGCCGTTCTCGGCATGGAAGTAATCCTCGGCTCGCTCACCTTCACCGGAAGTTTGATGGCTGCCGGAAAGTTGCAGGAAATCCTGCCGCAGCGCCCCATCACCTATAAAGGCCAGAACTTCGTCAACCTCGGAGTCCTGGCCGTCGCCGTAATTGTCGCCATAATCCTGGTCTTGCATCCGGAGCGCGTTTATCTCTACCCGCTGATCGTAATTCTGCCGCTGATCTTCGGCGTGCTCATGATCATCCCCATCGGCGGCGCGGACATGCCCACGGTCATCTCGCTTTTGAATTCCTACGCGGGATTGTCAGCTGCCGCGATGGGCTTCGTCCTCGATAACAAGCTGCTGATCATTGCTGGCGCACTCGACGGCGCCTCCGGCTTCATCCTCTCTGTAAATATGTCCAAGGCCATGAACCGTTCCTTCTCAAACGTTCTGTTCGGAGCTTTCGGTCAAGAACAGGCCAGCGCTGCCGCAGGGGCCGAAACCCGTGCAGTGCGCAGCGCCAGCGCGGAAGAAGCCGCCGCAATCCTGGGAGCCGCCAACAAAGTTGTCATCGTGCCCGGCTATGGCATGGCCGTTTCGCAGGCGCAACACAAAGTTCGCGAACTTTACGATGCGCTCACAAAACGGGGCGTCGACGTGCGCTTCGGAATTCACCCCGTCGCCGGACGCATGCCTGGCCACATGAACGTGCTGCTCGCCGAGGCGGATATCCCCTACGACAAATTGATGGAGATGGACGACGCCAATGGCGACTTTGCGCAAACCGATGTCGCCCTTGTGATTGGAGCGAATGACGTAACCAATCCGGCCGCTCGCACCGATGCCAGCAGTCCGATTTACGGCATGCCCATCCTGGACGTAGACAAAGCTCGCACCGTTATGGTCATCAAACGCGGCATGAGCGCGGGCTTCGCTGGCATCGACAATCCGCTTTATTATTCAGACAAAACACTGATGTTGTTTGGCGACGCCAAATCCTTCGTCGGTTCGATTGTGCGGGAAGTCACAGGTGGATCTGGGCACTAACCTCTTAATCCTGATTTAGAGCTTGCGTGGTAGGCCTCTTATAAAATATTGACCGCGCGCGCCGCGATCAAAACAATAATCGTCAGCGAAATCAGCGACTGCGCCATCATCCCCAGTTTCGCGCCACGTGTCAGCACCGCAGTGTCAGTGGGAGAGAAAGCAGTGCTGCTATTGAACGCCAGGAAAAGATAGTCCACAAATTCTGGTGACCAATCCATGTGGGCTTTCCTGCCCTCTGCCTGTTGCAGCATTTGAGGAAACAAAAACGCACTGTTCAGCATTCCTTTAGGTCGCGCCCGCTCATGCGGACCGCCCCCATCCAGACGCCAATACCAAAGCGCGAACACCAATATGTTGGTCAGCCACAACCCCACCGCGGAGCGCAAAAGCGCTTCTGAAGCCTCACGATGTTTCGGTAATCCTTCAATCAGGAACGCTAGCGATGCGATCATCGCCGCCGTAATAACGCCGTTGGCAACCAGCGTAAGCGCGCGGGTGATCGCCATATTTCCGCGCCAGTGTGCGATCACTATGGGGATCAGTAGAAAGACAACCACCGCCAACAATAGCCACGGCGGTCCAACAGAAAGGGCTGGCGGCAGTGCCAGATAAAGACAGGCGTCCGCTAAGATCGCGATGATTGCAGGCCAGTGCGGAACTTTGGGCAGTTCACTAGGTGTTTTCGGAGTGCCGTGGAATTGAGCCATCGCCGAAAGTATACGCGAACCGCCGTAACTGTTAGCCCGCTCTGCATCCCAGTTCAAAAAAACGCGTAGGGTGCAAAGCCCTGGATTTTAAGGGTAGGACCTGCAGTTTCCGTGGTCCTGCAGTTCTCTAGCATTTAACTTTCGGCTCAGGGTCGCCGTGATCTCAACAGCCGCAACAGGAATATAGCAAAAGTACTGTAGCTATTTGGCGCGCGCCGCTCATCCAAGAATCAAAGAGGGAGGCTGGATATGGACGGAAACTTCGGAAGCACCACACCTTATTCACCGAAAGTTAGTGCCGCGCTCTTGGCGATTCGCATTGCCAGTACGCTAGCGTTCTTGTATCACGGTGCGGCTATCACCTGTGGTGCCTTTGGCGGGCCCGGCCCTGAGAAATTTGCAGCTTTCACGCATATGCCGCTCGTCGCAGCTTACCTCGTGGGGCTGGCGCAGCTTGCCGGCGGCCTAGCCATGTTGACCGGAGTTTTAATTCGCGTGGGGGCCGTGTGCATCATCATCGTGATGCTGGGCGCGATTTTTCTGGTGCACCTGCCGCACGGTTTCGATATCGGCCACGGCGGGATAGAGTACGCGCTCACGCAACTTCTGGTGGCTTTTGCAATATTGCTGACTGGGCCAGGCGCGTATTCGCTAGCTGGTTTCTTACCGCCATCGCTGCGCAAGTTATAATTTGTTCAGTTACGTTGCCGCTGGGTTCGAAATAACTATTTTCCGGGGCCGGGACGTACTCAAAACACAATCTTTTCTATGTCGGCGCTGGGAATGACGCCTTCCCGCACGATTTTCCACTCATCGCCCCGCAGCACCACAATAGTGGACGAGAGAGAAGTCCCCAGATCGCCGACATCCAGGATCAGAGGCAATCGGTTTCCGAGCTGCTCCTGAACTTGCGCTCCGCTGACGCATGAAGGGTGCCCCGAAAGGTTTGCGCTCGTCCCAGTGATGGGCCCGTCGAACTCGTCGATGAGCGCCGCGATTATCGCGCTTCGTGGCAAACGCAAAGCCACGCGCCCGGTATTGGCAGTTACTTTCAGCGGCAGACGATGCCCGGCATCGACCACCAATGTTAGTGCTCCCGGCCAAAATTCATGCGCCAGTCGCAGAAAATTCTCGGGCACGTCGCGCGCCAGCAGCAAGGCCTGGTCGATCGAATTGACTAAAATCGGCAGAGCGCGAGTTTCCGGCCGGCCCTTCACTTTGTAAATTTCTTCTACCGCGGACAAATTAAAAGGGTCGGCGGCCAGGCCGTAAACCGTGTCCGTGGGTACCGCCACCACGCGACCACGCGTTAGAAAATCTGCCGCGTAACGCAGCAGGTTGGGTTCCGGGGAATGCGCGTTGACGCGCAACAATTCTGACGCCAATTTTTGGCCTTGGGCGAAGTTAAAAATCCACGCGCAGCGCTTCGCGTCGCTGATATTGCTGCCGGGGACGCTACCACAGGGTGTACGCCTGTGCAATAAGTACGGGTCCGATAAGGAAAAATTGTACAAGCTAGGAACGGTAGTTCAGACCTTCCAGACAACGCCACGAAGACCCTTTCCTGTAATGTAGAATCACCCACTCATGCGCATCGCCATCGACAGCGGCGGCACTTTCACCGATTGCGTCTTCGTACGCGACGGCAAATTACAAATCATAAAAGTCGCCTCGCGCCCTAATGCTCCCGCGGAAGCCATCGTCGAAGCTGTCCAACTGGCCTCCGCACACGCGTCATCACGTGGCGAAACTCACGATCTTGTATGCGGTACAACGGTAGGCACCAATGCGTTACTTGAGCGTCGCGGTGGACGCGTAGCGCTGATAACCACTGCAGGTTTTGAAGACGTTCTCGAAATTGGCAGGCAGGCTCGCGCGAAGCTATACGATCTGTTCCTGCAGAAAGCCGAACCGCTGGCCCCCTCCTCAAGACGTTTCGGTGCCAAGGAACGACTGGCTGCCGACGGTTCGGTCGTCCAGGTCCTAACTACTTCTGAAATTCGTCGTCTCTTGCGCCAAATCAAGAAAATAAAACCGGACTCGGTGGCGCTGTGCTTACTGTTTTCGTTTCGCAATCCACTGCACGAACAGCGCATCGCGTCCACACTAAGGTCCGCAGGCTACGCCGTCTCTGTCTCGCACGAGATTCTTCCGGAATTTCGCGAATACGAACGCACCTCCACAACGGTCATAAATGCCTACCTCGTCCCAGTAATGAGCCACTACCTTCGCGACACGATTGTCCGCATCTCCGCGCTCCTGCCACACCAAGCTGAAAAAAAAACTGGGAAAAATCAGTCGCGAACTTCCCAAGCTAGCGTGCGCATCATGCAATCCAATGGCGGAATTATTTCCGCTGAACAAGCAGCCCTAGAGCCCGTGCGCACCCTCCTCTCCGGCCCCGCCGGTGGCGTGATCGGCGCAAGCCACGCCGCTAAACTGGCGCGCCTCGACAAATGCATCAGCTTTGACATGGGCGGCACCTCCACGGATGTCGCCTTGCTGACCGGAGAATCGCGTACTACTAGCGAAGCCATCGTTGCGGGACTGCCCGTCGCCGTGCCCATGCTTGAAATTCATACCGTTGGCGCTGGAGGCGGTTCCATCGCGCGATTCGACGAAGGTGGCGCGCTGCGCGTTGGCCCGGAAAGCGCCGGCGCCGTCCCCGGACCGATATGTTACGGCCGCGGATTGAATCCCACCGTCACCGATGCTCATGCCGTGCTCGGTCATCTTGAGAACGCGGGACTTCTCGGCGGATCTTTTTCACTCGATATCCAACGGGCGCGCTCGCAAATGCAAAAATTAGTTCAACGGTCCGGTGCACGGTTTCGTTCCGTGGAAGCTTTCGCCCAAGGCATCATCGCTGTAGCGAACGCCGTCATGGAAAAGGCCATTCGGGTCATTTCCGTTGAGCGCGGCCACGACCCGCGCGACTACACGTTAATCGCCTTTGGGGGAGCCGGCGGCCTGCACGCTTGCGAAATCGCCGCCGCGCTTGAAATCCGTGCTGTGTTGATTCCTGTATTTCCGGGCGGCTTGTCAGCTTTGGGAATTCTGCAGGCCAACGTAGTGAAAGAATTGTCCCAAACCGTTTTGCTACCTGCAGACAAACTACGTGAAAAATCGCCGCGAGTGCAAACCCTTTTGAAGCGGCTTGAACAACACGCCCGGCGGGTTCTTGCTGCAGAAGGATTTCTTCCCGACAAAATGCACTTCCAACACTCTCTTGATATGCGCTATCTCGGCCAAGCTTACGAACTGAACATTCCAGTTGGCCCACTCAGCTCAATTGGTCGGGACGTCATTTTCACATTCCATCGCGCGCATGAAATGCGTTACGGCTACCATCACGAAAATAAGCCAGTAGAAATTGTAAATGTCCGCTGCCGCGCAACCGGAATCACCGACAAACCCCCAAGCCAGAAGATCGCTTCGCGTTCGCGCACTCGACTGTTGTTACCAGGCCAAATCATGGGGCTCATGTTTTACGGCCGCACACGAAAAACCACACTGTACCGGCGTGACAACCTACGCGCCGGCGATATTTTCTGCGGCCCAGCGATTGTTGCCGAATACAGCGCCACCACGCTGATCCCTCCGGACTGGAAAGCGCGTGTGGACAACTACGGCCAACTTTTGCTGACGCCAAAATAGCTGGAGCGTGCCCAAAAAAGTTTATGCGCAAAACGATCCGCAAACCTAACCCGACCAGACTGGAAATATTTAAAAATATATTCCATTCCATCGCCGAAGAAATGGGTGCGGTCCTTCGACGCTCCGCCTTTTCGCCGAATATAAAAGAGCGCCGCGATTATTCCTGCGCCGTTTACGATGCCAATGGCGAAGTCCTAGCCATGGGCGACCACATGCCCGTGCATCTGGGCTCCATGCCCGCATCCGTTTCGGCTGCCCGCTCTGCCTTGGCATTGGAGCCCGGCGATATCGCGGTGCTGAACGATCCCTTTGCGGGCGGCACGCACCTCCCGGACATAACCATGGTGATGCCCGTCCATTTGCAAAATAAAAAACACCCCTCGTTTTACGTCGCCAATCGCGCGCATCACGCCGATATTGGCGGAGCGCTGGCTGGCTCCATGGGCCCGGCGCGCGAAATATTCGAGGAAGGTCTGCGAATTCCCCCTGTGCACCTGTTTCGTCGCGGAGAACTGAATCGCGATGCGATGTCCATCATTTTGGCCAACGTACGTACTCCCGCCGAGCGTGAAGGCGATTTGGCTGCTCAGATCGCCGCATGCAGAACGGGCCACCGACGTCTGCTCGAAGTTTCCAAAAAATACGGCGAAAGGGAATTGCACGTTTACGGCAATTTCCTGCTGGAATATTCTGAAAAAATGATGCGCTCCGTCCTTCGTGCCCTCAAACCCGGCACATATACGGCGGAAGATTTTCTTGACGGCGACGGTGTCACTGCCGTTCCGCTCAAAATTAAAGTTCGCATAAAAATAAATCGCAGTCGCGTAGAAGTGGATTTCACTGGCTCCGCACCACAATGCGCCGGAAACGTCAACGCTGTTGAAGCCATTGCCGTTTCCGCCGTCTACTATGTGTTCCGTTGTCTCCTCGCCGAAGACGTCCCGGCCACGTCGGGCCTTATTCGCCCCATAAGCGCGATCGCCCCTGCTGGCACCGTGGTCAACGCCAATCCCCCCGCGGCCGTCGCAGGAGGAAACGTTGAAACATCACAGCGCATGGTAGACACGTTATTCCGCGCGCTGGCGAAGGCCACCCCTTCGCGGATTCCCGCTGCCAGCCAGGGCACCATGAACAATTTCACTCTTGGCGGCCGCCACCCGGGAAATAGCAACGCCCCATTCGCCTACTACGAAACCATCGCAGGCGGCATGGGTGCGCGCCCCCGCCTCGATGGCATTTCCGCCATTCACACCCACATGACCAATTCCTGGAACACGCCCATTGAAGTCTTTGAACAAACTTATCCGGCGCGTGTGCGCAGCTACTCCATCAGGCAGAACTCTGGCGGCATGGGACAATTCCGCGGCGGCGATGGCGTCATTCGTGAGATCGAGCTGCTCGCCGACACCCAGGTGGCAATCTTAAGCGATCGCCGCGAACGCCGCCCCTATGGTCTGAGCGGCGGGTCGGCAGGGAAGCCCGGCAAAAATGAACTGCTACGCAAGGGGAAGATAACGGCACTCCCTGGGAAGTGCGCATTCCACGCCAACGCTGGCGACGTTCTTCGGATCGAAACGCCAGGCGGCGGAGGCTGGGGAAAAATCTCAGACCGCCGACATTCCACATTCCACGACAAAGAAAATAGTTCAGCGTTTCGGAAACGCTCGCCAAATGGGAAAAATGTAATTCCGCGTCAAAAAAGTGACGGGACCGGGCCCGTCCGCGGTAAAAATCACACCAAAAACAAAAAGCGGGCAGCAAATACGCTGCCCGCGGAAGAAAACAAAAACAAATCTACTCGAATTTTTCGGTCAGCACCGGGAATTGCAATTTGGCCTTGGCCAGCGATTTGACAACGGTGGCCTCCGCATTTTCGGCTGAAGTGTTGCGCGCCGTGGCCATTTCGCTGACCAGCAGGTACTTAGCGCGTTCTAACATTTTCTTTTCGCGGAAGGAGAGAGGTTTGCTGCAGCTCAGCGATACCAGGCTCTTGAGTACTACGGCTACTTCCAGCAACGCGCCGGTGCGCATTCGCTCGGAATTTTCCTTAAAGCGATGTTTCCAGTCGTGGTGGGAATTCAGCTTACCTTTTTCCAGGAAACCCAATACTTTCATCGAGTCCGTGGAACGAATTACAGATCTAAGGCCTACGGTCATCGCGTTCGATTGTGGAACCATAACGCGTAAACCGCTGGAGACGATTCGAATCATGAAGTACCGCTCAGTCCTGCCATTTAATACGCCGTAACTGATTTGCTCGACTATTCCAACGCCGTGGTTTGGGTAAACGACCTTGTCGCCGATTTTGTATTCCATGGATGCGGTTGCCCCCTCCGAGGTACTGTAATCACTGTACGCATATGTGTCGCAAGAGTCAAGATATATCCTCTGGAATGAGG
>DATBBY010000074.1:0-6470 GCA_036270765.1 Candidatus Acidiferrum sp.
AATCGGCGCCGCGCCGCTCACTTCCACCGTCTGGCTGACCTGGCCCAATCTCAGTTGCGGGTCAATACGCCCAACCTGGTTCAGCGTCAATTCAAACGCTGGATACACCGAGCTTTGGAATCCCTGCTTCTCAACGCGCAATTCGTAATGGCCCACCGGCAGCTGTGACAGGCGATAGAGTCCCAAGTCGTTTGTCGTGGCTGTAAAGGTTTCTCCGCGTTCTACCGACTTCGCCGTAACCGTCGCGCCCGCTAGTGCCCCGCCGCTTGCATCGGTAACTGTTCCGGTAATCGTCGCGGTCACGTCTTGCGCAAAGGCACTGCGCGCCCCACCAATCATCACAAACAGCGCTACGCTTCCGATTACCCACCAAATCACTCGCAGTCTCTTCATAAAATCTCCCCCCCGCAGTCTGCCGCCTTCGCCGGCAGACTCTTGTCCCGAATTTAAGAAACGCAATGCACCCCTCCGTTGCCGCTAGCTATATAGCGGTCGTTTATTCTTGTCAATAGAAAAATATTACTTTATAAGAGAAAAGGATTGTTTTATAAAGGTGTCACTGCGGTGCCCTATAGCATCACTGCCATATAGCACTATTGGTGTGGGGATTTTTGATGCTCTTCGCTTCCATGCGCTTTGATCCATGCTGGCGGAGATTTCCCTGGCAGACAACAAGTTCGTACAATTGAGTCAGAGTAGCTAACCGTTGAACTTTTCTGCCGTCTCTCTCGTTTGGATTTGTTGACGCTTGTATTTCGGCCCGGGTTACGTCGAGGAAATCGAGAATGCTAGCCAGGAAGACCAATGGAATCCCTGCGTACAAAAGGATCCAGGAAGAGATTCGAAGTGGCATTGACGCTGGCCAGCTCCGCGCCGGACACGTGGTGCCCTCCGAAAGAGAACTCGCCAGAGTTCATGAGGTCAGCCTGATGACCGCTCGACACGCTCTCGCCTCTCTCGAGCGCGAAGGTTTGGTGGAACGCCGCCGCGGAGTCGGCACCTTCGTCGCGGCTCCAAAAATTCATTTCAATAAATTGATGAGTTATACCGAACAAATGGGCAGTCGCGGTTTGACACCCATCTCAAAAGTGCTCTTTACAAAAATCATCGACAATGAAGAGGAAGCTACTGCCCGCTTAGCCCTTCCGCCCCGAAGTCGCGTCTTTAAGTTGGAGCGCTTGCGCCATGCCGCTGGCGGCGAGCCTTTCGCGTTGGAAACTTGCTATCTTTCGGCTGAACAGTTTTCCGGGTTGCAATCCGCCCCGTTGCAGAAAGAATCTTTATTCTCCACCTTGCAGCGCGATTATCACGTTGAACTCAGCTATTCCGACGAAGAAGTCGATGCCACCGCTGCCGATCCACGCACCGCCGAACTTCTCGGTCTGCCAAAACGCGCCCCGCTGCTGCGCATCCGCCAAGTCATCTATTCCACCAAAGGCGCTGTCATCCTCTATGTCCTGGGACTTTATCGTTCCGATCGGCACAATCTGGTCATCCGCAGATATCGATAGCTGGAACGCCTCTTCTCTGCATCCCGCTCGTTCAACTATTTTTTACTTTAGTTTGACGACAAAAAACGTATTGCTTAGTTTGTGTATCAAGCCGGTTTTGCAAAACAAATTCGGCCTCAACTCAAGCTCCGCTGCAAATCCTGCCGCAGCGCATCCTTTATCCGTTCCGTCAATTTCTTACCGCGCGACGTAAGATAAAACACGTCAATCGCTTTTTGCCCTTCGGTATCAATCAGCGCCACCTCAATATTGCATTCCTGCTTGGCCATCGCCGAGCCCATCTCGTACAGCAATCCCGGCCGGTCCTGCGTCACGATTTCCAACAATGTACTGTGCAGCGATGACGCATCATCAAAAGTAATTCGCGTATCCACCGCGATCTTCGGAGCCTTGGCCCTCATCGCGCTGTCCCTGCTGTGCAGCAGCGGCTCCAGCGCAGCTTTTCCATTCACCACATCCGCCAAGTTTCGGCGGAAGCGCTCAATTTCCCCGGGATTCAATTCCAGCGTCCGGTGCAAGTCGATAAACTGAAATGTATCCAACACCACGCCCGCCGCGTTCGCAAACGCATCGGCCTTCACAATATTCATGCCCCAACCCGCCAGCACGCCCGCGATCTTGGCAAACAGCGCCGGCCGGTCCGCGGTAATCACCGAAAGCGAGAACCCGTGCCGCATCCTCTTGATTTCCGTTTGCATCGGCTCGCCCTTCAATTTCTGATACAGCGCAAAGTGTTCCGTAATCTCGGCTGCCGAATGTACCGCCAGATACCGCCGCGGGAATCCCTCCAGGAATCTCTCGATTTCGCCTTCTTTCGCGCCTCGCGTTTGCGAACGCACTTGCGCCAGCAGAGAAACCTCCGTCGACGCGTGCAACCGGTCGCGATCCAGCGTTCTACTAAAGTGATTGGAAGTGGCCGCGAACAATTGCCACAACATTTCCGCTTTCCAGGGAGTCAACGCCTCGGGGTTCACCGCGTGAATGTCCGCGTACGTAAGCAACGTCAGCCGCTGCAATCGTTCCTGCGTTCCCACCGTCCTGGCGAACATCGTCACCGTGCCCGCATCGAAAATGTCCCGCCGCTGCATCGTCTCGGACATGTCCAGATGGTGCGCAATCAAAAAGTGCACTTCCGCCTTTTCTTCCGCTGTTAGCCCCAACCTCGTGGCCGCACTCTCCAGCGCCTCCAGACTTCCCGTCACGTGATTTTCCACCGCCATGCCCTTGCCCACGTCGTGCAGCAGCATCGTCAGTATCAACAGATCTCGTCGCTCCAGCGTCTTCCATAGCGGCGCAAAATTCTTGCCCAGCGGGTCGCTGCCGTCCCCCAATTCCTGCAAATGTTCAATCGTTCGCAGCGAATGTTCATCCACCGTGTATCGATGATAGTAATCGCGCACCACCAGCGAATCGATGTGCCCGAATTCCGGCAACACTTCCGTCAACAATCCCAATCTCTGCATCGGTCGCAGCGCCACTCCCGGATAATCCGCGCTCAGAATTTCCCGAAGTGTCGGCCACGGAACTTGCGTATTCTGCGCCGGTACCTCCGGATGCGTTTGGATATACGCGATGGTGCGTTCCGCCTCCCGGCTTAGCGGCACGCCTGTACTGGCCGCCGCCAAAAAGAGCGCAAACGTAATCGCCCGATCTGATAGCGCTCCGGGAGCCACAATCTCCAGCAATCCGTCGCGCTCAATAAAAGGCCGCACCGTGCTTGTTTCCAACTTCGGCACGCGCGCCGCGTTAAAAATTCGTTCTCGCAGCGACAACGTAGTCAGCTGCGTTTTTTGTTCCATGTGCCGCAGCAATCGCCGGTTCAATGTCCGCGCGTGCCGGAAATACATGCGCATCCATTCCGCGGCCTCATGTTCCGCGGACCCTTTTCCTGTGACTGCTACAATTTTATTCCTGGGCGCACTACCCGAAGCCCCCGAAAATCGTCCCGGAATTCCCAGCGACCGCGCCGCCGCGTCCGCTTGTAACTCGTACGTCAGGGTGTTGTCGTTTCGCCCATTGCTGTAATGCAAAAAACACCGAATCTCGCTCATGAAGTCGACCGCTCTTCGCACTAGATCGTCTTCCGCGGTGATCGTCGGCCGTGTATCCTTTTTCTCTCCGCTGATTTGTTGCATCCACAGCGTGGCTTGATAATCCCGCAAGCCCCCTGGCGATTCCTTTACGTTAGGCTCAAGATGAAAAATCGTATTCCCGTAACGCGTCAGCCGGTCCTTCGTCAATTTTTGCAGTTGCGCCATCAAGAATGGCCGCGCTTGCTTTTCCGAACCGGGCAGCACCTTGCTGTCCAGCCTTTCAAATAGTGTCTTGTCCCCGGCCAGGAATCGTCGGTCCAGCAAGGCCAGATGAAATTCCGCGTTATCTTCTTCTATGCGCTTGCATTCATCGATGGTTCGCCCGGCCGAGCTTACGCGAAAGCCAATGTCCCACAGCATCCGCGAAAATTCACCGATCAAGGGCCTGAATTCCGCTTCCGATTTTTCGTTCCCGAATAAAAATAAAATGTCCAGATCGGAGTAAGGAAAAAGCCACCGTCGCCCGAATCCCCCCAGTGCCAGCAAAGCAAGCCCCTGCTGGTCATTCCCGTGGACACGCAGCACCTGGTCAAAAATTCGCTGGATATTTCGGTCCGCCAGCTCGCACAAGGCCGCCAGCGTTTCTCGCGCACCCGCACCCGCTTCGAATTTCTCGCGTATTCGTTGTCGCTCGTCGTCCGCTTCTGGTCCGAGCGTGGAAAGAGGAGTTATGGATCCTTGCATCGATTTTTTAGCTTGGCCGATCAATTCTTGATAGAACTATAGCGGGAATTTTGCATCTGTAGAGCTTCTTTTCTTCTCGCCTTTCATTCCCCCACAAGGACGACGGCTCGGGAAGTCTTCGTCGCCAGATTCAAAGTTTTATTATCAGGGCAGCGCAAATACTTTTAATGAAACCATTGATCACTCCGGGTGGCCCATCCTTGCGGTTTTTGCAAGGGCGGGGCCTTTACAGCGCGTTCTCCCCGCGCTCGTCATTCCGGATGCGAATCGCCTCATCGATCTTCGACAAGAAAATTTTCCCGTCGCCGATCATCCCAGTTTTAGCCGTTTTCTTAATTGCCTCCAGCGCCTTTTCCACCAACGCATCTGGCAACACCATTTCTATTTTCATTTTTGGCAGCAGGTCCACGGTATATTCCCGCCCGCGATAAATCTCCGTATGCCCCTTTTGCCGCCCGTGACCGCGCACTTCCGTCACCGTCATCCCTTCAATCCCAATTTCGTGCAGCGCTTCTTTCACGGAAACAAATCGCGACGGTTGAATGATCGCTTCAATTTTCATCATGGAGGTGATTTCCAATACTCCGCAATGCGTTCCTTAGCGTGTGCGCTAAAAATAAAGCTCGCGTATCACGCTTCCAGGTTATAGGCCTCTTCTCCGTGTTGCGTAATATCCAGCCCTGCCTCTTCCTCTTCCGCGTCCACACGCAGCCCCGTGATCATATCAACGATCTTCAGCAGCACGATCGTCCCCACCAGCGCGAATCCCCACGCGATCAGCACGCCTATCAGTTGATTCCCCACTTGTGCCCAATGTCCGTCTAGTCCACCCACCGCTTTTCCCGCGCCAAAAATCGGATTGATCGCTTGCTGCGCAAATACTCCGGTAAGCAGCGCTCCAATCGTTCCTCCCGCGCCATGTACGCCAAACGCATCCAGCGCGTCATCATACTTAAAAATTGCCTTAACCTTCGTCACCATCCAGTAACAAAACGCGCCCGCGCAAACCCCGATGACCAGCGCCGGCATCGGCCCCACAAATCCGGCCGCAGGCGTGATCGCCACCAATCCCGCCACCGCGCCCGAAATCGCACCCAACGCGCTCGCATGTCCATTCTTCAACCACTCCGCCGCACTCCACGCCAAAGCTGCACTCGCAGCCGCGAAGTGTGTAGCCACAAACGCGCTCGACGCCAATCCGTTCGAAGCCAGTGCGCTCCCCGCATTAAATCCAAACCATCCCACCCACAACAAGCAAGCGCCAATAAAACTCAATACCAAACTATGCGGCGGCATCGGCTGCTGCGGGTATCCCGTGCGCTTCCTCAAATAAAGCGCGCACACTAGCGCTGATACTCCCGAAGAAATGTGCACCACCGTTCCGCCCGCGAAGTCCAGCGTCGGAAATCTTCCGCCCAGTGACGCATTCAGAAAACCGCCCTTTCCCCACACCATGTGCGCCAGCGGCGCGTAAACAAAAACAAACCACAGCACCATAAACAACACCGACCCGCTGAATTTCATCCGCTCCGCCGTCGCTCCCGTAATCAACGCCGGCGTGATAATCGCAAACATCAACTGATAAACCATGAAAGTCGTCTGCGGTATCGTTCCCGAATAATCCGGATTCGCATCCGCGCCCACCCCGCGCAAAAATGCATGCTCAAACCCGCCAATCACCGGCCCATTTCCACCGAAACACAGGCTGTAGCCCACCAGCGCCCACATCACCGTGATCAACGCCATCAGCGCGAAACTTTGCATCATGATCGCCAGCGTATTTTTGCGCCGCACCAACCCGCCATAAAAAAGCGCCAGACCCGGCCCCGTCATCATCAACACCAGTGCGGCGCTAACCAGCATCCACGCGTTATCGGCGGACGATTGCGCTGCCGTCACCCGCTGGTCAAGCTGCGTAAGCTTCTCGCTGGTACTCGCTTTGGAAAAATCGGTAGGAGCCGCCGTTTGTGCGAAGGCCCCCGAAGCGCCCCACAAAATCATCGCCAGCAGCAAACAACTTCGCCCCATGCCGCGCCCATGGTAAGGCGCCCTCTTACAATAATTTTGAGACAAATGTAGGGACTTCGGAATGGTCATCAGTTATCAAAAAACAAAATCCCCTCTAAGCCAGTCACAGCCCCAAGATGGCCTTAGATGGACTTTATTCGCGCCCGATTATATG
>DATBBY010000075.1:0-3155 GCA_036270765.1 Candidatus Acidiferrum sp.
TCCAACAGTGGCCGGGATGGGCGGCACTTTCAGTTCAAGCACCAGCAACGTGATGGCAATCGCGAACACGCCATCGCTGAATGCCTCCAGCCGGCCGGTTTCTTTCTCTAGCGATCTCTCTTCGATTTTTTCCATTTCCGCTATCCTGGTCGCTGAATCGAGAGTAACACTGTCGACCGAAATGACATGACCCGGACACAGCCTGCGCAAGGTTACTGAAAATGTGTAAAGCTGGCCGGCCCGCGATATACTACGCGCGCTGTTGTTTCACGCCGGGGCGATCGCAAAAATGAGTGAAAAGAAAAAGGACCGCGAGCTGGGAATGTCTTGCGCAATTACACGCCGCGATTTTCTGAATGGCGTTGCCATTACGGCTGGTGGCGTCGTTGGCGGAGCGTTGAGCCCCGAACACTTACTTGCCTCGGCCATTCTGGATCAGGGTGCGCCCGAAAGATCCGCCGACTACTACCCGCCGGCAAAAACCGGAATACGCGGCAATCACGACGGCACATTCACTTATGCCCACCGTCTGCGCGACGGACAAAATCCCGATTCCATGGGCGAGGCTGTGGATACTGGAGAGGCGTACGACCTCATCGTGGTCGGCGGGGGCATTAGCGGACTTGCTGCCGCCTATTCCTTCCGGGAGCGCGCGGGAAAAAACGCAAAAATTCTGATCCTTGATAATCACGACGATTTTGGCGGGCACGCCAAGCGCAACGAATTCCAAGTTGGCGGCCGCATGGTGCTCAGCTACGGCGGCACGCAGTCTCTGGAAAGCCCGGGTAGCTACAGCGCGCGAGCGAAAAAATTAGTCACGGATATTGGCATCGATGCGCAAAAGTTTTACAAGGCGTACGATCAGAAGCTCTACAACAACCTGGGCACCGCGGCATTCTTCGATAAAGAAAATTTTGGCGAAGATCGCCTGGTAACCGGCATGAACACCCGGGCGTGGCCCGAGTTTCTGGCCAAAACGCCGCTCTCCGCCGCGCAACAGAAGGAAATCGCCAGGGTCTACACAGAGAAAGTGGACTACCTGCCCGGACTGTCGGTGGAGCAAAAAGTGGCAAAGCTGCAGAAAATCAGCTATGCAGAATATTTGACGAAACACTGTCATCTTGCGCCGGAAGCGCTGCCGTTCTTTCAGACATTCACGCACGACCTTTTTTGCATCGGCATCGAGGCTGTGCCGGCGTTTGCCTGCTACGAAGCCGGCGACGATTATGGATCGTTCTCTTATGCAGGATTTGACGGATTGGGCCTGCCACCGCACGAAAAAGAAGAGCCGTACATTTTTCATTTTCCCGATGGCAACGCTTCGGTAGCGCGGTTGTTGGTGCGCTCGCTGATACCCGGAAGTGTCCCCGGCACGACGATGGAAGATGTGGTCACCGCGAGAGCGGACTACAGCAAGTTGGACACGGCGGAAAACTCTGTGCGCATCCGTCTGAACAGCACTGTGGTGAACGCGCAGCACGTGGGAAATAAGGAGTCCGCAAAAGCGGTGCAGGTTTCTTACATGCGCGCCGGCAAACTGTATAGCGCGAAAGGGAAGTACTCCGTGTTGGCCTGCTACAACACCATGATTCCGTATGTTTGTCCCGAATTGCCCGAAACGCAGAAGGAGGCTCTTTCGTACTTGGTGAAGGCGCCCCTGGTTTACACGCATGTCGCGCTGCGCAACTGGACGGCTTTCTCGAAATTGGGCATTCGGCAGATTGTGGCGCCCGCGAGTTATCACACTTATACGGCCCTCGATTTTCCGGTGAGCCTGGGCCAGTACAATTTCCCCAGCAAACCAGACGAGCCTGCAGTGCTATTTATGTTGCGCACCCCATGCAAGCCGGGGTTGCCCATGCGCGACCAGAACCGTGCCGGCCGCACCGAGCTTCTGCAAACGCCTTTCGCACAATTCGAGCGCAACATTCGCGACCAGTTGGGAAGAATGCTAGGCGAAGCAGGCTTCGATCCGGCGAACGATATTTCCGCGATCACGGTGAATCGCTGGGCGCATGGTTACGCCTACACGCCCAATGCGCTTTTCGATCCGGAGTGGAAAGAAGGGCAGCAGCCTTGGGTTCTTGGGCGCAAACCGTTTGGGCGCATTGCCATTGCCAATTCCGATGCGGGAGCGTCCGCTTATACCGATGTGGCGATTGATCAGGGATTGCGCGCCGTCGATGAAATACTCGCGCAACGCGGTTGATTTTCGCGATTGGGCGGAATTACGCGCCGAATGTGTCGATCAATCGAGTGCCACGCGTTCCATGAGACGAAGACTGGTTCACATGCGGCTGAAACGGCGGCTTGCGAGGCCGATAACCTGAGAGCGAATTTTTTGTCTAAGTGGGGAAGTAAGATGGCTCCGGGGCCTGGACTCGAACCAGGATAGCCAGCTCCAAAGGCTGGTGTCCTACCAATTAGACGACCCCGGAATCGTGCAGGACATCTCTACTAGTGTACTTGAGACTTCTCGTCGCGCAAAAGCCACCCCACCAAAATTTTCTTTCAGTGTCGCACCGCTTTTTCCCCGCGTGACGACGCTGCTGCAAATTAGCTTTCTTAAGGCTGTTAAGCGCAATAAGCCTCCTTAAGAAATCTCTGCACAATCGAAACTTTTTTACGATCGCCTGCCATGCGCTACTTCATAGTTTCTGCTAAAGTAAAAAGGTTGACCCGCATCCTGGAGAGGTGGCCGAGCGGTTTAAGGCGCACGCTTGGAAAGCGTGTGTAGGTTAACCCCTACCGTGGGTTCGAATCCCACCCTCTCCGCCATTCCTTCAGAATCAGTGGGTTAGAGCATTCCTAAATCTATTTCCTAGGAAATCTCCGACTTTCCGTGCCTTCCAGTATTGGGCACTAGGAGATTTTTTTGGCTCCTTCCAAATCCAAGCGCAGTACTCGGTTTTGGAAAGTGCTGTTGTCTCCGTCGCCGATCTAGAGCGCTACAACGGCTTCAAAATACCGTCTACGTGCCTTTTGTAGAGCTATACCGGCAAGGGAACTTCTGAGAATGTGGGCGGTCGTCCATTGCTCTTCCAACTCACTTGCACCAATAACGTTGCCGGCGAAGTGGGATCAGGATCTTCAGTGCATCTGACGGAAATGTGGCATTCAAGGAAATAGTTACAGAGGTAGCGCTGACGAGAGTT
>DATBBY010000076.1:0-2156 GCA_036270765.1 Candidatus Acidiferrum sp.
GAGTTGATCCTCGGTCCTGGCATGGAAGGTGCGATGGCATTGATGGCAGGTGGAATAATCTGGCATCACAAAGGGTTCGTGAACGTGAACTTCAGCGTGAGTAGCGGTGCGTGACATGGAATTCCCCCAATAGGTCACGAGCACGACCCTCTCCAACGATTGCGTCCCATTCGAATTGAAGATAAAAGACTTATTTCGGCATTCACCGACGAACTGAGCGTTATCCCGCAAGACCGGTGGTGAAAACCCAATTCATCTTGTGAATTCGACGCAATGGCGCTAGGAGATTTTTTGTGCGGCCCTGTGTTTTAGAGATGCCCGCTTATGGGGTATTCTCCAAAGCGCTGGTTGAGCTGGCCTTCTTCGAATTCGTCGGCGAGCGCAAGAAATTCTTTTGGGGGAAGTAGTGAATCGTCGCTTTCTGAGCATTCTTGGAGTTGTGTTCTTGGTCGCAGTTGCGGTGCTGGGTTGCGTCATGGTTCGTCGCCTTGACGCTGCGCGAAGCTTTCAGCAACAGGTTGAGTTGGCTCGTATAGAAGCGGAACAGCAACGCGCCGTGCTGCAGAAAGTGAAAGAAAATACTGTGTTACCGACCGAAAATCGGGTGCCGGCGGGAAAGAATTTCGCTGCTGCGCTGCAGAAGTTGGGGCTGAGCCCGGACGAGGCTTCGAACGCGTCGGTGGCCGCGCAACATGCCTTCAACTTGCGGCAGTTGCGCGCGGGAAACACGATTACGGTGGGACGGTCGCTCGAAGGCCAACTGCGCGAAATCGATTACCGCATTGATCCGGACAGGATGCTGCGCATCGTGCCAACGCAGCCCGAAGGTTTTTCGGCTGAAGTAAAAGCGATAGCTTCGAGGACTGAAGTCGTAAACGTCAGCGGCCAACTGGAAGATTCGCTATTCAACGCGGTGGAGGCTGCCGGCGAGTCTGCGGAACTGGCCATGCGTCTGGCGCAGATTTTTGGCTATGACCTCGATTTTTACACGGACACGCGGCGCGGCGATCAATTCCATGTGGTGTTGGAGAAAAAGAAATATTTTGACGGCAAGACCGCGGGCTACGGAAAGATTCTGGCGGCGGAATACGATAACGGCGGAAAAAGGTATAAGGCGTTGTTGTTCCACGACGCGGATGGACATCCCGCGTATTACACGGCAGATGGCAAGTCTTTGCAGAAGTCGTTCCTGAGGTCGCCGCTGAAATTCGGGGCGCCAGTTACTTCGCATTTCAGCAAGGCCCGATTTCATCCGATTTTGAAAACGGTTCGGCCGCATTTGGGAACGGATTATGGAGCGCCGACCGGAACGCCGGTGCAAACGATCGGGAGCGGGCGGGTGGTGTTCGCGGGGCGCAAGGGTGGCGATGGCAACATGGTGCACATCGCGCACACCGATGGGTACGAAACAATGTATCTGCACCTGTCGAAGATTTTTGTGCGCGCCGGGGAGCACGTGGAAATCGGAAAAACGATTGGATTAGTGGGCATGACCGGACTGGCGACCGGCCCTCACCTGGACTTCCGCATTTCGCAGAAAGGCCAATTCAAGAATTTCGAAAAGTTGGGATTGCCGCCATCCGATCCAGTGGCGAAGAAGAATCTGCAGGAGTTCGCGGCCGAGCGAGAGAAGTGGCTCCCGGCACTGGAGCATCCGGAATTTTTGCAGACGCAAACGACAGCGAGTGCGGGTGACGTTACGGCACGGTGACGCATGGGTTTGGGTGCGAACCGCGCCGAATATCAGTCGCGCCTCGATCGAGATCATTCTGGCGCAAAAGGGCGCGCCCTCAGGATGACACCTAAGCACGTGGGCCATCCGGCTAGCGGCCAGTATCGGCGTATTTCTGGATCAGTTGGCCGGCGAGTTTTCCGCCTTCGTATTCGGGGATGACAACTTCGTCGGCGCCCGAGGTGCGCATCGCTTCGGCGTAGCGTTCCTGGCCGGCGCGAGTGATGACCTTTAGTGCAGGATTCAAGGCTTTTGCGGTGACGGTGATGTAGAGATTATCGGCATCATTGTCGATTACTACGCAAAGCCCGCGGGCGCGGGCGATGCCGGCTTCCTGCAGAACGCTGTGGCGTTTGGCATCGCCCTGAATGACCAGCGCTCCTTCCTGCAGCAGTTGGCGATACAGGCCTTCATTGGTTTCGAC
>DATBBY010000077.1:0-57546 GCA_036270765.1 Candidatus Acidiferrum sp.
CGCGCCAGAATAGCCTTCGCTTGATACTCGTGAATCTTCATCTAGGTTCCATCAGTGATAGAATTTTGCGTTCGTGAAACAGTAAAGTTTAACCGGAAGGTCGAGACGGAGCAAGGACACCATGGCGCCTTCGCTTTTGCAGCGTGTCGAAAACGGTAAAATTTTGACGCGCGCGCAAGCGGAAGAAACCATGGAAGAAATTCTTTCCGGCCGCGCAGAAACTTCTGAAATCGTAAGTCTCCTCCGGGCCATGAACGCGCGCCTCATCGAACCGCCGGAACTTGCCGGCTTCGCAAGTGTGATGCGCCGCCATGCCGCTCCTGTTTTCTCGGACGAACGCTTGCGCCCAGCGCACTTGATCGACACTTGCGGAACCGGTGGTGACGACTGCAACACTTTTAATATTTCCACCGCAGCTGCAATTGTCGCTTCAGCCGCGGGTGCCAGCGTTGCCAAGCACGGTAATCGCGCCGCAAGTTCGCAATGTGGCTCTGCTGACGTCTTGGAAGCGCTCGGCGTGCGCATCGATATCCCGCTCCAGCGTTGTGGCCAAGCCATTTGCGAAATAGGCCTGGGCTTCCTCTTCGCGCAAACAGCCCACTCTGCGACTCGCCACGCCACACTCGCTCGTAAACAAATCGGCCAACGCACCGCATTCAATCTACTTGGTCCATTAACAAATCCTGCAGGCGCTCATTCCCAACTCGTCGGCGTGTATTCCGCCGACGTAATCGACTTGATGGCCGCCGCACTCACCGAGCTCGGCGTCCAGCGCGCTTTTGTTGTTCACGGAGCAGACGGCCTGGACGAAATCTCCTTAAGCGGCGAAACCTACGTCGCCGAACTGCGCGATGGAGCCGTCAAGCGTTACGTCCTGACGCCAGAAGATTTCGACGTGTCTCGTGCCCCTATTGAAACCTTGCGAGGCGGCGACGCGCAGGAAAACGCCACACTCATTCGCGAAGTATTAGAAGGTCAGCCAGGCCCACGACGCGATATCGCGGTCGTGAACGCCGCCGCCGCTCTGGTAACCGCCGGGATCGCCACCAACTTTCTCGACGGCGCCAAGTTGGCTGCCAGCGCCATCTCTTCCGGCTTGGCGCAAAAAAAACTGGCAACCCTGGTGGCTTTCACAAATTAACTCTTATCCGCATCAAACGTTCTTGCTGCGAAACATCGCGCCATCGGGGGACAATTTGAGAAGTGTACTGCTCGTCATATTCACCACCATTTTCGCCTGTAATATTTCCGCGCAGAGAAATCCCACACCTCCCGAGCACCCACACAGATTGAGTCCAGATCAAGTCGCCCAGGAAGTCCGCGACTACCGCATGAACAACGAAGACCGCATCATTCGCGAACTCTCCGAATTCCTTGCCATCCCCAACGTAGCCAGCGACACCGAAAATATTCAGAAAAATGCCGCTCAATTAGTCTCCATGCTCGAAGCCCGTGGCATCGAGACGCACTTACTTTCCATCTCCGGCCGTGGCCCGGTCGTCTTTGGAAAATTGGCTGTGCCCAACGCCCGCCGCACTCTGATTTTTTACGCTCACTATGATGGTCAACCCGTTGATGCCGCCGCCTGGACCGACGGAAAGCCTTTCGAACCTGCTTTACGCACAGACTCACTGGAAAATGGCGGCAAGCGCATTTCGTTGCCTGCCAATAGTCCCGAGCATCCTGCCATCTACAACGACGACTGGCGCATCTACGCGCGCTCTTCTTCTGACGACAAGTCCCCCATCGTCGCCTTGCTCGCCGCGCTCGATGCCCTGCGCGCCAACAAGATTCCGCTCGGCATAAACTTGAAACTAATCCTCGAAGGCGAAGAAGAAGACGGCTCGCCCAATCTCGAGCGCGTTCTACTCGCCCACAAAAATCTCCTCGATGCCGACCTGCTCATCACCGGCGATGGCCCTGTGCATCAAAGCGGCCGCCCCCTGGTTTTCTTCGGCAATCGCGGAATTCTGGGATTCCAGATCACCACCTACGGAGCAATTCGCGCCCTCCACAGCGGCCACTACGGAAACTGGGCCCCCAATCCCGGCTTCACCCTCGGGCGTTTGCTCACTTCCATGAAATCCGCGGACGGCAAAGTTCTGATCGAGGGTTTTTACGACGACATCATTCCGCTCAACACCACAGAAAAAGATGCGCTCGCAGCCATGCCCGATAATGACGCCGAGCTCGAGCGCGAACTTCAGTTCAGCAAGCCAGAAGGTGACGGCCAACGTCTGATGGAGCTTCTTCAATATCCTTCTCTAAATATTCGCGGTCTGCGCAGCGCGTATGTCGGCGAACAAGTTCAAAATGTAGTCCCCGAAAAAGCCATCGCAGCCCTCGATGTCCGCTTAGTAAAGGGTGAAGACCCCGACAAAAAGTTCGAGCAGATACTCAATCACATACGCAAACAAGGTTTTTTCATCACCACCGCTGATCCCACCCAAGAAGAACGTCTCGCCCATCCCGCAATAGCTCGCGTCGCGAAAGATCCGTGGAACTACCCGGCCTCGCGGACCTCCATGGAATTGCCAGTTTCCGAGGCACTAATAAAAGTCGTGCAGGACGCCACCGGCGGCCATAGTGTGATCGCGCCCTTACTGGGCGGCAGCGTTCCCATGTACATTTTTGAGAAACTGCAAATCCCCTGGATCGGCGTGCCCATCGTCAACTACGACAACCACCAGCACAGTTCGGACGAGAATCTCCGCCTCGGCCACCTCTGGCGCGGCATGGAAATTTACGCCGCCATCCTCGCCGACCTAAACTGGTAAATCAGTGTGAATTGATTGCGCACGGCCGGGCGACGCCACGAGGGTGCCACAGGTTCGCAGTGATGAACCCAAATTCGATTTATCATCAATCTGATCTCGAAGTTGACTTCTCTTACCCACGTGCGCAGGTATCACGAATTCGCAGGTGAGTTATTTGCGTTTCGAAAAAAAACCGTCGCGTAGCCGATTAAAATAAGAAAGCCCGTCATTCCGAGAAAAAAAGAACCAAAAAAACGCGTAATTCCGAACCAAAACGAAAACCGGTCATTCCGAGCGGAGCAGACCGGCTTTTTCCTTCTACTTCGCTCCTGCGAAGTAGCCGGTCTGCGAAGTCGAGGAATCTCTCTTCGATTTATCCGTCAACCAGCGTCCCGAACTTGACTTCTCTCCCTGTTCGAACCCCACCACTCGTCGCATTTTTCTACAACGCCAAAAAATTCTTCAACAATTCTTTCCCAGATTCCGTAAGCACCGATTCCGGATGAAATTGCACTCCTTCAATCTTGTACCGTCTGTGCCGCAATCCCATAATGATCCCGTCATGTGTCTCCGCGGTGATCATCAACTCTCGCGGCAAACTTTTCCGCTCCACAATTAGCGAGTGATAACGCGTGGCCGTAAACGGATCCGCCAGCTTTCGAAACACGCCCTTCCCATCATGATGAATCTCGCTGGTCTTGCCATGAAACAACGCCGGCGCACGCTTTATATTCCCGCCGAACGCCACCCCAATGGCCTGATGACCCAGGCACACCCCAAGAATCGGAAACTTCCCTGCCAAGTCCTCGATCAACTCCACGGAAATCCCCGCCTCCTGCGGCGTGCAAGGGCCCGGCGAAATCACAATACGTTCCGGCTTTTTCCGCGCGATCTCCTCAACGCTTATCTTGTCGTTGCGGTGCACCTGCACCTCGCATCCCAATTCACCCAGATACTGCGCTAGGTTATAGGTAAACGAGTCGTAGTTATCGAGCAACAAAATCACTTGGACTTTCTCCTGCCTCGCGCACCCCGAACTTTTCGCCCGCGTGACGCCGTAACCATTGCCCTACCCTTATTTAGATGCACCGCTTCCAAAGCCGCCAACAACGCCCGCGACTTATTTAATGTCTCCTGATACTCCCCATCGGGTGTGGAATCCGCCACCACCCCGCCCCCGGCCTGCACATAGGCCATTCCGTTCTTTACCACCATCGTGCGCAGTGCGATGCACGAATCCAGGTTGCCCGCAAAATCCATGTACAGCACGCCCCCTGCATAGATTCCCCGCCACGTGCGCTCCAGTTCCTCGATAATTTCCATCGCCCGAACCTTTGGCGCGCCTGACACCGTCCCCGCCGGAAAACAAGCCATGAGCGCATCGAAGCAATCCACGTCCTCCCGCAAACGCCCCTTCAAACTCGAGACCAGATGCATTACATGTGAAAATCTTTCCACCGACATCAATTGCTCCACTTTGACGCTGCCGTATTCGCATACACGCCCCAGGTCGTTGCGCCCCAGATCCACCAGCATCACGTGTTCCGCGCGTTCTTTCTCGCTGGCCAGCATTTGCTTCTCCAATCGCTGGTCTTCCGCTTCATCCTTCCCGCGCGGTAAAGTCCCCGCAATCGGCCGGTAAAATACCTCGCGCCCCTGCACCTTCACCAGCATTTCCGGAGAACTTCCCACCACATCGACATCATTCATGTGCAAATAAAAAAGATATGGCGATGGATTCAACGCCCGCAGTTCTCGATAAATCTCAAATGGTTCCACCTGTACCTTCGTCGAAAATCTTTGGCTGATCACCACCTGAAAAATATCGCCCGCGCGAATATAAGCTTTCGCCTTTCGAACTGCGGCAAGATATTCCGCCTTCCTGAAATTGGAAGTAACCTTCAACGGCCGCGGTTTTTTCTTCGCCGCCTTACGCACCAGTTCAGCTGGCGCGGGTTCTTGTAACAATGCCCGAGTCCGTTTTATCTCCCGCACCGCAACGTTATATTTCGCGCGCAATGTTCCCGGACCCTCCGTGAACACGTTCCGCGCAATCCATAAACGGTGTTGCACGTGATCGAACGCCAAAATGCCGTGATAAAACATCAGCACTGCATCATACAAACCAATCTCATCACGTAAACGCTTTGGCAGCCGCTCGATCAACCGCACCATATCGTAGCTAAAGTACCCGATCGCTCCCGCCACCAGCGGCGGTAACCCTGCGATTCGAACTGGCCTAAACTTCTCCATCCGTCGCCGAAGAAAGCTAACCGGATCGCGTTCTTCCCAAACCAGTTTGTTACGGTTCTCCAGCACGCATGCGCCGTTCGCGTAGCGAAAAACCTCCTCCGGATGCGCTCCCGCAAACGTATATCGCGCAATTTTCTCGCCGCCCTCCACACTCTCCAGCAAAAACGAATAGCGCGCCCCTCGCGCGATCCGCAAATACGCGCTCACCGGCGTGAGCAAATCCGCGGAAAAAACATCGTAAACCGGTACAAGATTGCCCTGCTTCGCAAGCCGCTGGAATTCGCGAAAGTCCGGTTGAATCACGCCCGGCTCCCGCGACTCTGCCCCCGTGGCTCTTTTTCCGCGCGCAATGACTGCAACACCGCGCGCCGCATCGCGGCTTCCGGCGCCCTCTTCCCCGTCCACAATTCCCATTGCGCGAATCCCTGCGCCAGAAACATTTCCACTCCCGAGACGGTATTAATGCCCTTTTTCCGCGCGATCTTCAGCAACTCCGTGTCCTGCGGCCGGTAAATCAGATCCATCACGATCCGACAGTTTAACTCGCGCCCCGAAAGCGGCGAAGTCTTGCTATGTGGATTCATCCCCACCGGCGTGGCGTTAATGACGACGTCAAACTTTTCACAGCGCAGCGTTCGCCGCCCGACAAATTCCCCGTTAACAGCGCGAGAGAGATTTTTTCCCATCTGCTCACGCCGGGCGCAAATCGCAACCTGGGCGCCGGCCCGCGCCAACGCGAACGCCGCCGACCTCGCAGCCCCGCCCGCACCAAACACCAGCACGCGACTTCCGCGAAGTCGCATCTTAGTCTCCAACGCCCCCAGTACCCCCACATAATCTGTATTCGATCCGTACAACGATCCGTCGCCGCGCACCACCACGGTATTCACCGCCCCAATCTCCGCCGCCAAGGGGTCGCATTCCTTCAAATATTTCAGAATCGTCTCTTTGTGCGGTATCGTCACACTGAATCCACGAATTCCGAGCGTTTCCACCGTATCCAGAAAATCTTTCAGCCTATGAACCAAGAAAGGCACATATACCGCGTCCACGTCTCGCGCAATAAATCCGGTGTTGTGCAGCAGCGGCGACAACGAATGCCCCACAGGATTACCGATCACTCCAAAAACGTGCGTCCTCCTCGTCAACTCATGCGCGCGATATAAATGCATCATCTCGCGCAGTGAAACCTGCCCCGGTGCCGTAGCCTCTCCCACTGGCGCATACGCTAACGCGCTCCCTTCGCGAAGCGCCAGAATCCGCGCGGGCAGTCCAATCTCTCCCATCGGCACAGCAACAAAATTTTTCGAACCTCGCGCCAATCCCAAAATCCGGACGCTTTCCGCAATCGTATTCGCCCTCGCGGCAAGTTTCACCGCGTCAACCCCACTCTGGTCCGCTGCCTTAATCTCACCTGCCGACGCCGGCGTGCCCTTGAAATCGTGCACCGACAGCAGCACCCGCGACGGCACCCCACACCCGCGTACGGTTCTGCCAGGTAACTCGCGCAGCGTTTCTACTTCTAGATCGCACCACACGCATCCGGCTTCCCGCGCTTGCCTCAGCCAATACATTTCCGCTTTAATTCCGCTCTTGAATCTCCCTCCGCCAGGCACGCGGCGGCATGTAGCCACCAGCACCACGTGCGCACCAAACTTTTGCCTCGCTACCCACACCAGCAGCCTTCTTCGCTCCGCATCGCCGCGCAACCAGTCCAGCCGTAGCTCTACCGTCGGAGTTTCCCGCAGCGCAGACCGCACCTGTCGCATCATCTCCGCCGCCGTCGCCGCGGCAACCACCGCGCAAACCCGCCTCTCCCCCGTGCCAAATGCCCCCTTTAGCACCCCCGGCCGCTCCATATCATTGAAAACAAGCCTCGTAGCATTGCGTATCCTCGCAGTATCAAACTTGTAAAGCAACTCTGGCCATTTTGTTGACGTCTCTCATGGCCCCTGCTAATTTCGGTCTAGTAAGTTCTAGTACCGCCACACGACGTGTTTTCGAAGGAGTATTGCAATGCGCGCTAAGCTAGCAGGACTGACTTTCGCCCTATTTTTCGCTGCCGCCACCACTTCCGCGCAGGAAAGTGCGCAGCCCGGTTCAGCCACCAATTCGCCTGACTATTCCGCGGTGAATTGTTCCGGCTTCGTCACCAATATGGTTTCAGACGACATTCGCATCATCTCCGGAGAGCAGTCCAACTTTAAAATCACTTTTACTCACGGCGATTACATCTACATCAACCGGGGTCGCGATAAAGGCGTTCAAGTCGGCGATCGTTTTTCCGTGGTTCGTCCCGATAAAGATCCTGTTGAAGTGCCCTGGTTCAAATGGCAAGACAAATTAATCAAAGCCATGGGTCAGTTATATGTCGATGCTGGGCACGTTCGGGTCGTCAACGTACAGCCCAACGTCTCGATAGCCCAAATAGAGTTTTCTTGTGGCTACATCCAGCGCGGCGATATTGTGCGTCCCTATGTGGAACGCCCCAGCCCACCTTTTAAGGATGCCTCTGCCTTTGATCATTTTGCCCCGGTTAGTGGCAAGCGCGTCGCTATGGTTGTCGCGGCAAAGGATAATACCCAGTTATACGGCAAGTACACCACAGTCTACGTAAATCTTGGTAGCAATCAAAGCGTGCGCATCGGAGATTATTTTCGCATCTTCCGTTATGAGGGCACCTTGGCGGAAATAGCCCCCCAAACCAAAAACTATCAATATGAGATGTATGGTTTTGGCAGCGCCCACGCCAAGTACACTTGGAAAGACTTGCCTCGTGAAGTCATAGGCGAAGGCATCGTGATTAACGAAGGCCCTAACGCATCGACCATGCTCATTACTTACAGCTCGTTAGAAGTCTACGCTGGCGATTACGTCGAACTGGAGTAGTTCCCAACATCACTTTACCTAAAAGTCCGCGTCGGTCGCCGCCGCGTTTTTTAAATAGCTTCACAAGTCGTGGCTAATTGGCTCCTGCCCGTTTCGCGTCAGAAAATACTTCGCACGTGAATCCTTGGATTCGCGCCGACGTCCACCGCCAAGCATCTTGCGGCAGCCTCGCCTTTCGGCACGTTTCTGCCAGAAATTGCTCCCGATTCAAGCCATGTTCCGGCGCCACTTGTGGCAACAGCAAGCCTCTGTGATTTTCATCTGACACCACTAGTCCATGACGGCCGATCTCGATCTCTTCCGGCCGAATCGGTGCGAGCGGCGAAAGCACCGAAATCTCAATGTTCAACTCCCCTAATTCGTCGCTGCGCATTGCTGGAAATCGTGGATCGCGCAACGCTGCGCTCGCTGCACAACGCACCGTAGCGTCTCCCAACGGCTCATCACCTTCGGTCGTGCCTATACACCCTCGCAACTCACCCTGCACGTGGAGCGTGACGAACACACCTCGCCGCTCGCCAAAAATTCCCTCATTTGGAATTGTCTCCGGAAGCTTCCCGCGGGTGACCGCCTCTACAATCGCCTGGCGCGCCAGAACCAACAAATTCTGACCATCAAGCTCAGAGAGGTACGGCATCCTGTGACTTCTTGCGGCTTTCCATCATGCTTAGCCGCCGCCGCTGCTTGATGCGGTCGTCCACGTTTCCCCAGAAGCGGTGAAAATATTGCGCCGCCGAGATAAGCGCACTCACCACCACCAGCCATAGCAACAGCATCGCCAGCGGCTTCAAATATTCATGCCGCGCCCCCGCTATGACCACCGCCACTGCGCACACCTGCAAAACCATCTTGGTCTTTCCCAACACCGACGCCTCAATTGTAAACCCCTCCGCCAACGCGATATTTCGCAATCCTAGAACTGTAAATTCCCGCCCGATAATAATCACGACCATCCAGGCTGGAACTAGTTGCATATCTACCAACGAGACGAACGCCGCCGAGATCAGTAATTTATCCGCAATGGGGTCCAACAAAATACCGAGCGTCGTTACTTGCAGTCGTCGCCGCGCTACATACCCATCAGCCCAGTCTGTTGCCGCCGCCATCAGCAAAATCAAAACTCCCCAGAATTCAAAATGCATGGGGAATCCCCACAACTCCACATTCGGACTTCGGGTTAGCAGGATGACAATCAGGACCGGTACGAAAAAGATCCGTAACAGCGTCAGTGAGTTGGCTAGATTCATACTCTCGTAAAAGCTGGCAATGACCGCCCCAAGCCTTCCGGCCACCGCCGAATCACTATAGTCTTGAGCTGCGTACCCGTCAACGCTTCGCAGTGCTGACTTAGATACCTAGGATTAACCGCTTATAACTATTCGTTTTTCTTCTGGCTATACTTATTCGTAACCCTTAGCTCCCAAATCTGTGCAAATGTGTGATTTACGAGCGCCAAGGACTCACAAGGCCTAGTTCCAGTGCTATGTAGCGCTGACTTATGCATGCTAATGAGGGTAAAGGACTTATAGAGATGCCGCTCCCGAAGACGCCGCAATATCACAAATGTTCCTCAAGCTATTGAAAAACACCGTTAACGTTTCCCACAAAATTTTCCACAACCCTGCAAATGCCGGCTTTTATGAGGATTTATCACAGATAGGGCGTCGCCCACAAAGCCGCAACGGTATCATTCACTGTTTACTCTAACGTAACGATCGGTTTTCGCGGGACACTGAAAATCGCATTGATCCTTCGATTCGAACCGCTCTAATTAATTTCGATTGAAGGTGTGCGAAATGTCGTAGGGCGCGTTTTCGCGGATTAAAGTGAAGTGGTTACCCAAAATTGTTTCCCACTACTTCTTCAAATCGGCCGCGGCCCTCGCACTAGCCTTACCGGAAGCAGCAACATCGCCTCAAGCAGCCCAAAAACACCGTGCACCGCAATTCCTACAATTCGAAATGGCAGCATGATCAGCCATACAAAGGGATAAAGAACCAGGGCCAGCAGCGCCACCGGCCAACAGAGGATGAAAAGAATACACCACAAAATAAACGCGGCCATGCTTGCCTCCCACTCTAATTTACGTCAGAGCCAGCTTGGAAGTTCCCTCAACCACATACTCGCTTAACCGCAAACGCCGCGCAATCGACACCGGCACTTCGGCATCCAGCAGCATATCCTCATCTTCCACTTCCGAGCGCAGCACTCTCCCCAGCGCGTGAATCAACGCCAAAGTGCGCCCTTGCGACAGGGGCAGTCGCAACAAAAGCGAAACTAGCGGGTCGGTCGGCAGCGCCACATCAATCCGCCGCAGCAATTCATCGAGGCCTTCACCGGTCAAAGCAGATACTAACACCGGCCCCTCATCATGCATCATCTTTCCGTTAGCGCTCGCCTTCAGGTTCCCTCTTTCTTCGGCCGTCAACCGGTCCACCTTATTCAACACCCGCAATATCGGCCGGTCCGCAACCCCAAGTTCCTCGAGAATCTTGTGTACCTCTTCGTCCAGTTCGTCGTGATGCGTGTTGGATATATCGCTGACATGCACAATCAGCGCCGCTTCCTGCACTTCTTCCAGCGTCGCTCGAAACGCCGTCAGCAGACTCTTCGGCAAATCCCGTATAAATCCCACCGTATCCGAAACCAGTACACGTCTATTCGACGGCAAACGCACTGCCCGAATCGTGGGATCCAGCGTCGCAAACATGCGCGCGGAAACAAGTACCTCCGCTTGGCTCAGCGCATTAAATAGCGTCGATTTCCCTGCGTTGGTGTAACCAACCAGCGCTATCGTACCCAGCGGCACCGCATTCCGCGCTTCCCGCCGCAACGCCCGTTGCTTGCGCAAATCCGCAATACCGTTTTGAATCTTCCCTACCCGGTCTCGAATCCTCCTGCGATCCGTTTCCAACTTCTTTTCACCTGGTCCGCGAACGCCGATGCGACCCGCTCCTCCCGCGCCACCGGCTCCGCCGCCTCCGCTTTTGCCTCCCAATCGAGACATCGCCGTACCCTTGCCGGCCAGTCGCGGCAGCATATAATTTAATTGTGCCAACTCCACCTGTAATTGCCCTTCACGGCTTCGCGCATGCCGGGCAAAAATATCCAGAATCAGCTCCGTGCGATCAATCACTCGCCGCTCCGTCAACTCCTCAATGTTCCGCTGCTGTACCGGAGAAAGATTGCTGTCAAAAATAATCAGCGGTGCCTGATGTGCATTGGCCTCCGCGCGAATCTCATCTAATTTCCCGCGTCCCACCAGCGTCGCGGAATCCGCGGAATCACGTACCTGAAACACCGTACCGACAATTTCCGCTCCGGCGCTTTTCGCCAGCTCCACTAATTCCGCTAGAGACACCCGGCCTTGCTCTCCCGCCGGCATTCCCGGAAATCGTGGCGCTCGCTTCCAGCCCACGCCCACCAAAAGCGCGCGTTCCGCGTTCGACACATTGTGTTGTGGTGTCTTCGTCAAATAGTGGGACCTGTCAGCAGTAAAGAACCAATTGCGGAGGGGTCCTGCTCATCCTCGCGATTATACCCCTTCACATTTTCCACCGCGACTGCTGCCGCCCATCTCTTTATTGACCCATCCGACAATCTCGCGCTGCACCGCGGCATCATCTCCCGGTCCCGCAAACCAGCAGATCGACTTGTCCTTCCGAAACCAGGTCATCTGCCGTTTGGCATACTGTCGCGTGGCCAATTGAATTGCTATACATGCTTCCTCCATCGTTAGTTCCCCGCGCGACACCGCAAGCATTTCCCGATACCCGATGAAATCAAAAATCTTGGCGTTCTCCGCTATCCCCGCCTCAAGTAACCCCCGAACCTCCTCAAGCCATCCACTCTCTATCATTGTCTTCGTGCGCGCATTTATGCGCTCGTGCAGTATCTCTCGCGAAGGCATCAGCCCAATCTTCACCGTCCGCCACCCCTCCAATGGTTTGCGCCCCGCCCGATGTACCTCGGAAATAGGTTTGCGCGTCAGAACGCAAACTTCAATCGCGCGTATCAGCTTTTGTTCATCCGTCGGCGCAATCTTCGCCGCAGCCTCACGATCCATGCGCTGTAGCACCCGGTGCAGATACATCCCACCGTTTTTCATTGAACTCGCCTTCAACCGCACTCGCAATTCCTCCGAACGCAGCGGCAATTCCGCCAATCCCTCCAACAGCGCCCGCATATACAGGCCAGTCCCTACCGCAAGAATCGGCAGCCTTTCCCGTTTGCGCAAATCTTCCAGGACCCCCAGCGCCAAATCGCGATAACCTCCTGCGGTCGCCGCCTCCGACGCATCCAGCCCATCAATCAAGTGATGAACGACTCCTTGCCTCTCCTCCGCCGTTGGCTTGGCCGTTCCAATATTCACACCGCGATAAAGCTGCGTCGAATCACAAGCAATGATTTCCGCATGCAGCGCGCGCGCCAGCGCTACCGCCAACGCGGATTTGCCCGATGCCGTTGGTCCCACCACGACAAGGAAAGGCAAACTCTCCAACTCAATTGTGTTCATGGAAAAAAATGTGCCGCGCGCGAAACAACAAAATCAGCAGCACCAGAAACGCAAGTACCAGGCTGCCCACGATTTGTTGTCGCAACGGTTTCAGCGGCATTTTACTGATACGCAGCTTCGAGGGGCAAATTGTACAGGAAGTAAAAGCGCAGTTCGATATACGGCCCGCTGAACGCCGGGGGCAAAGGCTCAAACGGATTCGACGACCGGATCGCCGAAACCGCCGCACGGTCCAGCGGTTCTTTCCCGGATGTTAGCAATCGCGTTGGTTCCCCTGTGGGCACGCTGCCATCCCGCATGATGCGGAATTGCAGCGCGACCCTGCCGCGGTCGCCCAACTGCGCCGACTCCGGCATCACCGCGTACCAATTACGCCGCACACTGGCCACCACCCGCTTCATGTAATCGCTGAAATCCACGCCTTCCGTCGGCGTTAGAATTTCATACCCGTTTCCGTATGTCCCCGCGCCCTGGCCGCGACCGCCGCCTCCACCCGGTGAAGGAGCAGAGCGCGGCATCGGACCAATTACCCCTCCTGAACGTCCGCCACTATTCGGGTCTCTCGTAGCCTCCTTCAATGACTCTTGAAGCGAGCGCCTCGCCGAATCTTGCGGTATTTGCAAATTTGGCCGCGGCAACGGCGTATCTGGAGCTTCCAGCTTCAGTCCAGGTTTGGGCGGGTCTATCTTCGGCGCTGGCGCGGTTGTTTGCGGCTCTGGTGCCACGGCGTTTTTTTGTGGTATCGGCGCGCTTGGCAACTCTTTTGCTGGCTTCTCTGGAACCGGTGCAGGGGCCGGCGTTGGCTGAACAATAGGCGGCGCGACTTTTCTCAGCACCCTCGGATCCACATGTACCGCTGGTGGTCGCTGTACCGGTCGCGGCGACGGCTTCGACGATTCGAACGCTCCTGGTGGTAGAAGCAACGTCAACTGCTTTCGCGCGATATCTACTTCCTCCGCTGTCGGTTCATGCTTTGGAAATAGTTTCGCCTGTAACAAAATTGCCGCAATCAGCGCAACGTGCAGCACCACCGAAGAAATCCGGGTGATCAAATCTGCGCGAGCTTTTTCCGGCGACGGCGGCGACACCATCAAATGCGCTTCGCCGGTCGTGAAAATGTCCGGATCAACCAGGTCCGTATCCACCACCGGCAACGTCGCAGTTGGCTCCGGCGGCGCAGAGTTCTGCGGCACCGCAATGCGCTGATCCATTTCCGTGACTTGCAGCGGAATGGAAACGTCCTCCACCACCGAGTACGCCTCGCGGTTTATATCCCGCGGCACAACGACGCGCGCGGCGATGGATTGCAACGGCAAATTTGTGGGAATGTTGGAATGCCCGTTCAGCGACACGATTGGCAGCATCGCCGGCACCAGCGTGCGCTCGTCCATCGTCGTTGGCCGCCGACGGGCACTCGCCGCTAACTCCTCTTTCGCGGGTAAGCGAGCGTCCCGGGGTACAAGTGTGCGTTCAATCATATTTAGGCTGGCTTGTCTGCTGTTCGTGTAGCCAGTTGGACGCGCTCCGCGTGTTCATGGATGCTTGTCATTACTCGACCCGCCAACTCCAGAGCCGCGCGCCCCGCCGCGCCATTTACCCGCGGTTCCTGCCGCGAACGTACCGACTCCACAAACGCGTCCAGCTCCGCATGCAACGGCTCAATCGCGGGTGCCGGCAACTTCTCAAAACCAAATTCAGGTTGCGGCCCTGCTTTCCTTACGCCAACGCGCAACGCATCCCGTCGCGCGTAATCCAGCGATATATATTCGTGTTGCTGGAAGAATCTCATTTTGCGCACTCGCTCAGTGGAAACGCGGCTCGCCGTCACATTGGCCACCGCTCCGCCCTCAAATTCCAGCCGCGCATGCGCGATATCCACCTTGTCCGTCAAAACCGGTATTCCTACCGCTTTTACTTCCGTCACCGATTCCTTCACCAAAGCCAACAAAATATCCAGATCATGAATCATCAAATCGTAAATCACATCCACATCCAGGCTGCGCGCCGTAAACACTCCCAACCGGTGCACTTCAAAAAATAACGGCCGGTTCACTATGGGCTCCACCGCGATGACCGCAGGATTAAATCGCTCCACATGCCCGACCTGCAAAATGCGCTGGTTCCTTTTTGCTGCTTTCAACAGCGCGTCTGCCTGCGCCAGGTCGGTGGCCATCGGCTTTTCCACCAGTACATCGATGCCCATGTCCATCAACCGGCAACCGACGTCGCTGTGCGCTTCCGTAGGAACGGCCACGCTGGCCGCTTTCACACAACCATACAATTCCTTCAAGTCTGCAAATACGCGCGTATGAAATTCTTCGGCCAGCGCGCGAGCTTTCGCTGCGTCTCGATCGAAAATTCCCAGCAATTCTGTATTTTGAAGCTCGCCATACACCCGCGCGTGGTTGCGTCCAAATTCGCCCGCCCCCACCACGGCAACCGGCACACGCTCCGGCGCTGCGCTCATCCTCGATTTATTCCCTTGTTTTCAGCTTTTGGTTCCGCGCCCTGTGGAGAAACAGGTGGAGAAAAAGCCTGTATTGCGATCCCTTTTTCATCAGCCAGCGCGATCAATTTCGCGCGATCAAAGAACAGCGTCCGCCCGGCATCCACAGCTAACGCCGTCACCCCCGCACTCCCCATCTGTTCGATAGACGGCAGCCCGATCACAGGTACGTCGAAGCGCATGTCCTGCCCAGGCTTGCTCACCTTCACCACCACCAGTGGCTTTCCTCCAGCAATCCGGGCTGCTCGTACAACCGCTTCATCCGTACCCTCCATCGCCTCCACCGCCACGCAAGCGCAGTCCGAAATCACCACCGTCTGTCCAACATCCATGCTCGCAATATTTCTCGCTACGCTAAATCCATAAGCGATGTCCGTAGCCTCACGCTCATCCGGAGAGCGTCGCGTCAGCACTCCCGCTTCCGGCACCAGCGGCTTCAAAAATAAAGTTGAATCCACTAATTCAATCCCTTCATCTCCCAGCACCCGCGCCACCGCCCCAATCAAAGCATCCGTATTTTTTCGTGGCAGCGAAAACAAAAGTTTTGCCAGCTTCAAGTCCGGCCGTATCGAGCTGAAAATTTTATTGTGCTTCACCTGCCCCGCCATCACCGCACGCGTCACGCCTTCCTGGTGCATCAAATCAATCGCCTTGCTCAACTCCCCGAGGCTCACCCAATGAATCCGCGAAGTAAATTTCTCCAGCTCCGCAGAAGCCTCCTCTTTTAGCGCGATCACCGCCATATCCAACCCTTGGCTCCGTGCCCCCTCCAACACCAAAAACGGAAATCGCCCGTTCCCTGCAATTAATCCCCACTGCTCCGTCCCGGCCTCTATCTTCGATCCGATTTCAGTACTCAATTTTTTTCCGATGAACTCGTGTACATGAAAAAACTCTCGTCCTGCCGCGGCGCCCACCAACGCGGAGGGTGCCCCACCCGCAGATTTTTGGAGGGCGGGTCTTGTAACGTGGAATCACCGAAATTTCAACATCGAAGCACTTCTCGGCTTCTTTTCCGAAGCCTTACCCACCTACTTCACAATCCCACGTTCCGCCGCCACAATAAACCTCACCAACTCCTGCACATCCTCACAACCCCCCAACGTCGCCCGCATCTCCGCTACCGCCTGCGAAGTATTCATCTTCGATTGCAGCAACAGCCGATAAGCCCTTACCAACGCCTGCAGTCGTTCCTTAGAAAATCCCTTCCGCTCCAACCCAATCGAATTTACCCCGTAACTCTTCGTACTCCGCTCCGTCACCACCCGGGAAAACGGCGGCACATCCTGCGTAATCACCGTCGAAGCTCCCACATACGCATATTTTCCGATACGACAGAACTGATGTACCGGCGAAAACGCCCCAATCGTCGCGAAATCTTCCACCGTCACATGCCCCGCCAGCGTCGCGCCATTCGCGAAAATCGTCTCGTTGCCGACATGGCAATCATGCGCAATGTGCGAATACGCCATGAACAAACTCCCACTCCCTATCGTCGTTTTCCCGCCGCCCCCCACCGTCCCACGGCTCACCGTCACGTATTCGCGAAAAGTATTTCCCTCACCGACAATCAGTTCCGTTTGTTCACCGTGAAATTTCAAATCCTGCGGATCGCCGCCAATCGAACAAAATGGATGGAACACATTGTGCCGGCCAATTGTGGAAGGGCCCTGAATCACCGCGTGCGCATCCACGGAACATCCTTCGCCCAGAGTCACGTGTTCGCCAACAATCGCGTAAGCTCCAATTCTGACTCGCGCTCCAATCTGCGCGCTCGCCGACACTACCGCCTGCGGATGAATCTCAGCCTTAGTATTAGTTTGCATGCTCACAAATTGTCCTTAGGTACCGCGAGTCGTTGAGCCGATATCATTAATCGATCTCTTAGCGCGGGATAACCAAGACGCCGGCGTCGAAGGTCTTTCATCAGTCGCGTGAGTTCCCAGGCATACTCATCTGCTCAGCAGCTTTAGGCTTCTCTAGGTCTTCCCGGTCCACCATCTTGCACATCAGAATCGCCTCAGCGGCCAATTCCCCGTTAACTGTCGCCCTTCCATCCAGCTTGCAAAAATCCCCTCGCCACGAAATAACCTTCACTTCCAACTTCAATTGTTCTCCCGGCACCACTGGACGCCGAAATCGCGCCCCATCAATAGCCACAAAGTACAACAGCTTGTTCTCGCGCTCGCGCTCCGAGAACTCCATCAACAACAGCAACCCACCCGTCTGCGCCATCGCCTCAATGATCAGCACTCCAGGCATGATCGGCTTACCCGGAAAATGCCCCTGAAAATGCGACTCATTGATAGTCACATTCTTGATTCCCACGATGCGCTTCACGCGTTCCATCTCTTCAATTGCGTCCACCATCAGAAACGGATAGCGGTGCGGCAAAATCCTTTGTATTTCCGTCGTATCCAGAATCATTCGCACCCCCGTCGCGAATAGCTCAAGTCCTGCGGCGTCCGGGCTTACCCGGCAAACTTACAATTATATGCGACCAGGCACCCACAACGGACGCGTATCTTGTGCCCCACATGCAATGTCCCCTGTTTCCCGCCTGTCTCTCCCTGCGGCCGTGCTCGGTCTTCGGTTGATTTTTGGCTTCGCTTCGTTGCCCATTCGTCGCCGCATTGTTAGCATGTTCGCACAATGCCCGCTCTCATTGTTGCGCAGAAAATCAAAAAATTCCTTCAACCAACGTTGCCGCAAATGATCGACACGCTTCGCCGATTCGTAATAGCCGAATCACCCAGCCTCGAAAAGGCGTGCGCTGACCGCTGTTGCGGACTCATCGCCGCCGAGTGGCGCAAACACGGCTTGGAAGTCCATCGCATCCCGCAAAAAAATCGAGGCGACCATCTGCGCATCGTATCCCCATCAAATTCCTCGCGTGCCACCACAAGTCAACTCCTCGTCCTCGGCCATTACGATACCGTCTACGCCTCCGGCACTTTAACAAAAATGCCTTTCCGCCTCGCCGCGGGCAAAGCCTATGGCCCGGGCACCTTCGATATGAAGGCCGGAATCGTACAAGCCCTCTTCGCCCACAGTGCGCTCCACAAACTAAACCTTTCCCCCAACAAGCGCATAGTTTTTCTGTGGACCTCCGACGAAGAAATCGGCAGCGACTCTTCCCGCAAACTAATTGAAACTGAAGCTCTCCGCAGCGATGCCGTTTTCGTCCTCGAACCCTCATTTGGTCCGCGCGGCCTGATAAAAACCGCACGCAAAGGCGTTGGTGAAGCCGAAATTATCGTTCACGGCCGGGCCTCTCACGCCGGTTTGGCTCCTGAAGAAGGGATCAACGCCATCCACGAACTCTGCTTCCAGCTGTCGCACATTTTAAAATGGAACAATCCGAGTCGTGGCACCACCGTAAACGCCGACATAATCCAGGGCGGCACCAGAACAAATGTCATCGCCGATCGCGCTCGCGCCGTGCTCGATCTTCGCGCCACCAGCATTTCAGAAATGAGGCGCGTCGACCACCAGTTCCAGTCGTTGAAACCACATCTCCGAGGCGTGCGACTCGAAGTCCACGGCGGTTTCAATCGCGCACCGCTGGAACGCAGAATGAGCATAGCCTTATTCAAGCGGGCGAAGTCTCTCGCCGCGCAAATGAATTTATCCCTCGGGGAGTGTGTGGTTGGTGGAGGCTCTGACGGAAATCTTACGGCCGCGTTGGGAATCCCCACCCTGGATGGCCTGGGCGCGGTGGGAGATGGTGCGCACTCCACTCATGAGCACATCCTGACCGCCGCCATGCCCATCCGCGCAGCGCTGCTAGCCGTGCTTCTAGCCACCAGTTAAACCTTCGACTCTTGTTATTGGCCCAAAAAAATAGCCCTTAGCGCGAGTATGTTCTGCGCAAATAATCCGCGCTCGATCTCATCACGTCGTCGTAATCGCTATGCAGCACATCGTGCAACGCGCTTTCCGTCGAACTCCCCGAGCCAATCCGGTCCAGTATTCGTTCCACGTCTCCCATGCCATCGGCTTGCACTATGTATTCAATATTCGCGAGCGCCCACGCGTACGCATAAACCGCCGCGTCGCTCGGAAACCCCATCCATGAACCTTCCAAACTCCCCAGGGAAATCGCGTGCCCATCACCGTAAATCTCCAGCAGCGCAGCGGCATTCTCTCCGCTGCGTTTGCCTTCCATCCACTGCGCAAGCCCTTCCTGTATCCACGTTGGCGCCCGCCCGTGTGTCTTCTGCTGCACAAAACTATGCGTCAGCTCGTGTTTCAACACTCGCGACAGCTCATCCGTCATGCTGCTCAAGCCTTGCACCGGAATGCGCAATCTCCCATCGTTGAGCGCTCCCACCCATCCAGGCGCGCGGGTAATGTCCGCAAACGCTTGCTGCGTGTACAAAATCACGCCAATCGAATCAGACGGCGCGAAATTCAGCTCCGAATTAATCCTCGTGTAATGGGTTTCCAGCGTTCGCAGCACCTCTCGCGCCAGTGCCGGTTGCGCGCTCCCGCTGTAGCGCAAAGTGAAATGCGAACTCTCATTTTCTTTGTAGTTTTCCTCTTCGCCCTTATCGCGTTCCGCTTTTTCAAGCGCCGCTTGCACTTCCGCATCTGGCCGCAGCGCCAACGCGCGTTTCCATCGTTCTACCGCCTCCGGCAACTTGTTCATCCCGTAATAAGCCCAACCGGACAGCTTGGCAACGTCCGCATTGTTCGGAGCACTCCGCTGCGCGCGCTCCAGGTAATTCAGAGACTCCTTGTATTCACTTCTACGCAAGTGCAGAAACGCGACATTCATCAGCAGCAGCGCTTCATCCGGCGCATACGTCAAGGCCGTCCGCTCGTCAGCCAGCGCATGATCCATGTCCCCGTGCGCAAGTTCAAAGCTCGCTGCGGCATGATGCGCAACCGCGGCGTCCATTCCGGCTGCCGCGGAACCACTACGCGTTTCAGATTCCAACTTCGCAATATATTCGCGGTCTATCGAACCACCATGTATCACCGCGTGCTGAACTTCTCCGCCCTTGCCGTGCGCTGCATCCATCACCGGCGGAGTGATCGCCATATTCGAAACGTAACTTCCTTTCTCGATGTGATCGACGATCGACTTGGGAAGACTCAATTCGCCCACACTTGTTTCGTATCGAATTTTATCGCCCGCCTCCACCACATTGCTGGCGGAAATTCGATGCCCATTCTTCAATACAATAGTGTCCGCCCACGCCCCCGCGCTTCCCAGCGCCAGCACAACGCTAAACACCCCGGCTCGACAGCCGCGTCCAATAGAGGGAAACCCCATGCTTCCCATTTTACCCGCACCGCTACGCGTTGAATTTGTTCCCTTTCGCCCTTGTTCCATAAGCAAACGCGATCGAAGAATCGCCGGCACCCCCGTACTCTTGTTCCACAACGCCCAAAATGACTACACTTTCCCCATGAGGCTCGCAGCAGCCTTCTTCGTGTTGTGCGCCCTTACAACCGCCCAACCCTCGCGTTCCGCTCCGCGCACCGCCCATCAACTCTATGACGCCCTCAATGCCCTGCGTCTCGACCCCGCCTCCGCTTATCAAATTAAACCCGAGCATCGCATCGAGCTGCGTCGCGGTGATGCCAAAATCTCCTTTGATCAAGGCGAGTTAATCTTTTTTGCGCCTCTCGATAACCAAATCACCGGCGCCGTTTTTGCCGGCCGTGGCCACATTCTCGCTCTCCCGCGCGACACCATCGAAAAGCAGCAAATGGCGCGCTTTCTCGACTCACCTATCCTCGACCAGGATTTCGCCAGCGCCTACATCCGTTTCACGGATACAACTGTCGCGGACCTGTTGCACCAACTCCAGGCCGCCGGACTCAACCCGGAATCCGACGCCGGTGCCGCGTCCCATTGGGACACTGTTTTGTCTCATATCAACCCCGCCCATTCTCTGCGTATTCTTTGCGGAACCCTGCTCACGATACCGCCGCCGTATTTCTACGCGAGTCTCGACGGCATCGCTACCGGCCCATTTGACGTGCTGCTGGATTCCATGCGTGCCGAACCCTTCCTGTTAGGCCAAATGCGCATCACAGCCGGCTCAACTTTCTACGATGTTTGGGCTTCATACAAAATCCCTGATGTGATTCCGGTGGCCCCGGATTTTCGAGCCCTCCACTACACAATCGACACTTCCATCCTTTCCGATCACTCCCTCGATGCCACCGCCACAGTAAATCTCCATGCCCTCGGCGCGGGCCATCGTTTTTTGATTTTTGCTTTGTCCCGGGCGTTAAACGTTGAATCCGTTACCGGCGCGGATGGTCAGAAGCTCGAATATTTTCAGAATGAAGACATGACCCCGCAAGAGCGCAGCGTGCGCGGCAACGACTTTCTATTCGTCGTACTTCCCCGCGCCTTCGAACGCGATCGCGAATTTTCTATTCGCTTTCACTATCGCGGCAACATCATTACCGATGCCGGCAATGACGTTTTCTTCGTGGGCGCTCGCGAAAGCTGGTATCCGCACTTTGGTGACTCCGCCGATTTCGCCGCATACGACTTAACCATGCGCTGGCCAAGTAAATTGCGCCTCGTTGCCACCGGCACAAAACTCGACGAACATGAAGCAGCCGACTTTCGTGTGGGCCATTGGAAAACCGAGAAACCCGTCTCCGTCGCCGGTTTTAATCTTGGCGAATACGCGTCTTCATCGGTGACATCCACGAATTATTCCGTCGACGTCTACGCCAATCGCCAGGTGGAAGAACTGTTGGCCAAACGCCTGGCCAGCGCAGTCACCCCTGCACTCCTAGGCGCAGGCCCTCGTCGCCCAGGCCTAGATATGAATCAGGATATTCAACCCTTGCCTCCCAATCCCGCCATCGCCCTCAAACAACTCGGCAAAGACATCGACTCCTCTATTCGCTTTTACGAAACTTATAGCGGCCCTTTCCCTTTTCATAATCTCAGCGTCTCGCAGATCCCAGGAACTTTCGGGCAAGGTTGGCCCGGCCTGCTATACATTTCCACCTACTCTTTTCTCTCCGCTGATGTGCAGCGTCGCGCCGGCCTTACCAGCAGCATTCAGGAACATTTCAGCGACCTGGTGCCCTTCCACGAAGTCGCTCATCAATGGTGGGGAAATATTGTCGGGTGGTCCAGCTACCGCGATCAGTGGATCGACGAAGCCATCGCCAACTATCTCGCGCTGCTCTTCGCCGACATGCACAAGAACCCCGATCACACCCTACACGTCTGGCTCCAACGCTATCGCCAGAGGCTCATCGAAAAAGCTTCTAACGCCGATCAACCCGCCGACGAAATCGGCGCTTTGGCTCTCGGCTCACGCCTCAATTCCTCGAAATCTCCCAACGCTTATGACGATATTATCTACGCCAAAGGCGCGTGGGTTGTTCATATGCTCCGGGAAATGCTGCGCCAACCGGGGCCAAATCCTGATGCGCGGTTCAACGCTCTGCTCCACAGCTTAGTCACAAAATATGCCTACCGCGCCCTCTCCACTCAGGATTTGCGTCGCGAAATTGAAGCGGTGATGACTCCCTCAATGGACCTCGAAGGGGGTCATTCGATGGACTGGTTTTTCGAGCAATGGATTCAGGGAACTGGCATTCCCCACTATCGCGCGGAATTCACGGTGCACAAAAGCGACAGCGCTCCCGGCTACTCCATACGAGGAAAACTCTTTCAAGAAAACGTGCCCAAATCTTTCATCGCTAGAGTTCCGCTATATGCGAGCAGCCCCGGCACTCATCTAATTCTCCTGGGCACCGTAGTCGCCGCTGGCCCTGAAACTTCATTTCATTTTACCTCATCAACACAGCCCCACAAACTTCTCGTCGACCCACAAATGACTCTCCTCTGCACCACGCAGTAACCTCGGATAACACCATGCCGCTCAGTCGCTGTTCGCGCCGTACTCCTGGTGCATGAAAAGATTTTTGTGTCTAAACCTTGGATTCACATGTTGATTTTTTGCTACTGGATGCCCAAACGTCATAGTTGAAGGCGGAGTTTTGCGAACGACGATGCAGAAAACTTCTAATCTTCTTCTTGACCGCTACCAGCTACTTACTCGCCGGCGCCTTAATCCACCGATCCCTCAGCGGAGTCTTCAAATTAAGCTCCGCCTTCCCAGCTTCCGACAAAATATACGGGTACCCCAATGCATCCACGGGCTCTCCACGCAAAAGCCCGCTCTGCACCAGCTCACTCATTCGTACTGGCCGCCGCCCAAACCGTTTCTGATACTCATCCGCCACCACATCAATCTGTCTGCAATCTTCCTCTGCCCGCAACAATTGCAAATGCCTCATCGCATTTTGCTTTACCAACGGATCCTTGGTGGTGTTGTATACGTCTTGCCATAGAAACTTGGAAGTTTCCGCTGAATTACCTTCCGTGGCGATCTTCGCAGCCATCGTTTTCATCCAGATGAGTGCTTTTGGATTTTTGCTGCCCTCGTAAAGCGCTGCGGATGCCTTCGCATAATCTTTCTTATCGAAGTAATACACGAAGCCCAAATCGTAATACAGCCTCCACTCATCCGGGTTCGCTTTCAGCCCTCGTTCAAGCAACTCCACTGCCAGATCGGGCCGCCCGGCACCACGCGGAGGGGCATCGCTCAGGAACGTAGACCCTGAGTGATAAACAGGCATCAAATACGGATCGAGCTGACTAGTAACATCCAGTAGCGGCCAAAGCAGCCTAAAATCCACCTGCCCCGCCGCGTGCTTGTTCCCAAAATATTGCACCACTCGCGTCCAATAAATGTCCGCCACCAACGGTGCATATTCCAGGCTCAAGCCTTTTACCAGCTTCCCGGAGCGCAACATCATCTCGTCTTCTTCGCTCTCTACCGCGCTTTGTTGGACATCAATACGTTTCTGCAAACGCCAAACGCCCGCGAACCCCAAAAGCACGAATAGGAACAACGCTATGTAGTTCTTTGAGCTCATTTGAGGTTACGCTGCGAAAAAATCGCCACCGCCACCGCCAATACGATCGCGCAATAAAGCGCGGCATAAACCGTATTCTGCGCGATTAGCATTCCCGGTATCGCCCGCCCGTGCGCGGCCGCGCCCATGGCATCGAAATTCTCAAAATTCGGCAGCAAGTAAGAAATCCCCCGCAGCAAACCCCCTAACGCCGGAGTCATCGTACCCGGCTCCAAATTGCGCATTTCATGCACAAACAGTCCCGCGATATATAGTCCCGCGGTAAACAGAATCGCCAAGAGCGGCGTTGTAAAGCACGAAAACAGCATCGCCAACGCCACCACCAGCGCCAGCTTCAATAAAATAAAATACACCGCCACCAATACCACCGCGTCGCCACCCTCAATCGAATGCTTCACGTAAAACATAATCAGAAATAATCCCGCGGCCATCGCTGCGGTATTCACCGTTAACGTCAGCGCCAGCCCGCCAAATTTCCCCAAAATAAATTCCCACCGCCTCAACGGCTTGGCCAGCAGCGCATACAGGGTACGCTTGTCGATTTCCTTCGATACTAGCCCCACGCCAATAAACACCGACATCAGCAATCCGATAATGGAAATCGCGCTCAAACCCAGGCTGACAATCACAATATTTTCGATGTCGATGGAGATCTGCCCCACCAGAATCGCCGCCGCCATCATCACCAACGCAAAGAACACCAGGTTGTACAGCACCCGGTCGCGTACCGCTTCGCGAAACGTATTGAGCGCGACTGTGCCGATGCGCGTCACTTACCGCTCACTTCCACTGCCGCCCCCTGCGCCCGGTCAGCCTCTACCAGATGCATGAAATATTCTTCCAGCGATGGCTTCACCTGCGTTACCGACAATATCCTCGCCCCAGCCGACCCCAATCGCTCCATCGCCGGGTACAATCCGCTCTCTTCCACCTGCAACCGATAGCGATCTCCGCTTCGCGAAGCTTGCGCCAGCAACTCACTTGCGTTCTCAGCTCTCCCCGGTAACTCGAACAGAATTTCCATCCCATCCGCTTTCAATCCCACCAGTTCGCTCGGAGCCCCAACTCCCTGCAATTTCCCCCCGACAATCACGCCCACCCGGTCGCACAACATTTCCGCATCCGACAAAATGTGTGTCGAAAATAAAACCGTCCTCCCTCGCTTTTTTAATTCGAGAATAATGTCGCGCACTTCCCGGCGCCCCACTGGATCCAGTCCGGACATCGGCTCATCCAGCACCACCACCGCCGGATCGTGCAAAATTGCCTGCGCCAGTCCCACCCGCTGTAGCATCCCTTTGGAATATTTTCGCAATTGAATTTTCCCGGCCGACTCCAGTCCGACTTTCTTGAGCATCCCTTGCACACGCTCGCGTCTATCAGTTGCGCTAAAATCGTGAAACCGCGCGAAATAATCCAGCAACTCAGCCGCCGTCAGGTAATCGTAAAAGTAAGGTTGCTCTGGCAGGTACCCAATATCCCGGTGCATCGCAATATCGCTGATCGGTTTCCCAAGAATCCGCGCCGATCCCGCCGTCGGAAAAATCAAACGCATCAACAGCTTGATCGTGGTCGATTTTCCCGCGCCATTCGGCCCCAAAAATCCAAACACTTCGCCGCTCTGCACCTGCATGGTCAAGCTCTCTAGCGAGCGCTTCTTCTTCAGGTGTAGGAACCCATATGGGTAATCCTTGGTGAGATTTTCGATAGCAATCGCCGGTTCAACCATGCACTTATTGTTGGCATACACGGCGAAAGCGTCAATCGCCTGCCCTCTACCTTGTGCACGGATAGAAAATACCGCATAGACACAGGCTGGAAATGATTGTTCACAAAGCGAAATTAATCAGACTGCACCACGGAGACTCTCCGCCCGAGCCCTTCTGCCAATGAGATGCCCTGTTATCCCTGCTTCTAACTCCCTACCAAAAAGGCGTAGAATGCTTTCCATGGCCAAGCAAAGTGTAGACAACCTGAATGTTACTTGCCCATGCTGCCATTCCAAACTGGTGGTCGACTCCGTTTTTGGCGCGGTACTTTCGCACGAAGCCCCGCCTAAAACCGGCCCTAACGTCGACCTCACCGATGCCGCAGGCATTCTTAACGAGCAACAACGCAATCGCGAAGATAAATTCCGCGACTCCTGGAACCTGGAACACAACAAAGAAGACATCCTCGCCAAAAAATTCGAAGAAGCCATGAAGAAAGCCAAAGACGCGCCCGCAGGAAAGCCGCTTCGCGACATCGATCTGGATTAGTTACCAAAAGGTTATTCCGACGCAAGCCAAGCCCCTACCACCAAACGGTCATTCCGACCGAAACAAGCCGACGCCTTTTCTTCTCTTGCGAACGAGTCGGCTTGCGCAGCGGAGGAATCTCTCTTCGATCCATCGCTCACGCCCAGCCCACCATAGGCGCGCGTGTGTGTCACACTCCTCTCACTTGAGCACCATCAACTGCCTTTGCATTACACTGCCCACGCAATGATTCAGCGTCGTAAGTTCCGCCTCAAACTGCGCTCACGCACCCTTATTCTCGGTCCGCGCACTCTCATAATGGGAGTCTTGAACGTAACGCCCGACAGTTTTTCAGACGGAGGAAACTTTCTCTCCCAGGAAAAAGCCGTGCACCACGCGTTGCAGATGGAGCGTGACGGCGCTGACCTAATCGACATTGGTGCGGAATCCACGCGCCCAGGCTCCCTCGGCATTAACGCCGAAGAAGAATGGAGCCGCCTCGCCCCAGTATTGGCGGCATTACGCACGCGCTTGAAAATCCCCATCTCGATAGACACGCGCAAAAGCGAAGTCGCCGCCAAGGGCATCGAAAGCGGCGCGGAAATAATTAACGACGTCAGTGGCCTGAAACACGATCCCCGCATCGCCGAAATTTCCGCCCGCGCCCGCGTTCCCCTGGTCCTCATGCACATGCGCGGAGGGCCGCAAACCATGCAGCAACGACCCTTCGCCCGTGACGCACTGAAAGATGTATCCCAAGGCTTGCGCGCATCTTTTTCCATCGCCCGTAAAGCTGGCGTCGCTAATTCCCAAATCATTCTCGATCCTGGCATCGGCTTCGGAAAAAGCTACGCCCAGAATTACGAATTGCTCGCCGAGCTGCCACAGCTCGCGAAACTCAGCTTCCCACTCCTGGTCGGCACCTCCCGGAAAGGCTTCATCAGCAAAACGCTGGCCCAATACGCCAAGGCCACCCCATCACCGCAACCCGCAGGAATCGCAGCAGAATCAAAAATCTGGGGTACCGCTGCCACCGTCACCGCCAGCATCTTGCAAGGCGCCCACATCGTCCGCGTCCACGACGTAGCCGAAATGGTCAGCGTAGCCCGCATCGCCGATTGCATCCTCAATCCCACCCTAGCCCCCAAAAACTAACTCATTGAACCCGTAAGGGGCTCCGCCCTCGATTTGCAGGGTGGATCTTGTTGGGTCTTGGGGAACTCTAATTTGCCGTTGGGATTTGGCGCATTACCTCCCTCCTCATTCTTTCGGTATAATTCGCCACAAATCAAATTTTACTTCACATCCGAAAAAAGGCTCCCCAATGCGCCTCTGCACCGCTCTGTTAATTATTTTCATTTGCACCATCTCCCTCCCATCTCACACCCGCGCCCAAATCCTCGAAAACGACCCCCTCCATCGCATTCAAACTCCATCGACAGCCGCCTGCACCACCGACGCCTCATCGTCCTGCGCCGAAGTAACCGCAAAAATCTTGCCCCTTATCCTCGGCCCCTCCCCCATGCAAGAAAATCTTCGCCGCCTCACTGACGAAATCGGCGGCCGCGTTACCGGCTCGCCTGCCATGGACCGTGCCGTCCGATGGGCCACAACCGCATTTCGAGAAGCCGGCGTCGAGGTACACACGGAAAAATATCAATTACCGCTGGCCTGGAGCGAAGGCGATACCCGCCTCGAATTACTCGGCGAAATTAAATTCCCTCTGCGCACCGTCAGTCTCGGATGGTCCCCTGCCACGCCACCCGGTGGCATCGACGCAAATGTCGTAGACATCGCTTACGGCACCCCGCAAGACTTCACCGCCGCCCCCCAGATAAAAGGCGCCATCCTCCTCGTACACACTGACCTGGGCACTACCTGGGCCGACCTGTTCAACGAATATTTTCGCCCCCCAGACATAATCGAACGCGCCATAAAAGCCGGCGCCGCTGCAATCCTCTGGGAAGGCGCGCGCGAACGCCTCCTTCTCTATCGCCATACCAACACCGGCGACGGCCAACTTGAGAAAATTCCCCAAGCAATTGTCGCCCGTGAAGATGCTCTCAGGCTTTCACGCACCGTCCTCGCTTACCCCGGAAGAATTCGCGCGCGCTTCTCCATGCCCAACAAAATCGGCCCGCCCATCGACCAGGAAAACGTCGTCGCTGAAATCCCCGGCTACGAAAAGCCGGACGAAACCGTAATTCTCGGTGGACATCTCGACTCCTGGGACCTGGGCACCGGCGCTTTAGACAATGGCTGCAACTCCGCTCTGGTAATCGAAGCCGCCCGCGCCTTGAAAACCATCGGTTTGCGACCGCGTCGCACCATCCGTTTCATTTTATTCAGCGGCGAGGAGCAAGGCTTGCTCGGTTCTTGGGCCTACGTAAAAACCCATCGCGCCGAGCTAGATAAAATTCGCGCTGTTATTATTTTTGACTCCGGCATCGGGCGCGTAACCGGTTATTCGCTAGGTGGCCGCTCCGACATCGCCTCCGCCGTGCGCGAAGTCCTTAAACCGCTCGACTCCTGGGACGTAAATCGCCACACCACCGACGCCCAAACCGGCACTGACCATTTCGACTTTTTGATCGAAGGCCTTCCCACCCTCGTCGCCAATCAGGAAGAAGCCAACTACCTTCCCAATTACCACGCCGCCTCCGACACCCTCGACAAGGTCGATATTCGCGAGCTAAAACTGAACACTGCTATCGCTGCGCTCACCGCCTGGGGACTCGCAGATCGCCCCGCTCCCCTCGGCAAGCGCCTGTCCCGCGCTGAACTTGAAACCCTCATGAAAGAATCCGGCCTCGACCAGCAGATGAAATCCATGGGTTTTTGGAACGACTGGCAAAAAGGCACCCGCGGCCGGAAACCGTAATTTGTCCCCAAGTAGCGGTTTTCTTCCACGCTATCGCTTCGTGAACAGACGCCGCGCAGGTGGAGGATCTTGTAATCAAGTAACTCTGCCGCTGTTGATGTGTTCTTAGTTCCAACGCCACCCGGTATACTAAGAAGGTGACGCAGTTGCTCTCTTCCAAAAATCAACCCGCTACGATTCTGGCCCTAGATTACGGTCGGGCCAGAATCGGCTTGGCCATCGCTGACGCCGAAGCGCGCCTCGCCAAGCCGCTGGCCACTTTGGAACGCATCAATCGCAACGAAGATATGCGCCGTCTCCGCGAACTCGCTCGCGAGCAAGGTGTAACGCAAATTATCGTAGGTCTTCCTTTGCGCCTCGACGGCTCCCACGGCGAAATGGCCGAAGAAGCTTCGCGTTTTGCCGAGCGTGTCCGCAAACAAATTGGCGTGCCGGTCGAAATGGTCGACGAACGTCTTACCAGTTGGGAAGCCCAGCGTCTGCTCGAAGAGCAAGGCGGCAGAACCCTGAATCCCCACACGCGCATCACGTCAGGCAAAGATCTGCATACACCTAAGCGAAAGGCCAAAACGGAAGGCAAAATGACTGTTGACGCTCTGGCCGCCGCCGTTATGTTGAAGGAATATTTGCAGCGGTAGCATTCTCGCTGGTGTAAAGCATCTAAATTACGAGCGCGAATATAGCGCTCCGTTGCGGAGTTTGATCTGTGGGCAAGTTGTTACTTTTTATTGTGTTGATCGCTGCGGCCGCCGCCGCATGGCTCTGGTATTCCATTAATTATCCTTACCAGGGTTTCGGCGCCGAGGGCGTGTTCGTCGAAGTGCCCCACGGTTCGTCCAGCCGTGGCGTCGCGCGCCTTCTCGAGCGAAAAGGTGTCGTGCGCAGCTCCGTCGCCTTTGAGTTTTACGCTCGCCGCCATCCCCGTCGTTCCCTCCAAGCCGGCGAATATTTCTTCGATCGCGCCGCCTCCGCTCACGACGTTTTTTGGAAGCTCGCCAATGGTCAGATATTCGAGCAGCCTTTCACCGTTCGCGAGGGCGAAACCATGTTTGATATCGCCCACGACCTCGAAACCGGAAACTTCATGCCTGCCGGCGATTTCCTGCGCGCCGCCAAAGATCCTGCCTTGATTCACGACATCGCCCCTCAAGCCATGACCTTGGAAGGCTTCCTCTTCCCCGCTACCTATCTTCTATCGCGGCATCCTTCCGCCTCCGCTCTCACCACCGACATGGTCAAGAAATTTAAAGAGGAATGGATAGCCGTCACCACCGCGGCTTCCTCCGGCGACAAAATGACCACGTCCGGCGCGTTTACGGAAGCGACTCCCACAGATTCTTCGGCGGTAGTGAATAACCCTCTTAGCACTCGCCCAGTCGCCGCCGTCGTCACGCTGGCTTCCCTGGTCGAACGCGAAACCCCCAAGCCCGAAGAGCGCCCTCTGGTCGCCGGTGTGTTCGAAAATCGCTTGCATAAAAACATGCTCCTTCAGTGCGATCCCACCGTCATCTACGCGCTCGAACAACAAGGTCGCTACAATGGCACGATCACCACCGCTGACCTGCACATCGATTCACCCTATAATTCCTACACTCATACCGGATTACCTCCCGGCCCCATTGGTAATCCCGGGGAAGCCTCTTTGCGCGCCGCCTATCAGCCTGCGCACACCAGTTATCTGTATTTCGTCGCTAACACCCAGGGTGGGCACTTCTTCAGCGCCACGCTGGCGGAGCACAATAATAATGTGATTAAGTACCGGCATCTTCTGGCAGGGGAGCAGGCTTCGAATCGATGAACGACCCGTCCAACACAAAAAAATCGCTCATCCTTCAAGCCGCCCGCCAGATCGGCGTGCAGAAATGGACGCCCGCCGAAATCGATCAGTTGCGCCGTCGCCTAATCGCCGAACATGGCGAAGCTGGAAAGACCGGAAGCGAATACATCGCTGATGTTCTCGAAGCCGCCGGCCTGAAACTGGAGCTCACTCTGCAGGAAGAAGCCGAAGACCAGTACGAAGAGGAATTTGAAGACCTGCTCCATTTCAAAACGCTGGAAGATGCCGAAGTCAGTGTTATGCGCTTGGATGAATTAATGCGCAAATTTCGTTCGCAAGGCGAACACGCCGCCGTCGAGCGTGTGCTAAACGTCGCGCGTCTCGGTAAGCGTCGCGCCGAAATGATCTCCCGCAATCAAAAAGTCGAAGCCCCCAAGCGCGCTGAAAAAGAAGAAATCGCCAACTGGTTTCGCATCTGGCTCGAAAACCCCGATGCTTTCTTCGATTGGCTCGACCTGCGAAAACAGTCCCCAGAATTCCGATCTAAATTCCCCCAGGCAGGCCTCGAAGAATGAGCTCGCCCGGCAACGCTCTCGGCAGTGGCGCTCTCGATCTACCCCCTTTTTCCCTGGACGTGGAAGTCTTAAATCTCGGCTCCGATGTAAAAGCCGTCGGGCTCGAACTGCTCGAAACGGAAAGCCGCGAGCCCGTCCGAGGTAGCAAAGCCGCGCAAATTTGGTCCGCTGCTTTCCCCGTTCTCGCGGCCGAAGAATTTTACGTCCTGGATTTTTTTAACCACCTGGATCGAGTCCGCGATTTCTGCAGCACCCATGAAATTCCTTTTCGCGATGCCGCCGAGCGCTGCCTCGTAATTCCCAAACCCACGCAAGAACAGCTGCTCAATATTTTTTCCCGCTTCGAGTCGGAAACATTCGGCGTGCGTGTCGGCCCGGCGGCCCAGACGCCCGATCCGGCTGTCGAAGGAGAACTCTCCAAACGCGGGCTGGATGCCTATCAATCCGCCTATACGCGCTACACATTCTGCGCTGTCTGTGAACCGGAAGACGGTTGGATCACTCTGCTCAGCGAAACATTGTGGCCTAGCGAAGTCATTCGCCGCGTGCGCCCCGCGCTTCAGCCTTTTGACGTGCACATTGCACGCCCCAACTAAATCTCGTGCCCACAAAATCCCAGCTCACCCCAACTACGCGACGCAATTTGCTCCGCCTCTCATTGGCAACGCTCGCGCTAATTCTGGCGGGTTGCGGAGGCCAGGTAAGCGTTGTTAAAAACACCTCCAAATCCGAGAAACCCGTCGTCAAAGACGCCACTCGCGAAGAATTACTGGAAAAATTCGACGCCACCGCAGCCTCAATCAATAGCCTCAACGCCACCGTCGAGCTGAAACCTACGGCAGGCTCGAAATACAGCGGCATCATTGAGGAATATCACGAAGTGAAAGCCTTCCTCCTCGCTGAGCGTCCCGCCAACATTCGCGTAATTGGTCAGGCTCCCGTAATCGGCACCACCGTTTTCGATATGGCCAGCGACAGCCAGGAATTTCGCGTTTCCATCCCCTCCAAAAATAAATTCCTCATCGGCCCTGTAGCTCTCGAAGGCGCCAGCAGCAAACCCATCGAAAATCTTCGCCCTCAACATTTGCTCGACGCTCTCTTGTGGCCCGAAATTCGTAAGCAGGAAACCGTCTTATTCGAAGAGTTCAACGACGAAACCGCCCGCTATTACGTGCTCACCGTTCTCCGAGGCGGTTACCAGACCGAAATCCTGCGCAAAATCTGGTTTGATCGCTCGGTCCTGGAAGTGGCGCGCCTCCAGAGTTTCGGTCCTCGCGGAATTTTGCTTTCTGACATCCGCTTTTCCAATTGGCAAACTGTGGACGCCGCTAAACCCGTCCCTGGCGTGCCCGCGCCCGCATCAACCCCAACTCCACAATTCCCTCGCTCCATCCGCATCGAGCGCCCCCACGACGATTACCGCCTTGATTTACAGGTCGTTAAAATCACTTTGAACGACGAGATCCCGATCGATCGCTTCAAGCTCGAACAACCCGCCGGTTCCGATTTAATTCGCGTCGGCGAATCTTCCGAAGACAAGCAGCAGCCCAATCAAGGTGCCAAGCCCCAGGGTGCCAAACAATGATGGGCGAGCTCATAGCCCGTAACCTTCTGCATCGCCCCATGCGCACTTTCATCGGTGTAATGGCTGTAGCCGTCGAAGTCGCCCTCGTGGTCCTCATCGTTGGCCTCACCTCCGGCCTGCTCAGCGAAACCGCCAAGCGCATCGAGGGCATCGGCGCGGACGTCATGGTTCAGCCCCCCGCCGCTTCTGTTTTCCTCGGTTTCAGCGGCGCCCCCATGCCTATTAAGATCGCCGCCGTGCTGAAAAAGCAAAAATATGTTCAATCTGTAGCCTCCGTCTTACTGCAATTTAATTCCTCCGGCGGCGTGGAGGTCGTTTACGGCATCGATCCAGAAAGCTTTCGTGCTGTCTCCGGAGGCTTCGTCTTCATTCAGGGTCACGACATGGAAGGTCCCGACGATCTACTGGTAGACGATTGGGCCGCCAAAGCAAAAAAAATCAAAGTAGACGACACCTACAATCTTCTCAACCACAATTGGCACGTAGCCGGCATCATCGAACACGGCAAAGGCGCGCGTCTCTTTGTGCCACTTGCCACTTTGCAAGACCTCGTCGGCGCGCGCGACAAAGCCTCCATTTTTCTTCTCCGCTGCACTCGCCCGGAACACACCGAGGACGTCATCGAAGAGCTTCACCATGTCTTGCCCCCCTACACCATTCGCCCGCTCAAAGATTTTCTCTCCCTCATGACCGCCACCAATATCCCCGGCCTCCAGACTTTCATTCACGCCATGATTGGCCTTGCAGTAGCTATCGGTCTGCTGGTCATTTTTCTCACCATGTATACCACCGTCATCGAACGTACTCGCGACATCGGCGTTTTGAAATCTCTCGGCGCAAACCGCTCCTTCATCATTCGCGCGCTGCTAAGTGAATCCACGGTGCTCTGTTTCATTGGCATCGCCGTGGGAATTGGCCTCGCCTACTTGGTGCGCGCCGCCTTTATTGCCGGATTCCCCACCCTCTCCATCCTCATCACCCCCGCCTGGATCTTACGCGCCGCCGCTATCGCGTTAGCCGGCGCCGTCCTCGGCGCTAGCTACCCCGCCTGGCTAGCCAGCCGCAAAGACCCCGTCGAAGCCCTCTCTTACGACTAACCCACGCAGCTGCGATCACAGGTATGCGAAGGCTGCCCCGCCCTCGATTTTTAGGGTTCACCCGCCGTGGCGGGCGGGGCTTTTTCCGAGTAGTTGATTTCTAAAGCCCGATCCACTCAAACTCTTCCAACGTAACTAGGCAGCCGTCCCATTCGCAGTTACAATACAAACCTGCCACACTCCTGTATCTCAAGAAACGCTATTGGAACCGATACTTAAAACAGAAAATCTGTGGAAGCTCTATCATGCGGGCAAAGTGGAAGTTCCCGCTTTGCGTGGCGTCAATTTCGAAGTAGAACCCGGCGAGTCCGTAGCCGTCATGGGCCCCTCCGGCTGCGGCAAATCTTCCCTGCTCTACGTAATCGGCGGCATGGCTCAAGCTTCCAAAGGCACAGTCCTCGTCGACGGCAACGAACTCACCACCATGAGCGACGCCGAGCGCACCCGCCTCCGCCGTCACAAAATCGGTTTTGTCTTTCAACGTTTTAATCTGCTGCCCACCCTCACCGCCAAAGGCAACATCGCCATCGCCCAATTCATTCACGGGAATGGTTTCGATCCGCACCGTTTCGACGTAGTCACCAAAATGTTGGGTCTCGCCGGCCGCCTCCAACATCGCCCTTCCGAATTATCCGGAGGCGAACAACAACGCGTCGCCATCGCCCGCGCCCTGATCAATGAACCGAAAATTCTTCTCGCCGATGAACCCACCGGCAATCTCGATTCCAAGAATTCTGAAATCGTGTTACAGATGCTTCGCCAGCTCAACAAAGAACTGGGCCAGACCATCGTCATGATCACCCACAACCCCGAAGCTGTGGTCTATTTCGATCGCGTGGTGCACATGCGTGACGGCGTGATCGTCGACGGCATTCCAGCGGACTAGCATGGCCAGCCTCAGAGAAATTCTCTCGCGCACATTTTTCTGGTCTTATGAACGCGGCACTTGGCAATACGATATCGCCGTCGCCGTCATCCTGGTTTTCGCCCTGCTCACTCCCCGTCACTGGTTCCACGACCAACCCGCCAGTGGCGTTCCCGCCGCTCCAGGTCAGGTCTTGCTCCTCTCGCAGGATGGCAATCGCCAGACCTACCGCGTGGACACGCGCGTTCTCGCCCCGCCCACCAAGCTCGCCTTGCAAAATGACCTGCACAACGCCTTGAAAGAAGCCTTACCCGACCTGCACAAAGGCAATTTCTCTATCCTCAAAATCGAACCGGAACGCGACGAACAAGGCACCGCCATCGCCTATCACGTCGAAATCCGCCGCTGAACCTTACGCCTCGACGAATGTCTTCAACCGCCCTAGAATCGTAGCAGTCACGGCGGACCCTCTTGAAACCGCGCACCCTCTCTGTCCGTCTCTTTGTTATGCTAGGATTTGCGAAACAACAACGGTTAGCGTCCACCATATAGGGGCCTCGATTGACACGTTTTTCTCTGCTCTTCCTAGTTCTCAGTGTGATTTTTACAGCTTTCGCGACTCCGGCTTCTCCCCCCCAGGAAAAGCAATGGACCACCGACGGTGTGCTGGCCATGATGGATAAATCCGCCCGGGATTTTCATACCCTCACCGCCGACATCGAGCACATCAAATACACTGACGTAGTGAAAGACACTTCCACGGAAGCCGGAAAACTCCTGGTCCGTCGCGATGAAAAAATGCGCATCGAGTTTTTCCAGCCCGACCGCCGCACCATCCTTCGCACCGGTGATTCCCTCTTCGTCTTCACCCCAAAAATCAATCGCGTCGAGGAATATGACCTGGGCAAAAATCGAGATTTAGTCGATCAATATGTCTTGCTCGGTTTTGGAACCAAAAGCGACAACGTGAGGAAGAGTTACGAGGTCAACGTGATTGGTCCGACCGAACTGGACAACAAGAAAACCGTGCAGATCGAGCTCATCCCCAAATCCGACCAGATGCGCAAGCAGATCGCAAAAATCCAGATGTGGATCGACGAAGCTTCCTGGCTTCCCATACAGCAAAAGTTTTTTGAGTCCGGTTCCCAGGACTACTTGATATTCCATTACACCAACGTCATGAAGAATCTCAAGATTGGCGATAATCAATTCAAACAGGACTGGCCGAAAGGCGTCACCCGAACCAAACCCCGCTCGTAACATCAACCCGGTAGCATTAACCTCTGGCAATTAACCCGGTCTCGCGGAGATTTTCACGCAGCATCTTCACCCATCACCTCGAATTGTCCTGCGCTTTTTTCCCGCCCGCGCGCTCCGCACTTAGCAATTGCTCTTTACGCGAAAGCCCCCATCGGTAACCCGCAAGTTGTCCGTCTCCGCGAATTACCCGATGGCACGGCACCACAATCGAGACCGGATTCCTCGCACAAGCACTCGCCACCGCGCGCACCGCCTTAGGCTGCCCCAGCGCTTGTGCCACCTGCGTGTAAGTGCGCGTCGTCCCCCGCGGGATTCGCTGCAGCTCCTGCCACACCCGCCGTTGAAATGCTGTCCCCTGCACATCCAATGGAAGCTCCAGGCTTGACGGCTTCCCCTCGATCTGTCGCACAATTTCGCCCACCCATCGCTGGTACGGTTCCTTCGCCGGAGCAATCTCCGCGTGCGGATACTCTGTTCGCAGTTCGCTAATCAATTTGTTTTCCACCTTACCCAGATAAACTGCGGAAACGCCCTTTTCCGTAGCCGCGACCAAAACCTTTCCCATCGGTGATTTCGCAATCGTGTATTCCAGCTTCATGCCCTTTCCTCCTTTTTGATAAGCCGCCGGCGTCATTCCCAGCTGCGCATCGCTACGTTCATAAACGCGGCTCGAAGAGCCATAGCCCGTCTCGTACAGCGCGTCCGTAATGTTTCTTCCAGCGCGCAACAAACTCTTGAACCGGTTCAACCGCAGCGCGTCGGCCAAATCCCGCGGTGCCAGCCCGGTAACTTGTTGAAAAGCGCGTCGCAAAGCCGATGGTGTAACCCCAAGCTTTTCCGCGAGCGTGGCAACGCGCAAAATGTCTTCCTCACCATTACTCGCTAATTCTCGCGCCGCACGTTTCACCAGCCGCAGTGCTCCCGATTTCTCATTAGGCTTGCACCGCAAACACGGACGAAACCCCTGCTTCTCCGCTTCCTCCCCGCTGCCAAAGAACACCACGTTACGCCGCAGCGGCCGCCGCGCCGGGCACGATGGCCGACAATAAATCCTGGTCGAAAGCACTCCCAGAATGAACGTCCCATCCGCTCGCGCATCACGCGCTAGCGTCGCGCGCCAATACCGCTCCGCCGCGTTAGCAGTTATCTTCGAACTCGCCCCTGTAGCTTGTCCCGTCGCATTATTCATATTGCACTCGTCAAAACTAACTCACCCAGAAAGACAAAGCTATCCGCTAACGCGCAGCAAAGTAAATGCGTTGATTTTTCGGCTTGACGGCCCTCGTATTGGACTTTACAATGTAAAGTACTTTCTCGTGTGATTCCCAAACCGGAAGAAACTCACTTCATGACTGCGCACCAAATTAACCGCCTCAGCGCCAGGGTCATAATCGTACTGTCCCTTTTAGCTTTGCTGACCGTTCTTAGCGGCTACACTCATCCACCCCAACCAACTGAACCGGACGAGGGTGCGGCAGCACATATCTTCCAGCTCTCAATTGTGGCCGTAGCATTCTCGATCTTGATTTTTCTCACCACTGCGGATTGGAAGCAGCCCTTGCGAAGCGTCCGCCCCCTGACATTTCCTGCAGCCGCTTTAGCTCTAGCGTTTGGCGCGCTTTATTATCTTGAACACATTCGATTCGCGGCTGCGCACTAACCTACCGCCGCCCCCAATTCAGCTTAATGATCAACACCTTAAATTGCATCAGCGCGCGGCGAGCTAATTACCAGCACCACTGCCGTTAGTATCACCGCCGCCGCAATCGCCGTCCGCGCCGTGATCGTTTCCCCAGCTAAAATCCAGCCCAGAAAAAGCGCCACCACTGGATTCACAAAGGCATACGTCGCCACTTTCGACGGCGTACTCTTTTTAAGAATGTACAAATAAGCCGTAAACCCGATCCCCGACCCAAGCACAATCAGGTAAATCAGCGCCATCCACGACCGCCCCGAAATCGCCGCGAAATGCAACGCGTGAAGCTCCCCAGAGAATGCCGCCACAATCCACAGCCCCGCCCCACCTGCCAGGCTCTGCATCGCCACCACTAGCAGCGGCGATTCCGGCATCACCCGCTGTTTCGAATACAACGACGCGCTCGCCCATATAAAGGCTCCGGCCAGCAACACCCCAGTCCCCACCAAATCAATTCGCCTCGACCCTCCAAACTTTGCCGGGCCGACCAGCAGCGCCAGTCCCACGAATCCCAGTATCAGACCCGCAAACACGCGGGGCCCCGGTCGCGTACCTCGCGGCCTGAGCCAATCCAAAATTACCAGCCACAGCGATAACGTCGCCACCAGAAGCGCCGCAATCCCCGAAGGCACCCGCTGTTCCGCCCAGCTAAGTCCCCCGTTGGTCACGCATAGCAGCGATACACCGGTCACCACCGCAGTCCACCAATTCGCCGCCGTTGGCCTGATCCCCGTTTTGATTCGCAAAATCGGGTAGAGGATAAGCCCGACCAGAGAATGCCGAATCGCAGCCATAGCCAACGGAGGAAAGCTCTCAATCGCAATCCGAATCCCGATGTACGTTGATCCCCACAAGATATAAACAGCCGCGAAAGCCAGCGGCACCCAACGTGCCTTTTCCGCGCATGATGATGTTAGAGGTATGAGAGGTCGATCAATTTCAGTGGCGGTGGAAGCCATTTAGGTACGATCTAGCTATACAAATATCTGCGCGGCGGCTTGTCTTCCAGCACCATATTGGTTGGCCGCCATGCCATATTTCAACACCTCGTGATCAATTCCATCTATCCACCTTCGACTGGCAAATCGAGTACTATTACTAAGTGTTTCAGTTTAAGACAACTTCAGAAATTTCCGCAGGTTGACTCACAACCCTTCCGGTGGCATCTTAGCGACCCGACTTAACCTGTGGATATCCTCCACACCGAAGGTCGCAAGGTCATGCACTTAGAAGCGTCTCTGAGATCCTGAGGGGGAGATGAGCGCTACCAATCTCGCAGTTTCAATTAAGGCACCGTCAAAGCAGCCCGTTACCGCCCCGATTGGCCCGGCGCTATATTGCAAACCGTTGCTTCGTCCTGAATTACCGAGGCGTTTTATTCGCGTGCCTACTCACGCCGTCGGCGTCCACCCAGAGCATCGCGAATACCCCCGAGCTATCCTCCAACTGCCGCTAAGGCTTCAAAGTATCAACGGAGTCGTTGAAGGCTTCCCCATCACCCTGGTAACCCGCGATATCAGCTCCACCGGCGTCTATTTCCTGTGTCCCAAGACACTTCCCATGGACGCACCTATCGAGCTGCAAATTGTCCTGGTAAGCCGCCCTTTAGGCCAAGGCAACGTGGTCATGACCAGCCATGCCCATGTGCGCCGCATTCATCCCGCAGCCGTGCCTGGCTGGTACGGCATCGCGGCGAATTTCGACGATGTCTCCTTCGACCGCGACGACTTCATCCCGTCCCGCTTCCTCGGCACCTACTAGATTCCATCGCCGGCCGACTGCCACCTTTTCGTCTCTAACACATAACTCTTGTACTTTGGGACCTGATGTATCGGTGCCTTCGCCGCCTCAAGATCTTTAACTTGGCTTTTTGACTTTATTCCCCACCTCTGTGATGTTTGATGGCGCATGGCCCCAGCCAAGAAAACCGAAATCAAAGGCGTCCTCTTCGACTGGGATGGGACCTTGCTTGATTCTTTCCAAGCTGATTCCTCCGCCTACCTGGCAATGTTCAGTGAAATGGGCATCACTTGGGGATTGGACCAACTCGCTCAGCATTACTCCCCCAACTGGTACGACGTCTACCGCGCCGCAGGCCTGCCAGAGCAGCACTGGAGTGCCGCCGACACCGCCTGGCGCAAGCATTATTCAGAATTCCGCCCAAAGTTGATCCCCGGAGCTCGCAAGGTCCTAACCGCCGTGGGCCGCCGCTACAAGCTTGGTTTGGTGACCAGTGGAGACCGCGACCGCGTCCTTCGCCAACTCCGGGAGTTTCGCCTCGCCAAATCCTTCAGCGCTCGCGTATGTAGCGGTGACACCGCACACAAGAAGCCCCACCCCGGCCCATTGAATTTCGCTCTTCAATGCATCGGCTTGGCACCCGAGCACTGCATCTACGTCGGTGATTCCCCAGAAGACGTACAAATGGCCAAAAGCGCGCACGTGCGCGTCATCGGTGTTCTCGGCCCATTTCCCACTGAAAAACGCCTGCGCGCCTCGAAGCCCGATCTGCTTCTCACTTCCATCACCGAGCTCCCAGCAGCTCTAAAGCAACTAGCGTCCTAGCGAATTTTGGCAAGCTACTCCCCCGGTCATCTCGGCTACTCCGCACTGGTCATTTCGCCTGCCTGCCGCAGGCAGCACCGAAGCAAACCGACGCTTTTTCCCCGTCGTTCGTCCGCGAACGAGTCGACTTGCGCAGTGGAGAAATCTCTCTTCGATCCCTCCCGCCAGCCGACGCCCCTCACTCGTGGGTCGCCGGCGTAGTCTGGCCTGTCCCGGCAGGCTTAAAATCCGTCCACTTAATTACCAGCCGCACCGGAATGTCACCCTCTTTGGTGTGCAACGAATCGTCAGATCGCAAATAATTAGGAAACCAGTACTTCCCGTCCACATTTTCACGATACGTCTCGAACAAAGAGAAAGGCAATTGCGCAATCCCCCGCGTGTCTCCCTGATCCGTCACCCATTTCCCGTAAGTCTTCACCACTTCCAGATATTGCGCATCCACCCACACCACACCTTCGAAGTACGCCTTCGCTCGCTCCACCGTTTTCGGTTTGACTTGAAAAATATAGCAATCCACTTCGTCAACCAGCTCCCGTCCAATAAATTTCAACTCGTACTTCGCCAGCTGCCCACTCGTCAGCGGATACGCTGGGATTTTATCGAGCGCGTCCAAATCCTCCGGCGCGAGATAAACTCCCTGCAGCGTCGACTGAGGCTTTTCGATGGCCTTCATCGCCACTCGTCCATCCGCTAACTTCTGGTATTCCGTGACCCGCAAAAATTCCCCGATAACCCCGCCATCAGGACCAAATTCCTGGATGCGCACACTTTTGCGAAATCCATAATTCGGGCGCGATTTCAGATATTCATCTTCTTTCTGTGAAAACCGCCGGACAATTTCCTCCGGCGGCAACGAAGGCGGCGCCGGAGGCTCAGGCTCCGTGCCAATGCGGCTGACGTGATGCTCTGCAGGCGCCTCCATAGGCCCCTGAGAACTCCCCTGCGCCCGCAAGCCCGCCACGCCTGCGCCAAACGCGCCAGCCATCGCCAATAAGGAAACCAAGAATCGCCCTAACAATTTCATTTCCGCTTAGATGCGCACCATATGGCCGAACGCCGCTTCATCATCTCATTCATAACGCAACGCCACCGTCGGGTCCACCCGCATCGCCCGTTGCGCCGGAATGAAACATGCAGCCACCGCGACCACAATCAGCAATAGGGCTACGCCGCTAAATGTCACCGGATCAGTCGCGCTAACACCCATAAGCTGGCTGCCCATGAAGCGCGTCAGCGCCAGCGAGACTCCTACGCCGATCACTACCCCGGTCAGTGTCAATTTGAGTCCGTGGCCAATCACCATGCCAAGCACCTTCTCACGATCTGCACCCAGCGCCATACGAATACCAATCTCACGCGTTTGCTGAGAAACCACGTAGGACATCACCCCATATACTCCTACGATCGCCAGCGCGAACCCCAACCCACCAAAAATTCCCAGCAATACGCTTTGCGACCTGGGCGCCCCAGTGTTCTCTTCCATCTGCTTCTCGATTGTCTTTATCGACGTTACCGGCCGGTCCTTGTCGAGTGCCCATATGCGATCTTCTATCGCCGCAACGATCGCCAGTGGATCCGGCTTCGTTCGGAAAACCAGAAATACTCCTGCAGCGTGCTGGGTCTGCTCAAATGGTCCGTAAATCTCTGGTTTGGCTTCGGCACCCGGATCGAGATCACGTACATTCCCGGCCACTCCAATAATTTCCCCCCACACCGGTTCCTTTTTTTCTCGTAGCGCGGAGAGCCGTTTGCCAATCACATCGACCGAGCCGAACACCTTGCGCGCAAACGCCTCATTCACGATAAACACGGGAGCTTTTTCTTTTCGATCGTCCGCGTTAAAGTCTCGCCCGGCAAGCAGCGGAATCCCAAATGTGCGGAAAAAGTCCGGCTCAACCCGGTTCATACGCACCATTCGCTGGCCTGATTTCTCCTCTGCACTTGACTGCTCCGTCTCGAATGTCGATTCCGACACCGCATCTCCCAGCGGGAACACTACCCCCGCCGATGCCGCTGCCACCCCCGGAATCCCACGCGAACTTTCCAGAACCTGTTCCACAAAATGAGTCGACTGCTCGACTTTCACAAAACGATACTTCGGAAAATCAATCCGCATGGTGATCAAATGGTCCGGTCGAAACCCCGGATCCACCCGCAGCATCCGGGCAAAACTTTGCATCGCCAGTGTCGCGCCAATCAGCAACACAATCGCCAGCGCCACTTCCACCACTACCAGCACCTGCCGCAACAAATTGTGTCCATGACCCGCCGCCGCGCCGGCACCGCCCTCCTTGATCGCCGCATTGACGTCTTGCCGTGAACTCAACAGTGCAGGCACAAACCCGGATAACAATGCCGCCAGCAATGACGCGCCCAATGTAAACCAGGCCACCTCGCTATCAATTCGAGTATCTTGAATCCGCGGAATGCCCCCCGGAAGAATCGCGCGTATTCCTCGTACCGTCCAAACCGCCATGAAAAACGCGCAGACCCCGCCCATCAATGCCACCAGCATGCTTTCCACCGCCAGCTGCCGCAACAACGCCCCACGCGTTGCGCCAATCGCGGTGCGAATCGCAAACTCACGCCGTCTTCCCCATCCGCGCGACAAAAATAAGTTACTTACATTTGCGCACGCGATCAGCAGCACAAATCCTACCGAGCAGAACAGCACTAGCAACGGTTTCCGCGCGTCCCCTAACAAATAGTTTCTCAACGGCGCGACCCGAAAGCTCCATCCCTTGTTCGTGTCTGGGTAAGCGGTTGCCAACCGCGCAGCAATAGTGTCGAGCTCCTTCTGTGCCTGCACAATGTCGGTATGAGGTTTCAGACGCGCGAGCACGTCGAAGTCGCGATTCTGTCTCGCCGTAAGTTGCTCTTGTGTCGGTATGAGAGCCGTCCAGACCTTCGAATCGGTTGCGAAGTCAGTGTTCGACAGGTCCGGCATCGCTCCGATTACCGTGTATGTCTCGCTATCGAGCCGCAGGGTTTTTCCGATCGCATGTGGATCACCGCCGAATCTGTCCCGCCACAAGGAATGGCTCAAAATCACAACGTGGTTCCCCGGCTGCATATCCGACGCAACGAATGTCCGCCCCAGCAGCGGCTTGACACCTAGGTCAGGGAAGAAATCCTGCGAAATCTCGGCCCCCTCGATTTGCTCGGGCTTGCCTCCCCCGGAAATTTCCTTCGAAGACCATCGGTAAGGAGTCAGGTCGGAAAATGACGTGGTGCTCGCACGAATATCGGCGATATCCAGCAGCGATACCCCCAGATGTGGGAAATCAAATAACGTGCTCCGAGCACAAAGATCCGCAAGTTGCGACGCATTGGGAAACGGTAATGGCCTCAGCAGCACCGCGTTAATCACACTGAAAATCGCGCTGTTAGCCCCGATGCCCAGCGCCAGCGTCAGCACCACAATCGTCGTAAACCCGGGCGATCGCCCCAACGAGCGCAGTCCGTAACGCACATCGATCGCAAAATTCTCAATCGATCGCCACCGCCACACTTCCCGGCTGTGCTCTTGAATCAACGTCACGTTCCCAAATTCCCGCCGCGCTGCAGCCACAGCATCTTTTTTGGGCATGCCCTCCGCGATCAACTCCTCGACCCGTTCGTCCAGGTGTTCCTGAATCTCTGCGGAAAGATCGCTATATATTCGCCGTCGTGAAAACAACTGTGTAAGCCAGCTCATGACTTTATCGCCGCCAGCACTCGTGTAATGCCTTCAAACATCTGCTCGAATCTTGAAATCTCGCGCTGCAAGTGCTTGACGCCAGCCGCCGTCAGTTTGTATATCCGTACCCGCCGGTTGGTGGCAGAAATACCCCATTCGGCCTTCACCAATTCTGCCTTGAGCAGCCGCTGCAGAGCCGGATAAAGTGACCCTTCTTCAATTTGCAGCAAATCATTAGACACATGCTTGATGTGTTTCGCGAGCGCGTAGCCATGCGAAGGCTGTCTCTTCAGCGTGCGCAGAATCATCATCTCCAAAGCCCCCGGAAACAGATCCCGTTGTTCAGGTTTTCGCATATGCCCTCCAAAAAATCCCTTCAGGTTATTTTAATCAAGGCCTAGAGCAACATAGTATTCCCCCAGAAGTCAATCGATGCGAAGGGGCCGCACCCTCGATTTATAGGATGGGTCCTGGTTTTTCCCCTTGGCTTTTTCCAGTAGGGCGTAGTTTTCTCTCCCAGTTTCAGTAATAGCAGCACCCAACTTTTTCGCATCACCCTTTCTCTCTGTTACAATTTTTTGGTTCGTGACCGAGCCAAAACAAGCCAGAAAGTATCTGATCTCCGGCACCGTCCAGGGTGTTGGATACCGTTACTTCACGCAGCGCGCCGCAGCCAAAATAAAAGTCGGGGGCTACGTGAAAAACCTCAACGATGGTCGCGTTGAGGTTTTTGTCATGGGCTCCCCGCAGCAACTTCGCGAGATGCGCACCCTACTCGAACGCGGCCCGCGCTTTTCGAGCGTTACCGAAGTCCGTGAAGAAGTTGCCTCACCTGATCCACAGTACGACCAGGTATTCGTAATAGGGCGCGGCGATTGAGCGCATGAACGTGTAACGACCCGTCCGCTGCTGCCGTATCGCGGTAAAACCAGCACGACCACAGGAGCCGTTTGAATGGACGATTTAAAAAAACTGATTCGTGAAGTGCCCGACTATCCGAAACCGGGAATCCTGTTCTACGACTTGACCACTCTGCTGAAAGATAAGCCCGGTTTTCACAACCTGATCGATCTCTTGTGCGAGCATTACAATGGTCACACCATCGACGTCGTCGCCGGAATTGAAGCACGCGGTTTTATTTTTGCTCCCGCATTAGCCTATCGCCTGAACGCCGGCTTTGTGCCCGTGCGCAAACCTAAAAAACTTCCCGCCAAATGCGCCAGCGTTTCCTACTCTTTGGAATACGGCACCGACACGCTGGAAATCCACGAAGACGCCATCAAGCCCAGCGATCGCGTCATTATTTGCGATGATTTGCTGGCAACTGGCGGTACCGCCGCAGCCACCGCCAAACTCATCCAGCAATTGGGAGGCAAAGTCGAAGGCTTGGCCTTCGCTGTAGAATTAACTTTTCTGAAAGGCCGCTCCAAACTCCCCGGCCTCGACGTCTTTTCCCTGATCAAATACGACAAATAATCTCAGCGCTCCGACTCACAAGCGCGAAGTCTCTTGCGTCGCTATTTTGTGCGAGCAGCCCGCTGCCGCAAAGCCTCAAACAAAACCACACCTGCCGCCACAGAAACATTCAGCGACTTCACCGGCCCGCTGGTCGGCAGCGAAACCACAAAGTCGCAGCGCTTGCGCGTCAACTCGTGCAAACCTTTGCCCTCTCCCCCTAAAACAATTCCCACTGGCGAAGTATAATCCACCTGCGTATATGTTTTGTCCGCCGCCTCATCCAGTCCGACAAGCCAATAGCCCGCTTCCTTCAACTCTTCCATCGCGCGAGCTAGATTTGTAACCCGAGCAATCGGTAAGTGCGCCAGCGCTCCAGCAGACGCCCGCGCCACCGTGTCCGTCAACCCCACGGCGCGCCGCTCCGGTATCACCACGCCTTGCGCCCCCGCTGCCAATGCCGTTCGTATGATGGCGCCGAGGTTGTGCGGATCCTCCACTCCATCAAGCAAAACAATCAGGCCCCCGTGCCCACCGGCCTTCGCATTCCCGAGAATATCTTCAAGCGATCCCGCCGCCCGCGCGGCTGCCAGCGCTACCACTCCTTGATGATCTTTGGTGTTGGCCAGACGGTCGATCTGCCCGCGATCCTCAAATCGCACCGGAATCCCGCGCCCGCGCGCCAGTTGCACAATCTCTTCCGTGCGCGTGTCCTGCCGTCCGTGCGCAATCACCACGCGATCAATCGCGCTCCCCGCTTGCAGCGCTTCGCGCACCGCGTTAATACCCGTCAACCGGTCAATGAGAGGACTCATGCGAACAAACAGTGTATAGAAAAACTCCAACAAAATTCATGGCTCGCCATTTCTAATCAAGCGCGGAACAAAATTCTACTATCCGCACACGCGCAGGTTTCACCGCTACGGCAAAAGGCAACGCCGCCGCTTCGTCGATCAGCAGAATCACCCGATCCAGTTCTCCCTCGCCAGCCCGCCCAGCCAACGCCAGCCGTATCGGATGAAACAAATCCCGGCTCCGCAAGTCCGACCCTTCCTTTATGATGTTAATTATTTCTTTGAATCGTTCAGAATCTAGCGCCCCGCCATCCAGCAGCAACAAAGCCACGCGGCGCAACACTTCCCGGGCACCATAACGCGCCAGCACCGCGTGGCTTTCGACTCGCTCCAGCACTTTCTCCGCGTCATAATGAAAGATCAAACCGAGCAGATCGCTGAGTGCCGCGAGATCAGCCACATGAGATCCAAGCATGCCTGCCGCACGTCCACACCAGGACTGCAACTCCGGAGAAAACTCTCCGGTCGCGCTCCATCCACGCTCGCGAAGAATTTCCCAAACATCGGTTCCGGTGAAAAGATTAGCAACCGAGTCTCGCGTTCGCCTTTCGGAAGTCATGTGAGAGGAAGTCTACAGCAGAAAATTGTTAGCGGCGGGAATAGGAACAATCAGAAATGTTCTTCAGCAAACAAAAAATCGTTAGGTCGTTGTCACGGTCGCTACCACATACGCGGCAATCGCCTCACCGCGCCCCACCGCATCCACGCTCTCATTTGTCTTCGCCTTCAAGTGAATACGGTCCGCGGTGACGCTCAGAGCCTTCGCCAGCGCTTCGCGCATTTTCGGAAAGTGCGGTCCCAGCTTAGGTCTCTCGAGGATCACCACCGCATCGACATGCTCAATCGCAAATTTCTTTTCGCCAAGCAGGCGCGCTGCATGCACCAAAAATTGCATGCTATCAGCGCCTTTCCACTTTGGATCGGTATCCGGAAAATGAGTGCCAATATCTCCCAGCCCCGCCGCGCCAAAAAGCGCGTCACACAGCGCATGCGCCACAACATCTCCATCCGAATGTCCAACCGGACCTTTGTCAAACGGCACTTCTAGCCCGCCGATAATTAATTTGCGTCCCGCTTCCAGCCGGTGCAGGTCGTACCCGATGCCGCAGCGCACGCTCACTTCTTGTTTCGCTCGCGTTCCAGGTAAAACCGCGCCAGCTCCATATCCGCAGGCCTGGTAATTTTAATATTTCGCTCCGACCCCAGCACCACGTGCACATCGTAACCGAGACGTTCCACCAGGCCAGCTTCGTCCGAAGCATTTACTCCGTCGGCTTCCGCGCGCGCAAACGCTTCCTTCAACAATTTCGCCGAAAACGCTTGCGGAGTTTGCGCCAGCACCACCCGTTCTCTCGGAATTGTCCCAATTATCAGCGCCACATCTTCCGGCAAACTCGCCCGCTTCACTTCCTTCACCGTATCCATCGCCGGAATCCCCAGGATCGCCGCCTTGCACTTCCGTGCCTCTTCAATCACCCGCGTGATTTGGTCCACGGTGACAAATGGCCGTACCGCATCGTGCACCAATACAATTTCAGTTTCCTCAGGCACTTCGCGCAACGCCTGTGCCACGGAACCCTGCCGCGAATCTCCGCCACGCACCATGCGCACAAACTGCGTAAACTTTTCCGCTCGAATCGTACTTTGCAGCGATTCCAGTACGTCCCCGCGCGTAGCCACGATAATGTCGGTAACCAGCGGGCACGCCGCAATCCGCCGAAGGCTGTGGATGACGATCGGCGTTCCGTCCAGTTCCAGAAATTGCTTGGGGGTCTCCGCGCCCATGCGCGTACCCAGCCCCGAAGCCGGAAGAATGGCAGTGATTCGCCCCATTTTTATCGCTTGAAAGTCTTGTCCCGTGATCCGATTAACATTGATTCGATCAACGTTGACTCGATGAACCGATGATTATATACCGTGTGGAAAATTCGCGGGCTTCTGCGGGTTTCCCTGCTAACTCCGCGCTATTCGCCTTCCGTTTGGGGAGTCGTCCCTGATGCTCCGGAAGTATTCTGATCACCACCACGGGCGTCAGCCGCACGATTGCTTTCCTCTTCTTGCCGCGCGCTCGAGCCGGCCGTATACGATGCTGTTGAATTGCCCGCAACCCCTCGTCCCGCCGTCGCAGCCCGCGCATAAGGACCGACCGGCTCGACGCGTTCATCCACGCGCCCAAAAATCATCTTGCCTGCGGTGGTCTGATGCACCGAAGTCACGATCATATCCACGCTCTTGTTGATCATCCGCCGCGCACCGTCGACAACTACCATGGTACCGTCACTCAAATACGCTACGCCCTGCATGGCTTCCTTGCCCTCGCGTTGAATCAGCACATGCATCGTTTCGCCCGGCAGCACGGCCGGCTTCAGCGCATTGGCAAGTTCATTCACGTTAAGCACGGAAAACCCCTGCACCGTGGCAACTTTATTCAAATTAAAATCATTCGTTACGATTTTCGCGCCGGTGCGCCGCGCCAGCTCAATCAACTTATGGTCCACATCGGCGGTATTCGGAAAATCGTCATCGACCACCCGCACTTCCACCTGCGGCATTTTCTGAATGCGCTGCAACACTTCCAGGCCGCGCCGCCCGCGTTGCCGCTTTAACGGGTCGGACGAATCGGCCACCAACTGCAGCTCATGCAGAACAAATTGCGGTACCGCAAGCACTCCATCCAGAAATTGTGCTTCGCAAATTTCCGCGATGCGGCCATCGATCAGCACGCTGGTATCCAGCAGTTTCATCAGCTCATTGGTAGCACTCTCACTGCTCACTTTCGCTTTGCGCCGGGGAATTCGCCAGTGTTCCCCGCAACGAAAGCCCGTGGTCATCCCCAGATAGCTGAAGGCCAGCAAGGAAATAAAATCTAGAAACGACTTGGTGGAAGCGGGTTGCGAAGTGTACGAGATGATCAATGTCATCAACAGAGCGCCAGCCATTCCCGCCAACGCCCCGAAGGCTCCGCCGATCAATCCGCCCATGCTCGCGTGCGCCAAACGAAACTCGGCAAAAACAATAACCAGCGCAAGCAGCACGCCGACGCCCGTAGCACTGCTCCGCAAACCGAAGGGCGCGAAGGCGTAACATAGCACCCCGATCAAGAGGGTAAACAAGCTGCGCACAATCCAAAACTCCCAATGCATGGATGGCTTTGCTTTGCCCTGATCTGGTAAATCAGCAGTCACTGAGGAGTCAAACTGCCGAGCCGCGCGGTTCTCGGAGCCGCGCGTTGGCGGTGTTACGGATGAAAGTGACGAACGCGGTCTACTACCTGGAGTTTTCCGGTCCATTCGAAATAGTTGTGAGACTACATCCCAGCGATTTGGTAACGCCGCAAGCCCTTCTTTCGCTGCGAGCTCACAGACCTACTTTACCGTCCCCGACGGCACGCCCGTAATGGTCTATATACCCTGTCATTAATGACAGGTCAAGTCGGATATCCAACATTTCGTGAAAACAGTTAGTCCCCCACAAAAATTACCAACGACTGCTCATAATCATAAATAAATGAAAGAAATACAAATCACTTCAAATAAAACCGTGGAACCCTTTGGCTTACTGCGCACAACAGGTCCGAAGTTACCGTGCCGAGACTGCGCGCAACCAGGTTCGCGGGATGACTAAACTGCCCGTCCGTTCCATAAATTGTCGCAGTGTCACCAATCTCAACACCCGGCACCGCCGTAACATCGATCATCGTAACGTCCATGGAAACAATTCCGACGATAGGTGCCAGTGCTCCTCGAATGAGCACCTTACCCCGGTTGCTCAGGCTGCGATGAATGCCGTCTCCATATCCCGCTGCCAGCACGGCGATGCGCGAAGCCTGCTGTGGCACGAAGGTTGACCCGTAACCAACACCCGCGCCCGCAGGTACATCCCGCAAGCTGATAATCCGCGTGCGCAAACTCATTACTGGCTTGAGCGCCAGCCGCTTCTCAAATTCCGCGCGCTTCTCCACGGGATCGTATCCAGGATGGTATCCGTACAGAATTACGCCCGGACGCACCATGTCCGCCCACGTTTCCTGGCGCGTCACGATCGCGCCGCTATTCGCCAGATGGATAATTCCAGGATCGATTCCCAGCGCGCGAAACCGCTCCAGCGCCGCAAAAAACCGCTCCTCTTGCTCACGTGTCTGCCGCCCCGCCACCGTATCGGAAAATGCTTCCGAGGAGGCGAAATGTGTCATCACTCCGCTCAACTGCAAGTGCCGAGCCTTGACAAGCTGTCGCGCAAAACAATCCACGCTCGATGGCGCTATGCCCAGGCGATTCATCCCTGAATCGATTTTCAGATGAAACGAAACTTTTTTCTTGCCACGCCGTGCCGCTGCAGTCTCCAGTTGTGCCAACTGCTCGCAGCGATGAATCACCGCGGTCAAATTGTGTTCCAGTAATCGTTTTTCTTCGCCCGCCACAAAGCTCGTCAGAATCAAAATTGGTTTCCGCACCCCAGCCTTGCGCAGCGCTATACCTTCTTCCGTGCAGGTCACTCCAAACCAGTCTGACCCGGCCTTCTCCAGAGCTTTAGTCACCGCCAGCCCGCCGTGGCCGTACGCGTTACCTTTCACGATGCACAGCACCTGCCTGGGCGTACGCCGCTTTTCATTCCGCGGGTTTACACAGGATCGAATCGCTTCGAAATTATGAATGAGCGCCGAGAGCGAAACATCCGCCCAAACTGGCCGCATATTGAGTGTCGTGGGATTTTTCAGGGTGCGCGCCATAGTTATTCCAAGGAAAAATAAGTTTACGTCATCCACGCGGCAGGGGTGGTTTTACGCCTGAAAACTGCCGCGTGAATGACAACAGTGGGCAACTGCACCTACGTACAGGGCACGTCGCGTGCCGGTTGATTGAGAAAAGCGAGCCCGCCAGAAAATGCGCTAATATGAAGTGCGCAAGGGACTTGCAGCTTAGGCTCGAAAGTGGCTGGGTGAGCGCCCGTAGCGCCACCGGATCGATGAGCGTGGCTCGTAGGCCGCGCCGTGTCTACCCGTACATAACAACCATTCATAGCAGCGGCACATAACGCCGCGTCACAAACCTTTACATATCGTCAGCGGCGAATTGCGAAAACGCATCCGGCGCGGCTTCTTCAAAGCGTGTCAACCGGCTGCGGAAAACAAATTTCACACTTTCCGTTGGTCCATTGCGCTGCTTGGCAATCTTCAGTTCAGTCTCTTCCCGCTCTTCCGGCGTAGCTCCCTGTTTAAAAAAGTGTGGCCTGTAGATGAACATGACCACATCCGCATCCTGTTCGATGGCGCCCGACTCGCGCAAATCCGAAAGCTGCGGTCCGCGATCATCGCGCTCCGGCGCGCGCGTCAACTGGCTGAGCACCAGTACCGGAATCTGCAACTCCTTCGCCAGCCCCTTAAGCGCGCGCGAGATGCTCGCAACTTCCTCGTTGCGATTCGAAAATCGCCCTCTCGCGGTAATGAGCTGCAGATAATCCACGATCAACAGCGAAAGTCCCTTGTCCCGCTTTAGCCGCCGCGCCTTAGCCCCAATCTCCAGCACGCTGATGGACCCCGCATCGTCAATCCACAGCGGCGCCGCGGAAATGACTCCCAGCGCCTCGGTCATGCGCCGCCAATCCTCTTTGCTCAAATGCCCGGTGCGGAATTTGTGGGCGTCAATCTGCGCCACCGAAGCCACCAGCCGTTGCAGGAGCGACTCCTTCGACATTTCCAGGCTGAAGATCGCCGCGGGGTGCCCCGCGCGAATTGAAATATTTTCTGCCAGGTTCAGAGCCAGCGCCGTTTTTCCTTGCGACGGCCGCGCCGCGAGGATCAGCAATTCCGAAGGCTGCAGCCCCGAAGTCAGCTTATCCAGTTCACCATACCCCGTAGCAACTCCGGTGATGCTCTTGCCTTCGCGAAAAATTCTTTCGAGGCGCTCGAAATTGTCCCGAACAATGTCCTTCACCGGAATCAAACCGGCGCGCACGCGATCTTCCGCCAGCGCGAAAATCGAAGACTCGGCGTTATCCAGAATGGCGTCAGCGCCATCCTCGCCTTCAAACGCGCGTTGTTGAATATTGTGCGTCGCGTGAATCAAATTGCGCAGCATCGCCTTTTCTTTCACGATGCGCGCGTAATGCTCTACGTTCGAAACCCGCGGCATGCCATCTGCCAGCGAGGCCAGATACGGCGCGCCACCCGAAGCTTCCAGATCGCCTCGACGATGCAGTTCTTCCGTCAGCGTGACTAAATCAATGGCCTGCTGGCTTTCGCCCAACGCAATCATCTGCGTGAATACCCGCCGATGTTGCTCCATGAAAAAATCTTCGGGACGTAAATGCTCGATGGCGGGATTAAGCGCGTTGTTATCTAGCAGAATGGCGCCCAGCACCGAGCGCTCGGCATCCAGATTGTTGGGCAACGGTTTTTCTAGGGTGCTATCAACAGCCATAACTCGGGCACACCTCGTATTTCGCTTTATCTTCGCCTAGGCGATTTTGTAACATGTTCCCGGCCCCCGGGCAAGGAAAAGAAATTATCGAGCTGGAGAACGCTTACGACTCGATTGGATTTGCGCCGAACCGAATTAATTTTATGAAGCGCATTGTGTGCTGAACTGAAACCATCGTCAACAAGCAATCCCATTTCAACCTGTGCATCGCGGCGAAAATTTTGTGCAAAACTTTTTTCGCCAAAGAATTCCGTTGCACAAAACTTTTTTCTACTGACACAAAAAAAGAGGCACATGTAAATGTGCCTCCTCAGTGCGCGGAATAAAATAAAATTACGCCCGCTGCCCTTCCTTTTGAACTTGCACTTTGATTTCGGCGGTGATGTCCCTAAAAACTTTCACGGTCACGCGGAAATCTCCCAGCGCCTTGATCGGCTCCGCGGTGTGAATCTGCCGCTTGTCGATCTTAAAGCCCTTGGCCTCCAGCGCATCGGCAATATCGCCAGTCGTTACCGAGCCAAATAGCTGGTCGTTCTCGCCCGTTTTGCGCGTGAAGGTTAGCTCCACGCCATTCAGCGCGACAGCCTGCTTCTGCGCCGCTTCCATTTCCGTCGCCGTCTTTTTCGCCAGCGAACCGCGAATCTTTTCAATGGCCTTCAAGTTCCCGGCGCTGGCCTCTACCGCGAGCTTGCGCGGCAACAAAAAATTACGCGCGTACCCGGGTTTTACGGTCACGACATCCCCGCGATGTCCTAGCTTATCAATATCTTCCTGAAGAATAATTTGCATATGCTCTTTCCTCTTCGCTCCTGTTCCTTCCTGACGTGACCGCGGTTATTAATTCTTATGCGTTGGAAACTTCTGTCGGCGCCGCGGCTGCCGGTGCTGGTGTCGCCGCTGCTGGTGCCGCATGGGTGCCTGCCGAGCCTCCAGCTGGTGCTCCCGCCGCTGGCGCAACCACCGCGCGAGGCTGCTGCGTCCCTGCCGCGCTTCCCGCGAACGGCAGCAACGCAATGTTCCTGGCGCGCTTGATTGCCACGCCCAGCCACCGCTGGTGCCGCGAGCACACCCCGGTCATGCGCCGGGGCAGAATCTTGCCCCGTTCCTGCACAAATTGCGAAAGAATGTCCGCGCGCTTGTAGTCGATAAAATCCATCTTCTCCACGCAAAACTTGCAGACTTTCTTCTTGCGAAAATATTGGCGCTTCCCACGGCGCGGTCCGCCTGGACCACCAGCCCCGCCCGGCCCGCCGCCTTCACGCCGCAGCCCACCATGACTGCCACCGCTGTGGCTTCCGCCACTATGTCCGCCGCCGCTATGGCCACCACCGTGGCCGCCTCCGCCATCCCGCCGCGGAGGAGCGCTCGGCGCTGTTGCCTGTTTCTGTTCCTCTGCCATACCCGCCACCCTTTCACGTGAACCGCAAAAACAATCTCAACTAAATTTTTCCAGCCTAAACTCGATCTCCAAAAGAAAGCGCAGCCCATCAATTAAAAACTAGCTTGCCGGAACGTTATGCTCCGGCGCAGCCGGTGCCGCCTGTGGCGCTGCCGCCGCTGGAGGAGCCGTGGCACGTCGTGGACGCCGCGCGGTGCGCTTGTCCCGCTTGTCCACCAGCTTCTTCTGCCGCTTCAAATCTTCATCGAGTCGCACGGTCTGATACTTGATTACTGTGTCTTGCACACGCAAACGCCGCTCCAGCTCCGCAATCAAATCCGGATGCGAGGTGCGAATCTGCTGGTAGTAGTACATGCCTTCGCGATGCTTGGCCACTTTGTACGCCAGCTTGCGCGTGCCCCAGGTCTCCGCTTTCTCCACCTTCCCGCCCTTTTCCGTGCAAGTATGCTCGATAACCGTAAGCACTTTCTTCACGTCTTCTTCCGCCGTTGCCGGCCGCGCAATAAAAATCAAATCGTATAGCCGCTCTTCCATCTTGCCCTCGTTTCTCTTGTCTCCGGGCAGCCGCCCGGCAAACTCATTCACTCTGATGCTTCATCCGCCGGCGGTTCCTTTCGCCGGTTGTACTTGTTCATGGCCGCATCGATTCCCTGCGCCACCATCATTTCTACTGCGTCGGCCGCTTCCGCGATCATCTCCGACGCAACCTCCAGCTCGCCCTTGCGCATCGGCCGCAACACATATTCTTTGCGGCTGCTGACTTCATGCTCCGGCGCGCAACCAAGCCTCAATCGCGCAAACACTGGCGTCCCTAACGACCCGATCACCGACTTAGCGCCGTTATGACTGCCCGCGCTTCCTTCGCCGCTGATGCGAATCGTGCCCATCGGCAGCTGCGCTTCGTCCCACATCACCAGCAAATCGCTCGGCCCCAGCTCGTACTTTTCCACCAATTCGCGCACCGAGATGCCGCTCAGATTCATGTACGTTTGCGGTTTTGCCAGCAGCACCTCTTCCCCCGCCAGCTTTCCCCGCCCGACCAGCGCCTTGCCTTCCGGCCGTGAAACGCGAATCCCGTTACGATTCGCCAACTCATCTATCGCCATGAATCCCAAGTTATGCGGCGTCCACTGATACTCCGGATCGGGATTGCCAAGTCCTACAATCAGCCGCATACACTCCGCATTCCCCGCAAAACATTTCGTGAAGCATTTCGTAGTTCGTTCCGTAGCTCATGTGGACAAGAAACCCGTAGCGCCAACCGCCGCGTGTTACTTCTTCTTCTCGCCCTTGTCGCTCTTCTCCGCAGCTTTAGGTTTGGCCGCCTCTTCCTCGCCCTCTTCGCCTTCCACTTCCTTCTTGCCCTTCTTGATGACTTCCGGCTCCGCAGGCGCCGCAGCATCCGCCGCCACCGCATCCGCGGGCTTCTCTTCTTCGACGCGCAGCGCCACAACGTGCGCCAGTACGCGTTCCGGATCCGTCAGCAACTTCATGTTGCCCGGAATGGGCAGATCGCTGGCACGCAACTGTTGCCCCATCATCAAGCCGCTCACGTCCGCCTTGAATTCCGTCGGAATTTCTGCCGGCAAACATTCGATTTCCACTTCGCGCGTCACGATTTCAAACACGCCGCCTTGCTGCTTCACGCCGGCAGCCTCGCCAAAGGTGTGCACCGGGACTTTTACGCGCATGCGCACGTCCATCGCCACCCGCAGCAGGTCCACATGCAGCAGGTTTCCCGTCACTGGATCCACCAGCCAATCCTTCAAGATCGCTGGTTCGTGCTTGCCGCTGAGGTCCACTTGAAACAACGTGTTGTGCCCGCTCTCTGAGCGAAATATCGCGCCCAATTGCTTGGCATTCAACGCCAGCGTGATGGCATCGCCTTTGCCGCCGTACAATACTGCAGGCACCTTGCCGGTCAGCCGCAATCTGCGGTTTTCATTCTTGCCTCGCTTGGTGCGGGCAGCCCCTTCTACAACGATTTTCTCTTGAGCCATCTTAATTTCCTTCCCTCATGCTGCTACTCAATTCCTGTCCATGAATCGGTTCTGCAAAAATGCCCTGCGAAACTCAAATAAACAATTCGCTGATCGACGTTTCTTCGTGAATTGAGCGAATCCCACGAGCCAGTAAATCCGCCACGCTCAATACTTTCAATTTCTTTAATTTCTTGGCCGCCTCGCTCAGCGGCACGGAATCGGTAGCCACCACTTCCTTAATGCATGACTTTTCGATGCGCTCCACCGCAGGCCCCGAAAGCACCGCATGCGTCGCTGCCGCAAACACCTGCGTCGAGCCTTCCCGCATCAGCGCTTCGGCAGTCTTCACCAGCGTCCCCGCGGTATCGATAATGTCGTCCACGATCAACGTGCTCCGTCCGCGAACGTCTCCAATCAGGTTCATCACTTCGCTGACGTCCACATCCACGCGCCGTTTATCCACGATTGCCAGCGGCGCCCCCAACCTCTTGGCGAACGATCGCGCCCGCTCCACGCCGCCCGCATCCGGCGACACCACCGTCAAATCCGGCAAATGCATTTGCCGGAAGTAGTCCACCAACACTGGCGAGCCGTATAAATGGTCCACCGGCACGTCGAAATAGCCTTGAATCTGCGGTGCGTGCAAATCCAAAGTTAATGCCCGGCTGGCTCCCGCCGTCTCCAACAAGTCCGCCACCAACTTCGCGGAAATCGGTACTCGCGGCTTGTCCTTGCGATCTTGCCGCGCATAGCAGTAATACGGCAGTACCGCGGTAATTCTCCACGCCGACGCCCGCTTGAACGCGTCGATCATCAGCAGCAACTCCAGCAAATGGTTATCTACCGGATAGCAGCAGGGCTGCACCACGAAAACATCCGCGCCGCGCACGTTTTCCAGAATCTGAAAATAAATCTCGCCATCGCTGAAACGCCCCAGCAACGCCTTGCCGATCGTCACATTCAGGGTGCGGCAAATACTTTCGGCCAGCGGCACATGTGCCGTGCCCGAAAATATCTTGAACCGGTCGTCATCCACGAAGCGCGCGCTCCTGTATTTCTCTTGCTTCCGGGTTTCTAGTTCTTGGGTGGCCTACCCTTTGCGGTTTTTGCAAAGGGTGGGCTCGCGTCATTTACGCAAGCTAAAAGCTTCCCCGATGTTTCCATCTTCAATTATTTGATAGACACGACGACGCTGCGGCTCAACGAACGACACACGCGCCTTTAACAGCGCGAAGATACCTGTCGCGCGAAATTGTTTCGCAAACGAAGGTCAAGTCGTGCGGAAACCCAACAGCGGCTCGGCGCGCCATCGTTGGGCTCGGGAAAACTCCAAACACCGCCGAACCGCTACCCGCCAACGAGG
>DATBBY010000078.1:0-4383 GCA_036270765.1 Candidatus Acidiferrum sp.
CATGTATAAAATTGTTCAAACATCCCGCCTTTATGAACAAATCGTCCAGCAGATTGAAGCGTCTATCAACAGCGGTCAACTCAAGTTAGGCGACCAGCTCCCCGCCGAGCGCGATTTGGCCCAGCAGTTTGGGGTAAGTAGAACCGCGGTGCGGGAGGCGGTTAAGACGTTGCGTGAAAAGGGCTTGGTGGAAGCGCACCCGGGCCGGGGCACATTTATTACGAACGGTAGCTCGCACTCCATCTGGCAGTCGCTAGATCGCATGATCCGCGACGGCCAACCTGAAGCCATGGTGCACCTGGTGGAAGTGCGTGAAATTCTGGAACCGGAAATCGCTTCGCTGGCGGCGGCGCGTGCTGAGAAAGATGATATTGCGGCCATGCGTGAAGCGGTCGAAGCCATGGACAACAGCAAGACCGAGCCAGAAACATTCATCGAAGCCGATCTTGATTTTCATCTGGCTCTCGCGGAGGCTGCTTCCAATCCCCTGATTCTGTCGCTGATCGATTCGATCGTAGGAGTGCTGCGCGAACAGCGCATGGGCATATTCGCCGTCGAAGGCGGCCCTGAGCGAGGCCAGTATCACCACAAGAAAATTTTAGAAGCCGTGGAGCATCGCGATTCAAGCGGCGCACGCGCTTCGATGCGCGCGCATCTGCGGCAAGTGCGCGAAGATTCAAGTCGTTCACCACGCCGCGGCGATTCCAACTTCACAAAACTAAATCTGTAAGGGAATTCTTCTGTCAGCGGGAGACCGGCAAGACATGGCAAATCTGGGTTTCGTCGGGTTAGGCGTGATGGGCAGCGAGTTGGTGAATCGCCTGCTAAGCAAAGGCCATTCCGTGCTTGGCTACAATCGCACGCGCTCGAAGGCTGAGTGGCTGGTTAAAAAAGGCATGAAGTGGGCGGATTCGCCGCGAGCTGTCGCGTCAGGGTCGGATGTAATTTTTTCGATGGTCACAAATTCCGCGGCGTTGGCGTCCATCACTGATGGTCCAGAGGGAATTCTCGGGGGTCTGACACCCGGCAAAGTCTTTGCCGACATCAGTACGGTAAGTCCGGCATTCAGCCGCGAAGTAGCAGCGAAAGTGCGCGCTAAAGGCTGCGACATGGTGGACTGTCCCGTCTCCGGCAGCGTTATTACGCTGCAAGAAGGCAAGCTTTCAGTAATGGTAGGCGGACGTCCCGAAACTTTCGAGAAGATAAAGCCGCTGCTGCTGGATATCGGCCCGAAAGTCACCTACGTTGGCGACAACGGCTTAGCGCTGGTGATGAAGATAGGGACGAATCTAAGCCTTGCGGTGCAGATGCTGGCATTCTGCGAAGGCGTATTGCTCGCAGAGAAAAGCGGAATCAAGCGGGAAGTAGCGGTCGATGTTCTTGTCAACAGCGCTGTGGCTTCGCCGATGATTAAATATCGCGGACCGTTTGTCCTGCAATTGCCTCCGGAAGCATGGTTCAACGTCAACATGATGCAGAAGGACATGCTGCTGGCGCTGGAACTGGGGCGCCAAGTGGACGTGCCTATGCCTACTACGGCGATTTCGAATGAGTTTTTGACCGCAGCAAGAGCGATGGGGTTAGTCGAGCAGGATTTCGCAGTAGTGTTCGATGTGCTCGCGCACATGTCCGGAGTGAAGCGATGAGCCCTGTAAGTGACAAAGCGAAGAAACGCGAAGCCAAGAAGCCTGAAGTGAAAAGGCCTGAAGCAAAAACAGTTGAAATGGAGAAGCCGGGAACAAAAAATTCAAACGGCATGACAGCGCCGAAAGCCGAGGTGGAACGCTCGCTGCGCATGTACCGCCGGATGTTGATGATTCGGCTGTTCGAAGAGCAGGTAAATGAATTATACACACGCGCATTAATGCCCGGCCTCGCACATTTGTACGTTGGAGAAGAGGCCGTGGCAGTGGGAATTTGCGAAGCGCTGCGTGATGACGACTACATTACCAGCACGCATCGCGGACATGGCCACTGCGTGGCTAAAGGCGCGGCTCCCAATCGCATGTTCGCTGAATTGTTGGGCAAGGAAGCGGGTTACTGCAAGGGAAAAGGCGGGTCGATGCATATCGCCGACCCCGCGACTGGAAACCTGGGGGCAAATGCGATTGTCGCGGGAAGCGCGGGCATCGCGACGGGTGCGGCGTTTTCTGCGAAGCATAAAGGTAAAGGGCAAGTGGCGGTGTGCTTCTTCGGCGAAGGAGCGTTAGGCCAGGGCGTGGTCTACGAAGTGATGAATCTGGCCGCGCTGTGGAAGCTGCCAGTGATTTATGTTTGCGAAAATAATATGTACAACGAATACACGCATTTTTTGGAGACTACCGCAGGCGACATTTTGAGCCGTGGTCCGGCGTTCGGAGTGCCTTCGGAAAGCGTGGACGGACAAGATGTAACCGCCGTCTACCAGGCAGCCAGCCGTTTGGTGAAGCGCGCACGCGACGGCGAAGGCCCCTCCTTTTTGATGTGCAATACCTACCGCTACACCGGTCACCACGTTGGCGACATCAGCCGCGAGTATTACCGCTCCAAGCAGGAGGAGCACCACTGGAAGACCGAGCGCGATCCTTTGAAATTGTTCGCAGAAAAATTAATCGCGCAAAAATTCACCGACGCGCCCTCGCTGGTGAAACTGGAAGACGAAGTTCGCGCGGAAATGAAGGCGGCAGTAGATTTCGCGATTGCCTCGCCGTATCCGAACGCTGACAAAGTGGAGCAAGACGTCTATGCCTGAGCTGGCGGAACGCGCAGTAGAGCGGGAACTGACGTTCGCGCAGGCGGTGCGCGAAGCGCTTGCGGAAGAAATGCGCCGCGATCCCACGGTGTGCATCATCGGCGAAGACGTAGCCGAGGCGGGCACGCCGTTTAAGGTGCTTTCGGGACTGGTGGAAGAATTTGGCAAGGAGCGGGTGATCGACACGCCGATCTCCGAAGGGGGATTTACGGGTTTGGGCGTGGGCGCGGCGATGACCGGAATGCGTCCGGTGGTGGACATTATGTTTGGGGATTTTTTGACTTTGACGATGGACCAAATGGTCAATCAAGCCGCCAAAGTTCACTACATGTCCGGGGGAAAATGGAAAGTTCCGATGGTGTTGCGTACGACGCTAGGGGCGACACGACGGTCGGCGGCACAACACTCGCAATCGTTGCATGCCTGGTTCAGTCACGTGCCGGGACTGAAGGTAGTGTTGCCTTCGACGCCGTACGACGCGAAAGGCTTGCTGAAAACGGCCATTCGCGACGATAACCCGGTGGTCTTTTTCGAAGACAAGATGATGTACAAAACGAAAGGGCCGGTGCCGGAAGGGGATTACACCATCCCGTTTGGCGTGGCGGACATCAAGCGCGAAGGCACGGACATCACCATAGTGGGAACCAGCAGCATGGTTCAAGTGGCACTGGGCGCGGCGACACTGTTGGAGGAAATTGGCATCAGCGCCGAAGTGATTGACCCGCGCACTACATGGCCGCTCGACGAGGCTACCCTGATCGCGTCGGTCAAAAAAACATCGCGCGCGATTGTGGTGGACGAAGGCTATGGACGTTACGGAGTCACCGCGGAAATTGCTTCGGTGCTTGCTGAGGGCGCGTTTTTTAACCTTGAAGCTCCCGTGAAACGCATGGGCGCGATGCACGTTCCAATTCCTTTTTCTCCTCCGCTGGAAGATGTAACCGTTCCCACAGAACAAACGGTATTCGAAGCCGCGCGCAAACTTTGCGGCAAAGCCTGAACCGCAGCATAGGAGGCACATCGTGGCGCTAAAAACTTATGGAGCGATGGCGGTCGATTGGGAAAATCGAATTGATTTTGATCGCTTGCGCACCGAACGTTTGGCGCGCGCCAAAGCCCTACTGGCGAAATCTGAAATGGGCGCGCTGCTGTGCTTCGACATGAACAATGTGCGGTATCTCACCGCCACGCATATCGGTACTTGGGCGCAGGATAAGATCAGCCGCTTCGCCTTGTTGCCGCAAAACGACGAACCGACTCTGTGGGACTTTGGCTCGGCGGCGCGTCATCACCAGCAAAATTGCCCTTGGCTCGGCGAACGTTCGCGGCCGGGTATTCCTCTTTTGCGCGGCGCGATGTCGCCGGAGATGGGTCGCGCTGAAAATGTAGCCAAGAAAATAAAGCTTGAGCTGGAGATGCGCGGTTTGCTGAAACAGCCGCTAGGCATCGACGTGGTCGAACCGCCGATATTGTTCGCGTTGCAAAAAGAAGGCATCACCATTGTGGATGGCCAGCAATTGATGTCCGACGCGCGGGTGATCAAAACGCAGGACGAAATTTCATTATTGAATCATTCCGCGATGATGGTGGACGCGGCGTACGACGAGTTATATCGCGCGATGAAACCGGGCATGAGCGAAAACCAGGCGGTC
>DATBBY010000079.1:0-26527 GCA_036270765.1 Candidatus Acidiferrum sp.
AAGAATCAGGTTGAAACAGCGGCTAGAAATGACCACCGAGCAAAATGTTAGTAACAAATGCCTCGATATATCGATATACCTTGTTAAAAAACACTAGTGCCACCAGCAAGCCCAGCATTGCATAGCTATTTCCGCGCAGCCAGTTCAGGTATTTTTGCGCGGTGCTCTCGCTCATGAAAATCATGATGCCGGTACTCCCATCCAGAGGTGGCACCGGCAAAAGGTTGAAGGTGCCCAGTAATAAATTCAGCGAAAAGAAAACAATCAGCACCACGAAAGCGATTCCGGGGCGGCCCGTCGCCGGATCCCTCCCGAGCAGGCCAGTGGACATGCCCACCCGTAATCCAATTACCGCAAGAATCATCAATGTAAAGTTGGCCGCCGGGCCGGCCAGCGCCATCCAGCCCGCTCTCCGCGGGTAGCGCCGCTCCCACGCAGGATCGAACGGCGCACTGGCCCAACCAATCATGGATTGGTTTATGAAATACGACAGCAGCGGAACCAGCACCATGCCGAATGGCTCTCGGCGGATGTGCGGGATGGGGTTCAGCGAAACTTGACCGCCCTCGGATGCCGTCTCGTCGCCGCCCCGTTTCGCAACAAACGCGTGGGCCGCTTCATGACATGTAGTTGAAAAAAGAAACGCGACGTACCAGATGAATCCATACAGCAAAAAATCAGGCGTGATATCGGGCATCGCGGAAGAGTAGATGCTGTGGCCCGCGATTGCAAGTTGACAGCGCCATTTCAATTTGGCGCCTAAGTCTGACTGAGTTCACCATTAGAAAAACAATTGACCAATGATCACTCTGACCTCAGTGGGCCATCTTTTTTCACCACACCTTTCCTCGCCTTCGTTGCTACCAAAGCGCCGGTTCGTGTGGCCTCGGAATCTCTCTTCGATCTGGCGTAGGTCTTTCCCTTCATCACGCGGGACTCTTTCTTGCTCCGCGCCGCCGCTGCGTTTCCCAGCAGCCTTTTAGGGCCGCTCACAAAGGGATTTCCCGTTTCATAGAAGCGCAACACATGATCGGCCGCTTGCGTTATTCCAATCCGCACCGTCTCCCCGATTACCCTTTGCGAATCGAGCTGCGTGCCTTCATCTGTGATCACGCCCAACCACAACTTATTCTCAGCACACAAATCGATCCCGTCATGACTGCGATTGATTTGAAACGCCGCCGCCAGCCGCCCCGGCCCGCGCGTCAAGCCCAGCAGGTCGCTGCAATCGCGATGTTCTTTCATCAGTTCAATGCCTTCCAGTGGCTCGACCGCGCGGATCAAAATCCCGCCCGCCGTGCCCGCTGGCTCGCCGCTCACATTCAACATAAAATGCGCGCCATAATTAAAAAATACATACGCGTGCCCGGGTTCCAGATACATCGAGCGGATCCGTGGAGTCGGCCCACGAAAATGATGCCCGGCCGGATCGCCCGGTGGATACGCTTCGGTTTCCACGATGCGCCCGCTCACCCGCCCGGCCGGCAGTTCGTGCACCACCACTTTTCCAATCAGAAACCGCGCCAGCTCAATCGTATCGCTGGGCAATTCAGAGCGCCGAAGCCGCCGGATGACGCTCTTCGTCGTAATATGTTTTGAATTTTTCACGAAGGTAATTCACTCGAGAAGACTTGGGTCGCGGATTCTGCGAACCTCAAATCTCTAACCTCTAATTTCTAACCTCCGGCTCGCTATTAAACAGCCGCGCCAACTCAGCATGCTCCATCACCACCGCGGGGTCGCGTTGAATGGCATCGAAGTAACGCTTCTGAAACGCGTCCCCGGCCTCCGAGGGCACAAACAACTTCCGCGCCATGCCAATCGCGCTGCGCGTATCCTCCGGCGTAATCGGTACTTCACCGGCAAGCGTTTCATCCAGCCGCACCACAAATTCCGAAATGTTATGCAACCAGCCGAATTGCTGGTGATCCAGCACCAAACGGAATAATTCTCCCGTGGACACATGTCCGTGCTCGCGCTCGTAATCCCGGCGCTCCATATCCAGCAAAGTCTTGTGTAGTTTCAGCAATACTGTGCGCAACTCCGTGAGTTTTGCGCGATCCACGGCGTCCGCGCCGCTGTCAGAAGGTAAGTTCGATGTCATGGTCCGTCCACATCAATCGTGATACCGCTGCTCGCCCACTGGCAGCGCAATATGCAGCCGGTTTCCCGGCGGCGGCAGGGGACACGTCGCGAACGGCGTGTACGCGCATGGCGGATTTTCCAGGTGGTTGAAGTCCAGCACTAACTCTCCGGGCTTGGCCAGTCCATCGCTCGGCAGCGCGGTATACAGAAACCGGCAAGCTCCATAGGTAGTCGAAGCGCTGGTGGTATCTTTCAATATAAAAAAAAGTTTCTCGGGCGCGGAATCCTCAAGCACCGGTTCCAGCCGGTAAGTTTCGCCCGCAAGTTTGAATTCCGCCGCGCCCGCAACCGGTTGCGAATAATGTGTGCCCGCCAGAGTGTCCAGCCCCACCGTTTTTGGCGGATTGTAGGGTATCCATTTGGCCGTAACGCGGTACGCCGGATCCGGCGGATACCATTTCAACCCATGAAATCCCACTAACGCTTGTGATCTAGAGTCTTTTACACGCAGCGCAAAGCGATCCTCCCGTCGGATCACGTACATATTCAACGTTCCAATAGTGAGATGCGGCGCGTTCTTGTCATTGTTGGGATCGGTCCGCAATACTTGCGACTTTGCCGGAGCCCCGGCCACCAGAAAGTCCGGCGGAAATCCTCCGGCCGGTTCGACTAAGCGAACCGTCTGACCGCCTAGCTGCAGCACGCCTAAGCGCGCCACCTGGGTGCCCGCCAGATGAATTTTATTATCGGTGGCGCCCCCAAAAGAATTATCGCCCGGCTCCAGCCACTCAAGGCCCGCTAAAGAAAGCCAGCCATCCGGTTTCTGCAACTCGGCGCTATGTTTAGCGCGCCAGTCCAGCAGATCTTTCTGCCACGCATTGCGATCCGGCGAATCGGGATTCTTCGCGCGCGAATCAGTACTAGACATATTCAAGAGCAGCACCAGCCCGGCGGCCGCGGCCAAACGAAAGTCCATAACAAAGTATAACGTGATACATTCCGTGGCCGAAAGTTAGAGTGCATCGGCGCGGCCGCCGAGCTCCCACAAAAAAGAAGGCTCGCTTGCGCGAGCCGTGATCCTTACTCAAGAAACGATGGTGCGCCCTTACTTGGACGGCGTCACCACCAGTTCATTTTTCACCGAAAAAACGTTGGGCACTCCGTTCACCCGCAAATTCACGAGATTCTTGTCCGCCTCGCTATCCACCACTCCCACCAACGTAACATTTCCATTTTTCACGATGATGTGAATCGAAGGAACCGCCGACTCGGCGTACCTCGACAGTCCCGGGTCGCCAAAAATCGTGCGATACACCGCTCTGCGAATCTGGTCGTCCATCGGCGCTGGCGGCAGCACCTCGATGTTATTCACGACCCTCCCGACACCTTCAGTCTTTTTCACCACGTTTTCGGCGTCCGATTTAAGTGTCGGCCGAACCACTTGCCCTTCCAGTATTATGGTGTCGCCTTCCACCTTGAAAGCCAGGTTGTCGAACACCGAATAGTAAGGCAGCAATACCAGTTGGTGACGCACTTCACGGATCAAGTTTTGCCGTGGTTCATTCTGTTGCTTTCCTTGTGCGCGCGAAACCATCGGTATGACGCAGAGTGAACTTCCAAGGAGTAATGCTGTGGCTTTCCAGGTTATTTTCCCCATGGATTCCTCCAATTCTCTCAAGTTGATTAACACGGTAGTTAGATACAAGTTGCATGTGAATAGTGTGCAGAGCTCTGACGCTGGGTGGCGATGTTACGATAGAACCCGTGGATCGAACTTCATTCAGGGCGCCTGCTGCGTACCGATTCTCTCTGGCCGCTCTGCTTGCTATCGGTATCTCGCCGTGCTGCTGATCGCTCATCGCGGGGCCTCCGGTCACGCGCCCGAAAACACCTTGGCCGCTTTCAAGAAAGCGGTCACCTTGGGCGCCACTTTTATCGAAACCGATCTGCAATTGACCCGCGATGCCCGTCTGGTGGCTATTCACGATGAAACCGTGAATCGCACCACCAACGGAAAAGGCGCTGTCCACGACATGACTCTCGCCGAATTGCGCCGTTTAGACGCCGGCTCCTGGTTCGGCAGCGAATTCGCCGGCGAACGCATCCCTACCCTTGAGGAAGTCCTCGACTTTGCCAAAAAATTTGACGTGATCTTCTACCTGGAAATGAAGTCCGGCGGCTCGTTTGGCAGTGAGCATGCCCTCATTGGCGCTTTGCGGGTATCCGGGGAAATCGCGCGCACCATCGTTATTTCCTTTGATTCCGCGATTTTGGCCAATGTCCGAAAAATCGAACCTACGCTGATGACCGGCTTGCTCTACGACGGTAACATTGAAGAGCCCATCGCACGAGCTCTGGAAGTGGGCGCGCGCCAGTTGGCTATCCGCGGCGACTTAGTCAATCCCGGGTTGCTTACCGCCGCACGAGCCAAAGATTTGCAAGCCGTGTGCTGGACGGTGAATCACTCCGCGCACATGAGACTGCTCATGGACGCCGGCATAGACGGCATCATGAGCGATTATCCCGACCGCCTCCTGGCTGCCAGTGCAAAAGCTGCCAAACCAATATCTTCTGGCAGTCGTGTATCTGTTTAGTTTCTCGCGCTTCCCCAAACCGTTTATTTTCTCAACGCCGCGTGCAACGCTGCGAATTTAGGAATTGAAATTTGCTCGGCCCGCGCATCCGGCCGCAAGCCCACCGTCCCCAGCGTCTTGCGCACTTCAACGGGTTCTGCCAACTCCCGCAAATTATTCACCAGCGTTTTTCTCTTCTTCGAAAAGCTCAACTTAACAAATTCCAGAAATTCTTCTTCAGCTTCGCTCTTTTGCTGCACCGATTGATTCTCTCGCGGCAACAAACCGCTACGTCGCAACTCCTCCCACTCACCAGGCAATCGCAGCGTCACCAAAGTCGACCCGACTTCAGGCGGCGGCGTAAACGCCGCGCGCGGAATCTCCAAGACCAACTCTGGCCTCGAATTCAATTGCGTCGCCACCGAAAGGTATCCATAAGCTTTACCGCCAGGCTCTGCCGCCATGCGCTCGGCCACTTCTGTTTGCACCACCACGTGAATCTCCTCGATCAATTCCGCAAACCGGAACAAATGATGGAGAATCGGCGAGGTGATGTAATACGGAAGACTCCCATAAATCCGCATTCGTCTCCCGTTGGCCACCGCCGCCAGGTCGGTTTCAAGAATGTCCCCGCAAATCACATCGAGGTTCGGATTTTTCTTCTTCAAGCGGTTGAGATTTCCGATCAATAACTGATCCACCTCAATCACATGCACCGGCGCTCCAGTGCCCACTAGGTATTCCGTTATCTCCCCGTGTCCCGGGCCGATCTCCACCCAGCAATAATCGACTGCCTGCGCAGTCGCTGCAGCTATCACCTCCGAACGCAGCGATACACGAATGGCGCGCGCGATTTCTTCCCGCCAGTAATCATCCGCGAGAAAATGTTGCCCCAGAGGTTGACGACTCATCACTCCTCAGTGTAACAACTACCAGCGCGCCGCCGGACTTTGACCGCGTTTATGAAATCGGATAGCGTAGCGTAAAAGGGTGGGGAGTCTAGGCGTCACCTTCAGCCACAGCGCGGAGCGGCACTCTCAGTGAGCTTGTTTTGAGAATACTTTTTGCGGCATCCGAAGGCCTGCCCTTCTCGAAGACCGGCGGCCTCGCCGACGTAATCGAAGCGCTGCCCAAAGCCCTGGTCGCACAGGGTCACGAACTGGCGGTGGTGCTGCCTCGTTACCGGGGAATAAAAACGAGCATGGTGGTTATGCCCAGCATGACCATCCCTCTGGGCGCACATTTGCGCTTCCCCTCCATTGCCGACGGCACCATGCTCAACGGTGTCCGCTACTTTTTCGTCGACGATCCAGGCTATTTCGACCGCGACGGAATCTACGGCAACAGCACCGGAGATTTTCCCGACAACGCCGAACGTTACAGCGAATTCTGCCGCGCTGTCATCGAAGTCGCCAAACACGTTTGGCCTGCCGACGTAATCCACTGCCACGACTGGCAGACCGCTCTCGTTCCAACCCTTATGCGCTCTTTGTACTCCGCCGATCCCCTGGTGAAAGACATTCCGGTTATTTTCACCATCCACAATTTGGGCTATCAAGGCCAATTTGCGGCCTCGGTACTCGGTCGCACTGGCATTCCGCCGGAGGTCTATAACCCCGCCGGTCTTGAATACTACGGCGACGTCAATTTTCTAAAGGGGGGCCTGGTCTATTCCGACTACCTCACCACGGTCAGCAAAAAATACGCCGAAGAGATTCAAACTCCCGATTTCGGATTTGGCCTCGACGGGGTAGTGCGCAGCCGCCGTGATCACCTCGTAGGCATTCTCAACGGAGTCGACTATTCGGCCTGGAATCCCGAGAAGGACAAATTAATCGCCGCCACTTATTCCGCCAAGGATCTGAGTGGCAAGCACGCCTGCAAGAAAGACCTGCTCGAAATCTTTGGTCTCTCTTCGCAACACGAAACCCGCCCGGTTCTCGGCATTGTGTCAAGGTTTGCCGACCAAAAAGGCTTTGATCTTATCGCCGTCGTCGCCAAGGAATTAATGCAGGAGGACATCATCCTCACCGTTCTGGGCACCGGCGAACGCCGCTACGAAGAATTGTTCGAGACCCTCGCAAACGAATTCCCGGGACGCGTCGGCGTGCGCATTGCTTACGACAATGAACTCGCCCATAAAATCGAGGCCGGCGCCGACCTGTTCCTTATGCCGTCGCGCTACGAACCATGCGGCTTGAATCAGATTTACAGTTTGAAGTACGGTACCGTCCCCATTGTGCACGCCACCGGTGGCCTCGATGACACCGTCGAATCTTTTGACGTGCAGCATGGTACCGGCACGGGTTTCAAGTTCGAGCGCTATACTGGCGCAGCTCTGCTCGATGCCGTTCGCCTGGCTTTGCATCATTTCGCCGACGAACGCATCTGGAAGCGCATTCAACTTAACGGAATGTCCAAGGACTTTTCGTGGAAGCGTCCGGCGTCGGAATATGCGAAGCTCTACAAGACAGCACGTTTGGCACGAAACCAAATCCTCGTTGCAACATCTAATTAAACGACTCAAGGAGCCAGCGGCCGCCCTTTCGGGCCAATCCGCTGAGAATAAACAACATGGCAGACAACAGCATTCCATCCGTAACCGATGGCAATTTTGAAGCAGAAGTACTGAGCGCCAGCAACGCGCAACTAGTAATGGTAGATTTCTGGGCCGATTGGTGCCGACCGTGCCACATGCTGGCACCCACGGTCGTCGAGATCGCTCACGATTACGCCGGCAAACTCAAAGTGATGAAACTGAACGTGGATGAAGCTATTAACTCGGCAGGCCGCTACAACGTTCGCGGCATCCCCACTTTGTTGGTCTTCAAAAACGGTCAGGTCGTCGAACAAATCGTCGGCGCCGTTCCCAAGGACCAAATCACCAAAGCTTTAGCCAAGCATCTGGCGTAATGTGGAGTTCGGTTTCGGCCAGAGGTCTGTCTTCCTCCATGATTCTTTTTCGAACGGCGCGCCGCACACTTCTACGACGCGCCGTTTATTTTGCAAGCTGACTTGCTAAAATATCTCGCGGCCAAGCAAATTAGACAGAAAAAATGAAAAAGTCCGCCCCTCTCGTTCGTTGCCAATGGCCCAGCAACGATCTCAGCATCGCTTACCACGATAAAGAATGGGGCGTGCCCGTTCACGACGACCGCACCCTGTTCGAATTTCTCACCCTCGAAGGCGCGCAAGCTGGCCTCAGTTGGGACACCGTGCTAAAAAAACGCGAACACTACCGTGAACTCTTCGCTGGCTTCGATCCAGAAAAAGTGGCTCGCTACGACCGCAAAAAAGTACGCGTTTTATTAAAAGACCCCGGAATCATTCGCAATCGCCTCAAAATCGAGTCCACCATCAGCAATGCAAAGGCTTTCCTCGAGGTCCAAAAAGAATTCGGTTCCTTCGACAAATACGTCTGGACCTTTGTGAACGGCAAGCCCATCCAAAACGCTTGGAAAACTCTCGCCGGCCTTCCAGCCTCCACCAAGGTATCCGACGCCTTAAGCAAAGACCTGAAAAAACGTGGCTTCCGCTTCGTCGGCACCACCATCTGTTACGCCTTCATGCAAGCCGTCGGCATGGTCAACGATCACGCCATCACCTGCTTCCGCTACGGCGAGCTAAGGAAGTAAAAGTTAACCCACTCGCTCTTTTCGTTTAACATTTCCCTTGCTTGCGCGTTGGCGAAGGCAAAGGTACGATTTGTTTTGCCGTTTGCTGTCGAGTTCCCACCATGCTTCTCTTCTTAACGGAGAGGGAAGCGTCATCCGCCGAATCGTTCCGGGCGGCCGGCTTAGATGCAATGGATTTAACCGCGTAGGAAAGGTCAGAAATGAACTCTGTCGTGGTGGTAGGCGCGCAATGGGGCGATGAAGGTAAAGGCAAAGTGGTTGATTACCTTGCCGGCTCCTTCGAATATATTGCACGCGTGGCTGGCGGCCACAATGCCGGCCACACCGTCATCATCGGCACTGAGCGCTACGTTCTGCAACTCATCCCCTGCGGAATTTTGCGCCCCGGCCGTCACGCCGTCATCGGGACCGGAGTAGTCGTCGATCCCGCTGCGCTAGTCAATGAAATCGAAACGCTCGCCAAGGCCGGCATCGACGTGAAGGGCCGTCTGCACATCAGCAATCGCGCCCATTTAATTTTTCCCTACCACCGCGAACTGGATAAAGCCGCTGAGGGCGCGCGCGGCGCCGACAAAATCGGCACAACCTCCCGCGGCATCGGCCCTGCCTACGAAGACAAAATGGCTCGCCGCGGTTTGCGCATGTGCGATTTGGTCGATCCCGATTGTTTTCGCAAAAAGGCCGCCCACGTAGTCGCTGAAAAAAATCGCCTGGCCAAAGGCGCTTACGGCGCAAACATCGATTTCTCCCACGAAGTGGAAGACACCCTGGCTCTAGGTGAAAAAATTCGCAGCTACATCTGCGATACCGCGGAACTCGTCAACCGTGCCATGGACGAAGGGAAATCCGTGCTCTTCGAAGGCGCTCAAGGCACCATGCTGGACATCGACCACGGCACTTATCCCTACGTTACCTCTTCCAGCGCCATCTCCGGCGGTGCATCCACTGGCGTTGGCGTTCCGCCCACCAAGCTCAAACACATCCTTGGAATTTCCAAAGCCTATACCACCCGCGTAGGCTCCGGCCCATTTCCCACCGAAATGCCCGACCTCGACGCTGAAGAAGTTCGCAAGCGGGGCAAAGAATTTGGCGCCGTCACAGGACGCCCCCGCCGCTGCGGTTGGCTCGATTTGCAGGTATTGCGCTACGCCAAAATGATCAACGGCATCGACTCGCTGGTCATCACCAAGCTCGACGTCTTCGACACTCAACGCGAAATCCAGGTTTGTGTCGGCTACAAATACAAAGGCAAGCCCTTGCACGAAATGCCCGCGCTCGCCGAAGAATATGAGCACGTCACGCCGGAATACAAAACTTTGCCAGGCTGGAACGAAACCACGTACGGCCTGAAAGACGGCACAAAATTGCCCAAGCTAGCCATCGATTACTTAAAATTTATCTCCGACTTCCTCCAAGTCGAAATTGGCATGATCTCCACCGGTCCCGAACGCGACGCCACCATAATCCAGCCCGGCTCCATGCTCTCCACCTGGCTCTAGTGAGTTTGTCTCACATTAAATTTTTTTCTTGTAACCATTCCGAACGCCCAGAATAATCTCAACCACAAATTGAAAAGACACGGAGGGTGCCCCACCCTAAGGTTTTTGTAGGGTGGGTCTTGTAACGTGGAACCATCGAGATCATAACAACGAAGCTCCATATATTCGTCGGCTAACGTTCGCACACGTTCAACCTGAGTGCATCTCCACCATCTCGGAGTAACATAGAAACTTCATGCTGACCTTCGAACAAGCGCGCCACGAAGTCGTCACCCAAATCTCAAAACTTAACTGCGCCGCCCAGGCCATCGATCTCACCGTGTGGGACGCACAAGGTTTCGTCCTCGCACAAAAACTAATCGCCGACCGCAACTACCCGCCCTTCAACCGCGCCACAAGAGACGGCTACGCAGTCCGCGCCAGCGAATCCACCGCGGGCGCGACGTTACAATGCATCGGCGAAATCAAAGCCGGCGATGCCTTAAGCCAGCCGCTAGAGAAGGGAACTTGCATTCAAATAATGACCGGCGCGCCAGTCCCGTCCGATGCTGACGCCGTCGTGATGATCGAATACACCACCCGCGATAAAGACCTCATCCGTTTTCAGCAGTCAGCGACAAAAGGTCAGAACATCGTCCCCGCCGGCAGCGAAGGCGCGAAAGATCAACTGTTGCTCCAGTCCGGCACGCGTCTCGGCTATGCCGAGTTGAGTCTCGCCGCGCAAATCGGCGCCACTCAACTCCGCTGCGCCAAAAAACCTCGCGTGGCCATCTTGTCCACCGGAGACGAAATCGTCGCCATCGATGCATACCCCGGCCCGTTCCAGATTCGCAACAGCAACAGCGTCTCCCTGGCTGCCCAGGTGCGCGAAGCTGGCGGAGACCCTGTAATCCTCGGCAACGCGTCCGATCGCATCGAAAGTTTGGGCGACAAAGTTCAACAGGGTCTGCAGGAAGACGTGCTCGTCTTGTCCGGTGGCGTCTCCATGGGAAAATACGATTTGGTCGAAGACGTCCTGAAAAGCCTCGGCGCCACCTTTTATTTCGACGCTGTAGCTATCCGCCCCGGCAAGCCCGCGGTCTTCGCAATGTGTAATGAAAAACCAGTCTTCGGCCTCCCGGGCAATCCCGTTTCCACCATGGTCACGTTCCAATTATTTGTTGTTCCTGCCATCGATCTCCTCAGCGGCGCTCCCGCGCGCCCCTTGCCCTTTTTAAAAGCCACCCTCGCCCAAGCCATGAAAGAAAAACCCGGCATGACCCATTTTCTTCCCGCGCGCGTCCAGTTTGATTCCGGTGAGGCTCGCGTCAAAGCGCTGCCATGGCAGGGTTCCGGCGACACCGTCACCATGGCCAAAGCGAATTGCCTTCTGGTGGTAGGTCCCCACATTCAAATGCTGGCGGCCGGTGAAAATGTTAACGTGCTGATGCGCAAGGACGTCTCTTGAATCCGTCCGAAATCTCATGAAAAAGCTCTCCCATTACACCAAATCCGGGAACGTCAAAATGGTGGACGTCTCCGGCAAGCCCTTGACCACCCGCACCGCCGTCGCTCGGGGTCTGGTAAAAATGTCTCCCGCCGTCGTCCGCGCGGTGAAGCGGCTGCGAAATCCCAAGGGTAACCCCCTGGAAATCGCCCGAATCGCCGGAATCGCCGCCGCCAAGCGCACTTCCGAGTGGATACCTCTTTGTCACCCGCTGCTGCTGACTAACATTGATGTGACTGCTTCCCTATGCCAAAATGGCGTTGAACTGCAATCTACCGTAACCACGACCGCGCAAACCGGCGTGGAGATGGAAGCGCTGGTCGCTGTAGCTGCCGCCGCCCTCACGGTTTATGACATGTGCAAAGCCCTGGATAAAGCCATCGAGATTACCGGTATCGTGCTCCTCGAAAAAACGGGCGGCAAAAGCGGCCATTTCCGGCGCCCTGCGGTGACCGTAACGCCAACAAGCCGCTCAAAGGTTCGACCTCGATGAGCGCCGCTGCGGGAAAGAGCATCAAGCTGCTGTTGGCAGACGATAATCCCTTGATCCGCGACCTCGTCTACAAAGCTCTCGAACCCTTTTGTGAAGTTGTCCTCGCCGACGACGGTGCCGACGCCCTCCTCAAAGTCATCGACGAGCCTCCCGACGTCATCCTTTGCGACTACAAAATGCCCGGCCTCAATGGCCGCCAGCTTTTTGAAAAGCTTCGCGGACGCCAGACTACTCGCAACATTCCGTTTCTTTTCATGGCCAGCCGCGCCGACATAGAAGAACGCTTGCGTCCACTCGTCGACGGCGTCGAAGATTTCATCACCAAGCCTTTTCTCGTCAAAGACCTTGTGCGCATCACGAAAAGAGTCGTCGACCACCTGCATCTTGAAAAGCTCCAAACCAAAGGCTCCCGTCCCGGCGTCATCCAGGGCCGCCTCGAAGAAATGAGCATGATTGACCTCATGCAATCCCTCGAAATGGGCCAGAAATCCTGCCGTCTGATTGTGAAAAAAGGCTCCGAGAGTGGTGAACTGTATTTCTCGGGAGGGCAATGCCGGGACGCCAAGAGCGGCAACACGGAAGGCGACGACGCCGTTTACCGGGTGCTTCTTTGGACCGAGGGTGAATTTGAAATCGACTTCAGCGCCGCTAATGCCTCCAATCGCACCACCACTACTCGCAACACTACCGGCCTGCTGATGGAAGCCATGCGTTTGATGGACGAAGCCAGTCGCGACGAAGTAAGCACCAATCAAAGTTAGTTAAATCGCTAAAGCCTCCCTGACATGCGCGTAGCCATCCTCACCATCAGCGACTCCGCCGCCAAAGGCGAACGCCAGGACGCTTCCGGCCCCGCAGTCGTAGCGTTCTGCCGGGGTCTGGGATGGGAAATCGATGAAACGTTGTGCATCGCGGACGACGATCCGGTGATTCGCCAAAAACTAGCCGCCATCGCTGACTCTGGTCGCGCCGACATTATCTTCACCACCGGAGGCACCGGCATCGGCCCGCGCGATAACACCCCGGAAGCCACCGTCGCCGTTGCCGACCGGCTCATCCCCGGGGTTTCCGAGGAAATGCGCCGTAAAGGAATGGAAAAAACTACGACGGCGGTTTTATCCCGCGCCGTTACCGCCATACGCGCCCGCACGATCATCGTAAATCTTCCCGGCAGCCCCAAAGGCGCCCTCGAATCTCTGGAATCCATCGCCCATCTGCTACCTCACGCCGTCCACGTCCTCCGCGGCGCCCGCCACGATTAGCTCTCCGTGCCCGGCGGTTAGCGCAACATCAATCGCCACTGCGAAAAAAGGCCCGGGGAAAAATTTCCTGACCCTTTTTGCACTTTTATTTTGATTTTTCTTTTCGCAGGCAATTCAGCCGAAAACTCTCACCATAACCGCCACGGAATTATTTCACCTTCTCAAAAATTAACGTGCGGACGCTCTCCTTACCCGTAACCGGGTCCTTTGATGGTCGAGTAGTCAGCGTGAGCCGATCGCCGACTAACCTGTAAGTTCGTTCAAACGATTCTCCCGTGCGAGACTCATCCCAGGAAACGTCTATGTGGTGAGTAACGGTTTTGGCTTCGCTGTTGACCGTGTACGTCCCAGCATACGAGATTAGGCTGCTGATCAGCGCCTTTGCTTCGTCAGCGGTCGCAACCGGGCCCACCGGTTTCTTACGATCCCCTACAATGATCACCATCATTCGACCGTCAGCGCCGTAGTTGATATACCCGGCAGGATGAGCCCCCATCACGTCAGACTTCGCGCCGGATGGAATGTCCTCACGGATATATGAAAGCACCTTCCAAGTTCCTACGATGGGGTCTGTCTGATGGGCCTGCGCCGACACGCGCCATGGAAGCGCAGCAACCACTAGGATCAGAAGTGCAGCCCGGTTCATGCACATTGTGTTGGGTTTGATCTTGACCTGAGACTAACGCGCGATTAAGTTTGGTTGCAAAATTAAATTCAGCACTTGGTTAGGGAACAGCCCGAAATACACCGTGCCAATCGCAGTAACTGCCAGCACCACATTCACTGCCACAGGAAACCGCACCGCCGGTACCGCCATGGCCTCTGCGCTGCCTTCACGCATATACATCACCACAATCACCCGCAGGTAGTAATAAGCCCCAATAATGCTGTTGATGGCCATCAATACGGCAAGCCAGATCAAGTGCGAATTCACCGCCGCCTTAAAAATATAAAATTTTCCAAAAAATCCCGCGGTCACCGGCAATCCCAGCAGCGACAAGAGATAAAGACTCAAGGCCGCAGCAGCTACAGGCTGCCGTTGCGCCAATCCAGCGTAATCGTCCAACGTCAAGTTCTTCTCGCCCCACCCGCCAATTTCTGAAACGATAGTGAATGCCCCAATTTTCACCAGCGCATAACTCAACAAATAAAACAGCACCGCCGCGTAAGCTGGCGTCGCCCCGCCATTCAAATCGTTGGCCATGAACGTAACCGCGGCGAACGCCACCAAAATGTAGCCCGCATGAGCAATCGAGCTATAGGCCAGTAGCCGCTTCACGTTGGTCTGCAGCAACGCCCCAAGGTTTCCCGCGAACATCGTAAGCGCCGCCAACACCCAGAATGCCCAGAACCAAAAATGCGTCGCTGCAGGCACGCTCGCAAAAATTCGCAGCAAGAGCGCGAACGCTGCCGCCTTGGGCCCCGCTGAAAACAACGCGGTCACTGGGGTGGGCGCTCCTTCATACACATCCGGCGTCCAGATCTGAAACGGCGCCGCCGCCACTTTAAATCCAATGCCAATCAAAATCAGCGCCAAGCCCAGTTTCAACAGATTGCTGCCCGGGTCTGCGTCGTCCATCCTGCTCAGATTGGTCGTGCCCGTCGCGCCATAGACCAGCGCGATGCCATAAAGAAAAAACGCCGTCGCAAAAGATCCCAGCAGGAAGTATTTCAGCGAAGCCTCGCTGGATTTTGTGGAATCCCGCCGGAAGCCCGCAAGTATGTAGCTGGAAATGGAACTCAACTCCAGGCCGATAAACGCCGTCAACAGTTCGCGCGTCGAGGCCAGCACTCCCATGCCCGCCGTCGCAAACAACAGCAGCGCATAAAATTCCGCAAACGGCAGGTTCTCGCGCTCCAGGTACGAATCAGCCGCCAGCACCACCAGCACAGCCACTAATCCGACCAGCAGCCGAAAGAAAAAGCTAAAAACGTCGGATTCAATCAGCCCGTAAAATCCTTCGCCAGGCGTGGCCCCGGCGACAAACGCTGCCGCAGTTCCGGCCACCGCTCCAATCAGCGCAAGCACCGTAAAAAAATGCCGGCTGCGTACAAACGGCTGCAGCAGCATCGCCAGCATGCCAAAACCGCACCAGATCAGCTCTGGAAGCGCGCGCAGCAAGTCATCAGTGCGTGGAAACATTAGCGGTTTGCGCCTTTTGCGGTCGAACTTGTTTGCGCCACTGGCGAAGTATTTGTCCCGCTCACAACCGGCTGGCCCACACTCCTGCCATCTCTCGTCACCCGCGCCTCAAAAGGCCGCTGCGGTTCGACCAGATCAATCACTGCCTGCGAAGCTGCTGCTGTTCGCCGCGTAAAATAAGTAGAACCAATGCCCATCCACAACATCACGATCGACATGGTCACCAAAATAAATTTCTCGCGGCCCGAAGCGTCCGCCAGTGTCTTGTTTTTCTCACGCGTAACTTCGCCAAAAAACACCCGCTGGTAGGACCACAGCAAATAGCAGGCCGACAAAATTACTCCCAACGCCGCACACGAAGCCCACGCCCAGTGCGACTGATAAGTTCCAAGCAAAACCAAATATTCACCCACGAAACCGTTCAGCATCGGCAGCCCCATGGAAGCCAGGGCCGCAACCAGAAAAAACGCCGCGAACGTCGGCATCGGCGTAGCCAACCCGCCATACTCGCTGATCTCAAAAGTGTGCCGCCGGTCGTACAGCATGCCCACCAGCAGAAACAGCGCCCCCGTAGAAATTCCGTGCGCCAGCATTTGGTACACCGCGCCTTGCATGGAAATAGTGCGGAACGCAAAAATTCCCAACACCACAAAACCAAGATGGCTCACCGAAGAGTACGCCACCAATTTCTTTAGATTTGGCTGCACCAGCGCGACCAGCGCGCCATAAATAATTCCGATAATCGCCAGCACCGCCACCCACGGTGCCGCCCGCCGCGCCGCCTCCGGGAAGAGCGGCAAACAAAAACGAATCATCCCGTAGGTGCCCATCTTCAGCAGCACGCCCGCCAGCATCACCGATCCAGCCGTCGGCGCCTCCACGTGCGCGTCCGGCAACCAGGTGTGCAGTGGGAACAGCGGCACCTTCACCGCAAACGCCACAAAAAACGCCAGGAACAGCAGCATCTCCGCGCGCGGCTCCAGCACCAGCGTACCGGTCTGAATCATCTGCTGAATAGTTGGCAGATCAAATGTGCCGGTGGCGTTGTACAGCCAGATAATTCCCACCAGCATCAAAATCGACCCGGCCATGGTATACAGCACGAATTTAACCGCGGCATAAATCCGCCGCTCGTGCCCCCAGATGCCAATCAACATCGCCATGGGAATCAGCATTACTTCCCAGAACAAGAAGAACAAAAACAAATCCAACGACAAAAACACCCCGATGACGCCCACTTCCAGCATCAACAGCATCACAAAAAATTCTTTTACCCGGTGATTGATGCTGCTCCACGACGCGATCACCGAAATCGGTGTCAAGAATGTAGTCAAAATCACCAAAAATAAACTGATGCCATCGACGCCCAAGTGATAATGAATCGGCGGCGAAGTGATCCACTGCCCATACTCCACCAACCGGTAATCGCCGGAAGTGAAAGACGCGCCGCGCAACAACAGCAGCGAAAACAAAAATTCCGCGACTGACACAATCAACGCGATACGCCGAATAAAAACATGGTCGTCGCCGCGCAACAATAGCAATGCCAGCGAACCCACGGCAGGGAAAAAGATCAAAATCGACAGCAAATGCCCGCCCTGGAAAAGTGAGCCCATCAGCGCGCCACTCCCAGCACCGGCCGCACATGCGGCCAGAAGATCACCGCCACGATCACAATCGCTCCAACCACCACCCACACCGCATAGCTCCGCGTGTTCCCCGATTGCGTCCGCCGCGTCCCGTCGCCAACCACTGTGATGCCTTCCGCGATTCCATTCACCGCGCCATCAATGATCGAAACATCCACGGTCTTCCAGAAAACATTCGTCGAAAGCCACATCAGCGGCCGCACAATCGCCGCGGCATACAACTCATCGACATAATACTTGTGCAGCAGCGTCCGATACGCCGCGCCAAAAAAATGTGCGAGGCTGGCCGGCTTGTCCGGTTTCTTCAGATAGAGCCAGTAGGCAGCAAACCCGCCAAGGAGAGCGGTGATGAACGCGACGCCCGCCAGCGGCCATTCGAGCGCGTGCGCCACCGCCTCCGCTGTCCCCGCCTCAGTCCCACCAGGCGCAGCAAAGACCGGCTCCAAAAATTTTGCAAAATAATCCGGTTTGCCCCAGAACGCCGGCGCGGCCAGCCATCCACCCACGATGGACAGCACTGCGAGAATCGCCAGCGGCACCAGCATGCTCTTCGGCGATTCATGCACATGCACGTGATGCTCGTCGTAGCGCTCTTTGCCAAAAAATGTCAGGAAGATCAGCCGGAACATGTAGAACGACGTCAACAACGCGGTAAACAATCCCGCCGCATAAAGAATGTGCCCTACGTTGGGGTCGCCATTCTCGCTTTGATAGGCACTCAACAAAATCGAATCTTTGCTGAAAAATCCCGCCAGTGGCGGAATTCCTGCAATCGCCAGCGTGCCCACGAACATCGTGCGAAACGTCCACTTGATTTTCTTGCTCAATCCACCCATGCGCAGCATGTCTTGCTCGGCGCCCATCGCATGGATCACGCTGCCCGCCGCCAAAAACAGCAGCGCCTTGAAAAACGCGTGCGTCATCAAATGAAAAATTCCCGCCGAAAACGCGCCCACGCCGCAAGCCAAAAACATGTAACCAAGCTGGCTGACGGTGGAGTATGCCAACACTTTCTTGATGTCCGTCTGCACCAACCCGATCGTCGCCGCGAACAGCGCCGTCGCGCAGCCCACCACCGCGACCACCAGCATCGCCGTCGGCGCGTGCATAAACAGCACATGCGAACGAGCCACCACATAGACTCCCGCCGTAACCATGGTCGCCGCGTGGATCAAAGCGCTGACCGGCGTCGGTCCTTCCATCGCGTCAGGCAGCCACACATATAGAGGTATCTGCGCCGATTTGCCCGCCGCGCCCATGAACAGCAGCAAACACGCCACCGTCAGCGTCCCCAGATGCCCGATGGGTTCCGCGGACAAAGGGGTCGCCTTATCGAAGAGTTTCACGAAGTCCAGCGTGCTAAACGTGCGGAACAGCAAAAACATCCCCAACATGAATCCAAAGTCGCCGATACGATTGACGATGAACGCTTTCTTCCCCGCATCCGCTGCCGACTTCCGCAAAAAATAAAATCCGATCAGCAAGTAACTAGCCAGCCCCACGCCTTCCCAGCCCACAAACAACAAAACGTAATTCGCCGCCATCACCAGGATCAGCATGAAGAACATGAACAGGTTCAGGTATGCAAAAAATCGATAATACCCGCCCTCGTGCGCCATGTAGCCGGTGGAATAAATATGAATCAGCCAACCCACGCCGGTAACCACCAGCAGCATCACCACCGTCAGCTGATCGACTTGCAGGTCGAAGCCCGCGCGGAAATTTCCCGCCTCGATCCACGAAAAATATTGCCTTACCCACGGAATTTGTTCCGGTGACAGAAGGAAAAACTCACGCACCGCTTCGAGCGCAGTGAAAAAAGAAAGCCCGGTAGCGCCAATCGCCACACTATTTACAATTTTGTTCGGCCACGTCCTGCCAAATAGCCCATTCACCGCAGCGCCAAGCAGCGGCAACAGTGGAATGATCCACAGATGTTCAAGGATTGGCATTTACAGTTTCAGCAGGTCCACTCGCTCTACGTTTAGCGATTGCCGGTTCCGCGCCGTAAGGATAATAATCGCCAGCCCCACTGCAGCTTCCGCCGCAGCGACCACAATCACGAACAAAACAAACACCTGCCCATCCAGCTTATGCATTGCCTGGCTGAACGCCACAAACGCCAGGTTCACCGCATTAAGCATCAGCTCGATGGACATAAAAATCGAAATAATGTTCCGTTTGAAAATAAACGCCAGCACGCCTAGCCCAAACAAAATGGCGCTCAGCACGATGTAATAGTTCGTCGGGATCATCGCCTAAGCCTTCTCCCGCTGCGCCAGCACAATCGCGCCCAGCACCGCCACCAGGATCAGAAATGAAGTTAGCTCAAAGGGATACACAAAATCCTTGAAAATCATCGTCGACAAATCTCTGGTTGAGGCCATATTTCCCGGTTGCGACGCCGCCTGCACCGTGTCCGTCGAGCGCGCAATCGTCGCCGCGATAAATCCGGTCAGCGCGAACGCCAATAGCAGCCCGGGAAATCCCGCAAGTTTCGAAAAATTGGTGTGCTCCTCAATGCCCGCGTTCAGCAGCATAATCACAAACACAAACAGCACCATAATCGCGCCGCCGTAAACAATGATCTGCACCGCCGCCACAAACTCCGCGCCCAGCAACAGATACAAGCCCGCCAGCGCCACCATCACCACGATCAGCGACAACGCGCTGTGAATCGGATGCCTCTGAAATATCAAGCTCAGCGCGCCGCCCACCGCCAGCGCTGCCAGCACAAAGAAAATGATCAGCGGTGCCGTCACTTTATCGCGCCCCACCGTAAAATCGCGAAGCTGGTAATCACCACGTTAGCGATGGATACCGGCAGCAGCATCTTCCAACCGAACGCCATCAGCTGGTCGTATCGCAAACGCGGCAACGTTCCACGCATCCACACGTACACAAACAAAAACACAAAAATCTTCGACAGCAGCCAGAATGGCGCTTGAATGTAATTATTCACTCCCGGGAAAATCACCAGCGCGATAGCCAGGATGCACATTACCGCGCCAATCCCCGGTAAAATCAATTTGCCAAAAATTGTTTCGTAGTGCAGTCCGTCCCAAATGACCCACAACCCGGCCGGCAGCAGCAACACCGTAGGCAAATAATAGGTCCACGTCCAGGTAGCAGGGAAGGGAGACAGCCAGCCGCCAAAGAACAAAATCGCGCATAAACATGACACCGTAATCATGCTGGTATATTCCGCGATGAAAAACATTGCAAATTTAAAGCTCGCATACTCGGTGTGAAATCCCGCCACCAGCTCCGATTCCGCTTCGGGCAAATCAAACGGCACGCGATTCGTTTCCGCCACCGCCGCGATAAAAAAGCAAAGGAAACCCAGAAATTGTGGAAAAATATTCCAGCCCAGAATTCCATACCGGCTGGTCTGATCATTAATAATTTCCGTCAAATTAAAACTTCCCGCGATCAGCAGCACGCCCACCACGGAAAGCGTCAGCGCCAATTCATAGCTGATCATCTGCGCCGAGCTGCGCAGGCCCCCAAGCAACGGATACTTGCTGTTTGATGACCATCCCGCCAGCGCCACCCCATACACGCCCAGCGCAGTAATCGCGAACAAAGCCAAGATACCAATGTTCACGTGGGGCGGCAAAATCCCTAGATAAATCGTCTGCCCCAATATTTTCCACGGTAGCGGATCCGGCCCAAACGGAATAATCGCAATGGAAGTCAGCGCCAGCGCCAGCGCCAAAAGCGGCGCAAGAAAATAAACAAAGCGATCCACTCCAGCGGGAGTTGGATCTTCCTTGAACAAAAATTTCAACCCGTCCGCCATTGGTTGCAGCAATCCGTGTGGCCCCACGCGATGCGGTCCCCATCGCGATTGGATGTGCGCCACCACCTTGCGCTCAAACCATGTCAGGTACGCATTCACGGTCAGCACAATGAAAAGCAGCAGCGCCACTTTCACAACCGTGATAATCAACCAAGCGTTGGCGTACAGGAAAGCGTTCACGAGGTGACTTCCGTCTCCGCCGCTTCCGGCAGAGATTCCATCATGGTGCAAAATCTCCCCAACGTACCGCTGGTAAACAACGTGTCGTGCGCCGAGCGAATCAATCCCACCGGCACGTCATACGGCGCGTGGCCGTTTCGACTGAAGCCCAAGCGCGTCGGCTCCGCTGCACCTTCCAATAACGCGCCCGGTTGCACGCTATAACCCGGCACCGTCTTGCGAATTTCTTCAAAAACCGCAGCCGGCGACTTGTAATGAAATGCTTTGCCCAAGCCAAGCCGTTCCAATTGGTGTGACACGATGCGCAGCAAATCAAAATCCGAGCGCGTCCCCATAATCTCCACGCCCTTGCGCAGCATTTGTATTTCGCCCGCCGTGTTCGTTACCGTGCCGTCCTTTTCGTAAGCTGACGCCGCGGGAAAAACAATATCCGCCTGTTTCGCGGTTTCCGTCAAAAACATTTCGTGCACGATCAGCAATTCCAATTTCCCGCGCCCGGCGCCCAGAGCACCAAAATGCGCCAGTGGATTCGCGCCCATCACGTACAACGCTTTTAATTTTCCAGATTGCGCCGCTTCCACCATCTGCGGCGTGGTCATGCCAGCGTGTGACGGTATCGCCCCGCCCCAGTTTTCCTCCAACTTTTCCCGCGCCGCGGCATTATCGGTGTACGCATATCCAGGCAACCGGTCCGGCAGCACGCCCATATCTGCCGCGCCGCGCGAATTCGCATAATCGCCCAGCGCCATGTAGCGCGTCTTGCCCGGCAGTTTCGAACCAAAATTCACCAGCAGCCCAATCGCAGCGCCCGAAACTTCCTCTCCAAAAACGATCGCGACATCCGGCTCCGCTTCCAGCGCAGCCTTTAACTGCACCAACTGTTCCACGAGTCCCGGCGCCAAATTGCCTTGTTCATGCGCCAGATATCCGAGCGCCGAGCCTTCGTGCCCGGCCTGAATCTTCACAAACTGCGTGGCCTTGCGCTTTAGCTTGATCTCGTTCGCATTAATAATAAAAAGTTTCGTCTCAAAGTGACGTATGCCCGAACGAATCTGCCAAGCCACCAGCGGATTCTGGTTGGTCGGATCGTTTCCAATCACCAGCACCGCTTTCGATTCATACAACTGTTCCATCGTCAGCATCGAATCGTGCGCGCGGTCGGCCAGTGCGGTCACCAGCCCGGTGTAGTCCACCGTGCGATGATGATCCACGTTGTTGGTTCCAAATGTTTGCCGTGCCAGTCGCTGAAACAAATAATTTTCTTCGTTCGACGTGCGGTTCGAACCGATGAATCCGATCGAATCTTTCCCGCCCTTGTCAAAAACGCTCTTGAGTTTCGTCGCCGCCGCCTGCGCCGCCTCTTCCCACGAAACCGGATAAAGCTCGCTGCCGCGCCGCAGCAGCGGCTGTTTCACGCGCTCCGGGTGTTTGGTGAAATCAAACCCGAATCGCCCTTTCACACACAAAAAGTCTTTGTTAATACCGGAAAGATCCCGGTTGTTGGAACGCATGATCTCGTGATTTCTCACGCTCAACGTGGTCTTGCAGCCATTCGAACAATGCGTGCAGATTGTCGGCGCGTATTTCATCTCCCACGGCCGAGTTTTATAGCGATAAGTCCCACTGGTCAGCGCGCCCACCGGGCAAATATCAATGCACATCCCGCATTCTTCGCAGTCCAGGTGATCTCCGCGGTTCGGAATAATCACGCTGTTTGCGCCGCGCATTCCGACGCCCAGCGCTTTCACGTCCATGCCTTCGTCGCAAACGCGCACGCACCGGAAACACAAAATGCACCGCGGTGCATCGTAGTACACCAGCTCCGACCACTTTTCTTCCGGCCGGTGAATTTTTTCCTCGATAAACCTGCTGCTGTCCGCGCCGTAGCGGAAAACCATGTCCTGCAGTTCGCACTCGCCGCCCTTATCGCACACCGGGCAATCCAGCGGGTGGTTGGTCAGCAAAAATTCCAGCATGTACTTCCGGGCATTGCGCACCTGCTCGGTATTGGTGCGCACGACCATGCCTTCCGTCGCCACCAGGGTGCACGCCGTCTGCAACTTCGGCATCTTCTCCACTTCCACCAGGCACATGCGGCAAGCCGCCTGCAACGCCAACCCAGGGTAGTAGCAGAACGATGGCACTTCCGTGCCGATGCGCCGCGTCGCTTCAATCACCAGCGTCCCAGGCGACACCCGCACGTCCTGGTCGTTAATTTTCAGCGTGATAAGTTTTTGGTCAGCCATTGAGTAAGGTCATTCAGTCTATCGAGAACCAGCCAGCACCGCCTCTGCGGATTTATACGCGCAACGCCCGTGCAGGTGATCTTCAAACTCGTTCCGCCACTTCTGCACGATACTGATAGTCGGCATCGCCGCTGCATCGCCAAGCGGGCAGAAGCTTCGCCCCAGAATATTTTTAGAAAGCTCACTGAGCATGTCGATGTCCTGCTCACGCCCGTATCCCGCGTGCAGCCGCTCCAGCATTTTTCGCAGCCACGTCGTGCCTTCGCGGCAGGGGATACACCATCCGCACGATTCGTGCGCGTAGAAATGCATAATCCGCCGCGCCATATCCACCATGCAGGTATTTTCGTCCATCACCACCATGCCGCCCGACCCCAGCATGGACCCCGCTTTGGCTACTGAATCGTAATCCATCGGAATATCGATCTCGTCGGCGGTCAGTAGTGGACACGAACTGCCGCCCGGAATCACCGCTTTCAATTTCTTCCCACCAGTAATCCCACCGGCCATCCCATAAATAAATTCCTTCATGTTCATGCCCAGCGGAATTTCATAAATCCCGGGCTTGTTGACATGTCCCGCGACGCACAACAATCGCGTGCCACCATTCTTTGGAGTTCCCAAATTTGCGTACGCTTCGCCGCCGCCTAGAATAATTGCTGGCACCGCGCTTAACGTTTCCACATTGTTAATAATTGTCGGGCAGCCATACAGCCCAACTACAGCAGGGAAGGGAGGCTTGATTCGCGGATATCCTCTTTTACCTTCCAGCGATTCCATCAGCGCCGATTCTTCGCCGCACTCATACGCGCCCGCGCCGGTATGAATCAGCAAATCATAATCAAATCCCGACCCCAGAATATTCTTGCCCAAGTATCCGCGCTCGTACGCTTCCGTAATCGCGCCTTGCACAATGTCCAGCACGTAGCGATATTCGCCGCGAATATAAATAAATCCCTGGTGGGACCCAATCGCCCGCCCCGCAATCACCATGCCCTCAATCAACTGGTGCGGATCCATTTCCATCAGCGGGCGATCCTTGCAAGTACCGGGCTCGGACTCATCCGCGTTGCAAATCACATATTTCGCTTTGGGCGAATCCTTGGGCACAAACGACCACTTCATACCAGTAGGAAATCCCGCGCCGCCACGCCCGCGCAGAGTCGATTTCTTCATCTCATCGATGATCGACTCCGGCGTCATCTGCTTCAGCGCTTTGTCCAGCGCCTGGTAGCCGCCGTTCTGCAAAAACACGTCAATCTTGGTCGAATTCTCGATGCCCCAGCGCTTGCTGATAACCGGAATCTCTCCGGGTCCTCGCGGGTGCAACGCACCCGAAATAACTGACACCGGCTCAGCCTTCCTACCGTAGTCCAATTCCTGGATCAACCGATCGAAGGTCAGCGGGGTGAGGTTCTCGTAAAAATCGTAATTAATCTGCAACGCTGGAGCCCCGGTACATGCCCCGATGCATTCCACTTCTTCCAGCGAGAAAATCCCGTCCCTCGTAACTTCCTTGTGTCCGATTTCCAGCCGCTTCTTCGCGCGATCCAGCAATTCATTTCCGCCGCGCAGCATGCACGCCACGTTGGTGCACACCTGGACGTGATATTTCCCCATCGGCTTGCGATGCAGCATCGAGTAATACTCGAGCGTCTCCTCGACTTGAACGGTGCGTAGCTCCAGCCGCGCCGCAATTTCCGCAATCACTTCATCGCTGATGTGCCCAAACTCATCCTGCGCATATATCAACATGGGAATCAGCGCGCTGCGCTTCACTGGATACGCATTCTGCAGCCGTTCGAATCGCGCCGTTAATTCCGGGGACATTTGCAGTGCCATCTAGCGATCTACCTCGCCCAGCACGATATCAATCGTCCCGATGCACGCAATTACATCCGAAATCAATTGCCCTTCCACTAGTTTCGGCAAAGCCTGCAGGTTTATGAACGACGGCGAACGGAAATGCACTCGCAGCGGTTTCGGCGACCCGTCGCTAGCAATAAAACAACCCAGCTCCCCGCGCGGCGATTCCACCGTCACAAACGCCTCTCCAGCCGGCGGCGAAAACCCTTCCGTGAAAATTTTGAAGTGATAAATCAGCGCTTCCATCTCCGTCTTCATCTTCTCGCGGGCCGGCGGCACGATTCCGGGCGCCTCAGTTTTGATCGCCCCATCATCCGTAATTTTGTTCAGCGCCTGTCGCACGATCTTCAGGCTCTCGCGCATCTCCGCAACCCGGACCATGTATCGCGCGAAGCAATCCGAATCCGTGCGCGTCGGCACATCGAACTCAAATTCGTCATAACTCGAATACGGAAACAATTTGCGGTTATCGTAAGCCACGCCCGCCGCGCGGATCGTCGGCCCAGTCATGCTCAACGCAATGGCGTCTTCCGCGCTGATATATCCAATATTTTTCGTGCGTCCCATCCAGATACGGTTCTCGGTCAGCAGTGTTTCGTATTCATCCACGCGGCTGGGCATGTATTTCAAGAATCGCTCGATTGCTTGCCGCCATCCCGCAGGCGGCTGCAGCGCCACGCCGCCAATACGGATATAGCTGGTCATCATTCGCTGCCCGGCAAACATTTCAAAAATCTTCAAAATTTCTTCGCGCTCCCGGAAGCAATACAGAAACACTGACATCGCGCCCAAATCGATCGCATGCGTCCCCAGCCACACCAGGTGCGAAGAAATTCTCTGCAGCTCCACCATCATCACCCGGATGTATTGCGCGCGCTTGGGCACTTCCAGGTTGAGCAGCTTCTCCACCGCCATGCAATAAACCAGGTTGTTTCCCAGCGGATTCAAATAATCCATCCGGTCGGTCAAGGTAATCGCCTGCGAATACGTCTTGTCTTCGCACGATTTCTCAATGCCCGTATGCAGATATCCGCAATCGGGAACAGCCTTCACCACCGTCTCACCATCCAGCTCCAGCAAAATGCGCAACACCCCGTGCGTCGAGGGGTGCTGCGGCCCCATATTAAGGACCATCGTTTTTGCTTGGCCGACTGCTGTTTCTACCGTGGTCATATCGATGTCTTCGTGAAGCCCAGCGGCATCACCGGAATATCCCGGAAGCCTTCCACCGGATAATCGCGCCGGAGCGGATAACCTTCCCAATCATCCGGGAGCACAATGCGCCGCAAATCCGGATGCTCGTTGAAATGAATCCCAAATAAATCAAAAATCTCGCGCTCCAGCCAGTTCGCGCCCGGCCACACCGGCACCAGCGAATCCAAAACGGGATCCTCTCCAGACAAACGCACTTTCAATCGCAATTTCTCGCGCCGCGAAATACACACCAGCTGATAAACCACTTCGAATCGAGGTTCATACGGATGGCGATCGAGGCAGGTCGCGTCAGTCAGCAGATTAAATTGCATCGAAGCAGCGTCGCGGCAGCGCGCCGCGGTAGCCCGCAGCAATTCGCGCGGCACCACAATCGTCGTTTCGCCCCGATACTCC
>DATBBY010000080.1:0-21207 GCA_036270765.1 Candidatus Acidiferrum sp.
TCTCATCTTGATTTAGATCAAAACTTGCGATTCTCGTTTCGTCGGTTCGTCGTATGTACTCGGACTCTTCTGAGCATTTTGCGCCTGAAATATCACCGCCGGAGTACCTGACACCCAGCAAATCCAAATCGGCATGAAAGACCCTGCTCTGAAAGAATCTAATTTCGACCACCACAAATTGTTCTTTTGATTCCACATTGTTCTTCATTTGAGGCTAACTCCCTGAAACTCCCCCCTCAGTAGACCAAGACGAAAAGAGCTCATTTTTTCACTTAGTGATCTCCACTAAACTCCAGTGGGCGCTTTAAACTTTCCTCGCGCCCTCTCCAGCATTTCTGCAACCGCCAAGACCAACTCATCCTCGTTCGGCCTGCCGATCACTTGCACACCAATCGGCAATCCCTCCGCTGAAAATCCCATCGGCACCGAAACCCCCGGAAACCCCGCCAGATTCAACCACTGCGCATGCCGCATGGTATCGCGATAACCGCAACCCGGTTGCCAGTTTCCTTCGCCATGCCGAAATGCCGGCGCAGCACAAACCGGCGAAAGCAAAATCGGCACATCTCGCATCTGCTTGATAATTTTTGCCCGCAAAATATCCCGCTTCGCGCAAGCGCCTATGAACTCATCCACCGTCGGCGCAATTTTCAAGCTCGCCACCGACAGGTATTCTCGAAACATCGCACTCAACTCTGCCTCACGCCCCTCCACCATCGGCTCAAATAAACGCGCAATCATCGGCCCAAAGAAAAACCACCACAACTCAATTGCCTGCTCGAGTCCTTTCAACTGAAATGGTTCCACGCGGAATTGTTCTGAAAGCAAAGCCGCATCTCTGTCAACGACCTGCTTAGTTTCAGAAGTAACATCTCCCAGCGCATCCGACTCCACTATCCCCACGCGCATCCCGCGCAGCTCAGCTTCGCCAAAAGATCGCGCTTCAATCGCTGACGAAAGCGCGTCGTCCGCATCCGGCCCCTTCATCACATCAAATAACACGCGCACATCCGCCACCGTCCGCGCCATCGGTCCCACCACGCCCAACCACGCAAACGCCCCAGCCCCTCGTGGAAAATGTCCCGTCCCAGGAATCCGTCCCGGAGTCGGCTTCAATCCGCTAATCCCGCAAAAATGTGCCGGCACTCGCACCGATCCGCCGCCATCGCTTCCCACTCCTCCCATCGAACACCCCGACGCAATCGCCGCCGCTTCGCCTCCGCTCGATCCGCCCGCCGATCGCGAAATATCCCACGGATTACTCGTCTTTCCAGACACCGCATTGTCCGTCTCGTACGCCATTAAAAATTCCGGCACATTGGTATTTCCAATCAAAATCGCGCCCGCTGCCCTCAGCCGCGATACCAGCACCGCATCCTCGCCCGCCACATAATCCGCGCGCAGCCGCGAACCAGCCGGACACGGCCACCCCGCCACATCGATGCAACTCTTGATCGAAATCGGCACGCCGTGCAGCGCCCCGGCTGAATCTCCGCGCAAGATGTTTGCTTCCGCCGCAAGCGTCTGTCGCCGCGCACCTTCCGCATCGATATGCACAAATGCATTTAACTTCGGCTGTAATTTCTCAATGCGCGCAAGATGAGCGTCGATAATTTCGCGGGGAGAAATCTCTTTCGTTCGAATCTTGCCCGAAACTTCCGCGATGCCCGCAAAATAAATGGAATCCATTTGGTCTCAAGCGAGAGTAAGCGCAGCACCGCCACCGGTCAAACAACACGCAGTACCACCGTAACAAAAACGGTTGACGCTGCTCCACGTAGCCCACAGAATCTTATCTTCAACAAAAAAAGCCCCACATAGTCGTCGTTCACGGAGGCAACACTAGTCATCTACATGCGCATCGTTTTTCGTTTCATTCTTCCCGTCCTCGCTTGCCTGCTTTTGCTTTGCGCCATACTTTTGCCTTCGCGCTCAGCTCAGAAAACTTCCAATCCCCCCGCAGCTGCGCCATCGCCGCAACCCGTCCTGCCCGGCGATTCCACCAAGCCGTTGCGTCTCAACACCCTCGGCGTCGCTCATCTCAACCAACAGCGCTCCGCCGACGCCCAGAAACTTTTTGAGCAAGCTCTGCAGGCCGACCCAAAATTTGCAGTGGCCCGCCTCAATCTCGGCATCGCACTCCTCAATCAACAAAAAGCCGAAGCCGCCCGTGATGAACTCCTCACCGCCGCACAGCAACTCCCGCGCGATCCTTACGCCTGGTACAACCTCGGTCTCGCGTACAAAGATTTGGCTGACTTCGCTCACGGCGTCGCCGCCTTTGAACACGTCACCGAAATCCTCCCCGACGAAGCCGACGCTTATTATTTTGTCGGCTACTTGTATTCTCAGCTCCAGAAATACGACCAAGCCATCGCCGCGTTTCAAAAAGGCCTCGCGCTCTTTCCGTATCATGCTTCTTCGGAATTCGGCATCGCCCGCGCCTACCAACGCAAAGGCGACTCTGCCTCCGCGCGCGAACATCTCGCCAAATTCCAGAACATCACCACCAATCATCTCGGCGCACCGTTTGGTGCGGGTTACGGCGACCAGGGCCGCCTCTCTCTCGCGGAACTCCCGGCCAATTCCTCGCTAGCCGTTCCACCCGCAATCCCGGTCCACTTTACCTCGCAAAATTTTGAAACCCTTTTGCAAAACTCCACCAAATCCTCTCGAGCGTCTTCTTCCACTCCCGGTCCCGCCACCGGCGCATGTTTTTTTGATTTCGATGGCGATGGCAAACCCGACCTCTTCCTCGTTAGCGCCACTGCCGGCGGCAGCAACCATCTCCTGCACAACCTCGGCGACGGCCGCTTTGAAGATGTCACCGACCGCGCCGGCCTTAAACTTTCCGGCCCCGGACTCGGCTGCGCCGCCGGAGATTTTGACAACGATGGTCACACCGACCTCGCCGTTTGCTTGGCCGACGGCGTCCATCTCCTCCACAACCAGGCCAACGACAAGTTTGAAGACGTTACAGAAAAAGTTGGCATTCGCCGCGAAAAAGGCTGCGTCGCCCTCACCTTCGTGGACTACGACCACGACGGCGATCTCGATCTTTACATCACGTCGGCCGCAGACGGCGGCGCATCACCTCACAACACTCTCTGGCGTAACAACAGCAACAATTCTTTCACCGACGTCTCCGCCGAAACCGCGCTCGGCATCTCCGCGACAGGCGCAGGCCTCGTCACCACCGACTTCAACAATGATCGCGCCATCGATTTTGTTTTCGCCGGCGGTCCCGATGGCGGCTCCATTTACCTAAATCCTCGCGAAGGCAAATTTACTCCACTCCCGATCATCGATTTCAAAAAAGAAAATCTCCCGCCAGCCGTTGGAGTAATCGCTTTTGACTTTGATAAAGACGGGTGGATGGATCTCGCCTTCACCCATGCAGGCCCGCCCGGAATCAGCCTGTGGCGCAACGTAAACGGAAAAAAACTAGAGCGTGTCTCGCTCCCCGATCTCGCTTGGCAACGCGGCTGGGGAATCTCTTCTATCGATTACGATAACGACGGCTGGCTCGACATCATCGCCGCAGGCGAATCTAGCAACGGCGGCGAACTTCGCCTTCTCCGCAGTCTCGGAAATCAGGGTTGGTCCGACGCCACCAAAGACGCGCATCTCGACGTCATCAAACTCACTCAGCCGCGCGCTTTAGCCATTGCAGACACACACGGTCAAGGCGCCGCCGACATCGTCGTGACCCAACTCGGCGGTCCTCCTGTCATCCTTCACAGCGATGGAGCCTCCGAACACAACTGGATGCACATCGACCTGAAATCTCTCAGCGACAACAAATCCGCCATCGGCACCAAGGTGGAAGTCTATGCAGGCCCGCTCTATCAAAAATGGGAAATCGCCGGCGCTTCCGGCTACCTCGGACAAAATTCCACATCTGTCCTCGCCGGACTCGGCGCCGAAAAAAACGTGGAAGTCGTCCGGCTCCTCTGGCCCACCGGTGTTCCGCAAGATGAAATAAATCTGCCTGCGAAAAAATTTCATTCTCTCGCTGAGCTGGACCGTCGCGGAAGCTCTTGTCCCGTCCTCTTCGCCTGGAATGGCCACGAATACGAATTCATCGCCGACATTATTGGCCCCGGCGTCGTCGGCCACTGGGTCGCACCCGGCGAGCGCGATGTCCCCGATCCCGACGAATATCTCAAGGTCAACGCGCACAGTATTCATCGACGGAATGGCCTGCTCAGTTTCCGTTTCATGGAGCCCATGGAAGAAACCGTTTATCTCGACCAGGTTCGTCTTCTTGCCATCGACCATCCCGCGGCCTACGAAGTAAATCCCAACGAGCGTTTCGTCAGCGCTCCCCCATTCCCCGAATTTCGCGTGATCGCCACACGCGGCGCTCATCCTCCGATCGGCGCTTGGGACGACCGAGGGAATAATGTCCTCCCCTTGATCGCCAAGCGCGACCGCAAGTACGTTACGAATTTCGACGCGTTACCTTTTACCGGCTTCGCGAAACTTCATTGGCTCGAACTCGACCTTGGACGCTGGGATTCCGCTAAGCCGCTACGCCTGATCATGGATGGCTACACCGACTATTTCACCGCTACATCCATGTACTCTGCCGACCAGGCCGGCATAAAAGTTATCGCGCCTTACGTCGAAGCGCTCGATGCGCAAGGAAACTGGAAAAAAGTAATCGACGACATGGGCTTTCCCGCTGGCCTCGAACGCACCATGGTCGCTGATCTCTCTGGAAAAATTCCGCCCGGCACGCGCCGCATTCGCATCGTCAACAATCTTAAAGTTTACTGGGACGCCATCCGCATCGATCAAACCCCAGACACCAACGACGTGCATGTATCCGAAGTTCCGCTCGCCAACGCTTCGCTAGCTTTCCTGGGCTTTCCGCAGGAAAAACGCCTCACACCTGCGAGCGACACCACCTACTCCTACTCACGCCGCAGCAAAACCGGCCCCTACGCGCGAGCCGCCGGCAACTACACCCGTTACGGCGACGTGCAAAATCTCCTGCGCGCCTCCGACGACCGCTTCGTCGTATTCGGTTCCGGCGAAGGCGTCAAGCTCGAATTCGATCCGCAAAAACTCCCGCCGCTACACAAGGGTTGGGTCCGCGATTATTTCTTCTACGCCGACGGTTTTGAAAAGGACCTGGATTTTTACGCCGCGCACGCCTTCACCGTCGAGCCTCTTCCGCGCCACACTCTTTTGCCCTATCCCTATCCCGCTGGCCAGGATTACCCCGCCGACCCCACCCATCTCGACTACCAACTAGAATTCAACACCCGCCAGCGCTCCGATCATTTACCCCCATCGCTACGCTACCAATACACCCCCATCCATTAACGTAATAAACGCGCTAAGACGTAATGAACACGAAGGGTGCCCCACCCTCGATTTGTAGGGTGGGTCTTTCTTTTGACTTTTGTCTTTGAAGTTGACGAAAATCGAGGCACAGACAACTTGCCCGTAGGCGCAGGGAATCTACTAAGCAAAAAAATCCGTCAAACCAAAAAAAACCGGTCATTCCGAGCGAAGCAGACCGGCTTTTTCCTCCTACTTCGCTCCTGCGAAGTAGCCGGTCTGCGCAGCCGAGGAATCTCTCTTCGATTGATTCCCGCGTTCCAACAAAATCAATCAAAACGCAAATCACTCCAACGCAACATCCACCCACGCACGCTTCTTCGCGCTCTTCGCAATCGCTTCGCAAAGCGTCAATTCCTGATGCCCCGTCAAAAAATTCGGAAACTTTTGCGGCGCTTCAAAATCTCCCGCGTCCACATATTCATAAAACTCTCTAAACAATTGCACAAACGTATCCGGATACCCTTCCGCATGCCCCCCCGGATACGCCGCATACCGCCGCGCTTCAGGACTCAACAGCGCAGGATCTTTGCACAACAATCCATTCGCTTCGTCCCGCCGCCCGATCCACAATTCGTTTGGCGATTCCGAATTCCAAGCGAGCGAGCCTTCGGTCCCGTCAATTTCAAACCACAGCCTCGCCTTGCGCCCCGCGCTGACTTGCGAAACCGTCATCACCCCGCGCATGTCATTCGCGAAGTTCAGCAACACCGACGCATAGTCATCCGTGGTAATCGGCACTTCATCAAATTCATCACTCGACCGCGCTTTGAAAGTCTCCACCCGCCCGCGCGGCCGCTGCCGAACTGGCACAATCGTTCCCAAATCCGCGCAAACTTCATTCACTTTTGCTCCCGCAATCCACATAACTAAATCCAGCCAGTGTGTGCCGATGTCGGACACCGCGCGCAATTCGCCACCTAACTTCGGTTCCAGCCGCCAGTTCCAATCGCTCGCATGCAGCAGCCAGTCCTGTAAAAAACTTCCGTGCACCAGCCGAGGAGTTCCAATCGCGTCACTCGCAACCAGCGCTTTGGCCTCCTGGCAAAGCGGGTAGTAGCGCAAATTGTAAGCCACTCCTCCCGCGCGTTTGCATTCTCTTGCAAGCGCGACCAGTAATACAGACTCAGCAGTGTCTGTAGCGAGCGGCTTTTCGCAAAGCACATGCTTGCCCGCGCGCATCAACACACTGCACTGTTCGAAATGCAAATAATTTGGCGTGCACACATGCGCCACGCTCGCCGTTTTGTCCGCTGCCGCCTCCTCGACCGAAGCGTAAGCCCGCGGCAGCCCCAGAGCCGCCCGTGCTTCCTCGGCACGCTGCGCCGAACTTCCTACTACCCCGCGCACCTCAATGCCCAGCCGCCGCAGCGCATCAACATGCGCCTTACCCACAAAACCGGCTCCAATCAATATCGCCGCAGCTTTCATACCGCTCTCGTCTCCAAAAATTCAGGCGCCCATTGTAATGCATCGGAACAAAACAAAGCGCTTCTCGTTGCGCAGTACAATTCATTCGAACGCCTGCGAACAAACAAAATTCACTAACACGTCATTCGAACGCTTGCGCCATTCAATAAATTTCGACTTTTACGGTCACAGTCATTCGAACGGCCGCACCGTTCGAATGAAATTCAATGCGATCATTCGAACGCGCCACAAAATACTTAAAGTGTTTCTTTAAATGTCGGCGCGCCGACATTTTTGTCGACTATAAAACCTTTGTTTAAAGTATTAAATGGTTAACAAGGAAGGTTTAGATCGCGCTCAACGCTTGGACTGAAATGTTTCCGGCGGGTCAAGATAGCACTGCTTCCAGAACGCTTCCTCCGAAATTTCCCCCTTCGCTAATTGCTGGATGCTCGCGAGCGTCGCGCCCGCGATCCCTCCATCGGCGGAATCGAAAATCGCCACCACTCCATCTCCCGCGGTAGCGCCCGCCGTGTCATCCGCATATTTCCGCATCAATGAGCCGGCAAAATTTAATTTCGCGTGCGCGTCAGTCTCCTTGGGATCCTGACTCACGGGTTGCACGGTATAAATCTTCACTGTTTTGCCCTTCAGCGGTTCCCAGTCGCCCGGAAAAACACTATTTTCTTCGCGCTCCACTCGGAAAGCCGCCTGCTTTGCCGCAGCTTCCAACTTCGCCGTTTCCTCCAGATGCTCGGCAATCACTTCCGGCAACTCCAGCGCGCTGCGCCGAATGTATCCGCGTGACACCCCTGAAATTTGCACGTGAATCCATTCGCCCGCGGCGTCCAGAAATTCAAACTCATCGTTTACCGCCGCCTTGAATAAAACTCGGCTCTCCTCGCCCGGCCGCGCCAGCACCGGCGTGCCCGCTCGTTTCACCGTCACCAGATTCAGCGGATGCACCTGATTCTTCTTAACCTCCTCAAGTCCTTGCAGCTCCACATTCAAACTGCGCATGTGCTTTTCTTCCGCTTCACGCTCGTTGCGCAACCGGTTCAGCTCCTCCGCACCTTCCGGCGGTGCGATTGGATTTCCGCCGCCGGGCGACATATTTACGCCCCCGCCCAAATTCAATTTTGGCGTAGGCACCGAAATTCCGGAGGTCGCTAGCGAACGCGCCGTGCCTGGCGCAGGTTTGTTTCCGAATTTCTCGTCCAACCGGTCCAGCAAATCCAGTTCCAGTCGGCCGTTGGAAGGCAAAATCTGGTAGCCCGATTTGGCCGGATCTTTGTCTGCATACCACGCGGTGATCTTCGCGCTCACCTGCACAATTGTTCCCGCGGGGACTCCCGGCAAAACTTCAATAGAGAACTGGTAGAACGCTCGCTCGTAGCGCTCCAGCGGCTGTTGCGTGGTGCCCACGAACCCATCCACGATCGGCAGCTTTTGCCCCGTGTATGCCTGCAAGTCCTTCAATGCCTGCTCGACTTCTGTTTTTGGTTTTGGAAACGTCCGCGCGTACGGCATCGCCTGTCCGTTCGCGGAAAAAACCGCAAACGCACAGAGAACCAGCACCACCGTAAAGTTTCGAAGTTTAAGTTTTAGGAAATCTTTGGTCACATTCACGGCAAAGGTTCCAGCTGCTCAATCGCAATCCAGCCGCGCTGTCCGCCCGGTGTCTCCACTCCCAACCAGTGTGCCGTGACAATCACGATCACCACTTCCGTATACGCCGGCAAGCTCACCACTTTCGCCGAAGACTGAAACGGAGCTGCTTTCAAATCCGTTCCCGGCGCTTTAACTCGGCGTTCCACCTCGTGTCGCAAATCTTTCAGGCGCTGTTCGATGTCCTTCACCGAGCTTTGCGTCGAAGCCAATAAACCTCTTTCATCCTCGCGTCTGCGAATAATTGTCTGTTTCACTAAATCCGCGCTGTCTCGCCGTCGTTTCATGTCCGCCGCCGCTTGCGCGTCAAGCTGGATGGCTTGCAAATGCTCTTGTATAGCCTTGTACTCGCTGGATTCAACCGTGCCATCCGAGTCATGCACGGTCCGGTGCGTGTTCTCCACGTAAACCGCGTCGATTCGCACCCGGGTGCGCCCCTCCTGTTCCGCAATGACGATGTATCGCACTGCGATAGTTCCTTGATCCGCGCTGTCCATGAAATGGCGCGGCGCGATAGCATCTTTGCGGATCTTGTAAAATACCTGCCCGGGGCCTTTCCAGGGCGCGAACAAAGCAGTCGAGGTGACTACCGTTGCGTCCATGAGCGTGCGATCTTTGTCGAAGATCCACGTACCGTGAATTATCTGGTCTTCTAGAACTTCGTTTACCGCCTGCAGCACATCCGCCTTGGCCCCTAATAATTCCCCAGCAAAACCGGGACTGCGAAGTTGTTGCGCCCCCGCGTCAACTCCCGTGATAACGGGAAGCACGATATATAACGCTGCACGCAAAAAGACCGTGGAACTCGAGCCCAAGGAGTTCCTCATTTTTGCCAGTCGAAAATTCTCGTTGATGAACTTATTCAGCGTGTCGCTTAAGGTCATCGAAATCATTGCCATTCTTAAATCTATTTCCGTCCTCGGCCGAGTATTGGCCAATCATCGCCGGCAAATTGACACCAGCCCGACGAGAATAACACTTTACCGGAATCGTCAGCTGCCGGGGCTGAGCAACTACAAGCGCCGCTTCGATTAGAGGTCAGAAAGCGATGCTGGGTTTCCGCACGGAATGCTGGACGTCATCATTGTTCAAGTTGATCACAATAATTTCGTCCAACGCGGCCTCGGAGATACAAAAATCGATAACTCCACACCAAAAATATCCAAATTCCTGTAAGAAGTCGCTACCGCGAGTGTTAGTCGAAATTTTTTCAACCAGAAATTAAAAAAATCACTTGCATTCATTTTTTTGCGGATGTAGGATTCGCGACGGTTCAGGGACTCGGAGTCGTGGCGCCTTTTTTTCTTCGCGAAAAGGTGCCGGGAATTCCATGGGGCATGCTTCAGCACACTTCTTTGCGGTCGATAATGGCTTTCGGTCTCTCCCGGAGACCAAGTGGACTAGTCTGCGGTCACCTTTTCCCTTCCTTCCCACTGCGGTTTGAACTTTCCTTTTGCACATCGTTTGTAGTGTTGAAAGAGGAGGCGGTATGTCCTTGCTTTCGAAGGCAGCGGTGAAGGAAAAGTTTTTCGGATTCACTTCCTCGCTCTTGCTCGCTTTTCTCGCGTTTGTTTTTTTCTTCGCGAATGTTTACACCGCTTCCGCCTTACCGGCCTTCGCAAGAAAATATGGAATGCCATGCTCCTCGTGCCACGAAGCTTGGCCCAAGCTGAGCCCATTTGGGCAGGCCTTCAAAGACAATGGCTACCAAATGGGCAACGATCGCGACGCTCCCATCTTCCAGAACCCTGCCTACTGGCCGGTTACCTTCCGCATCACGCCCAATTGGCATCGTGAAAGCCAGAACCTGACAAACGTCGATGGTCCTGGCGGGCCTCTAACCGCCGAGGGTCAGGTCACCACCCACGGATTCGATTGGAGTGGATTGGATTTTCACACCGCAGGAACGCTTGCAAAGAATTTTTCGTTCTATGTCCTTCCTTCTTCAGATAACACCGGCGCTTTCCATTTCGAGTCCGTCTGGGCGCGTGTTGACAATATTCTGGGGAGCACTTGGTTCAACATCAAAATGGGCAAGTTTGAACTTGATAACTTGCTCTCGGAAAAACGCATTTTGACCATCACCAATGTCGCGGGCGTGTACGCCAACTATCACTTCCGACCATTGGTTTCCCCTGGAAGTCTCGCTGCTCCGGGCGCCGTCACCGAATCATATGGTTTCGGCATCGGCGACAATCAGGTCGGCGTGGAGTACATGGGCCACTCCAAGGACGACCGCACTCGTGTTTCTGCATCTCTACTCAGCTCGCAGGACGGTCAACCCGGCTTACCTAACGGTAGAGGCTATAGCGGTTTCTTTACTGCCAGTCAGGCTTTCCAACTTGGCAGCTGGGGTGTGCAGCGAGTCGGTGCATTTGCCTTCATTGGAAATATGCCCACCTTTTTCCAGTTCACCCAAGGCGGAGTTGGTGTGCCTGGAACTGGCATTGGCAACAAGAGCTTTTATCGCGACGGCTTGATCGGCATGTGGTATTTCAGAAAGCTCGATGTCACCACCATGTATTTCCACGGTTGGGACAATGCATTCCTTGGCTCAAACACTCCGTCGACCAGCCCGCTACCGACCGACGTCAACGGCGTATCGGCCCGCGCACCAACGTGGAATGGCGCTCTTATCGAGACGCACTACAACCTCAATCCGCAGCTGATTCTGATCAATCGCTATGAAGCGATCCGCATGTCCCGTCAGGTTTTCGCAACCAACCCTGGCAACTTCGGCAACGAGGACGTTTTGACCTTTGGCTGGCGCTACTACCCGTTCATCTCTAGCCGCGCCGGTTTTGCTTTCCACAACGAGTACGCCATCATGCGCCAGCGAGGCGCCTCGCCGATTACTGCACAAGATCTGACCACCAGTAGCTTACTCGCCGGATTTGACTTCGACTTCTAAGGGTAAAACGATGAGCCTAATGAAAATCACGAAGTTGGCTGTCGCACTTCTCGCCGTTTGCCCATTCATAGTTTCCGCGCAGCAGCCGCAATCTGAGCAAGGCTCCGCGCAGCCCCCCACTCAACCGGCTCCGACACAACAGGCTCCACCGGCCGAAAAAGCTGCCGCCGCGCCAAATCGCAACGCGCCCCAGGAATCCCACATCGGCAAGGTTACCGGACACTCCGAGAGCGGCAAGCAGCTGTTTTACCGCTACTGCTGGGGTTGCCATGGCTTCCGCGGCGACGGGAACGGCGAGAATTGGCTTCCACCGGGCACCTGGTTGGAGCCGTACATGAACATTCAGCCGCGCAATTTCGTTGCGGGAACTTTTAAGTGCCGCTCGACACCGACGGGGACTTTGCCGACTGACCAGGACCTGTACAACAGTTTGGTGCGTGGGTTGGTCAATTCCAACATGCCCTCGTGGATCACTTTAACCGCGCAAAACCGAGCCGATCTAATCGCTTTCATTAAGACGTTTTCACCGCGCTGGCAAACTGAAAAGTCGGGCGATCCTATCAACGTTCCGGCAGAACCTGCACTGACTCTGAGTAGCATCAAGCATGGCCAAGAACTTTTTCAGAAACTGGAGTGTTGGAAATGTCACGGACAGGAAGGCCGTGGCGACGGTCCATCTGCTTCAACCCTCACCGACAGCAACGATCAACCCATTCGCCCGTACAACTTTACCACTGGCTCCCGTTTCAAGTGCGGGGTGACCAACCGCGATTTGTACAAAATCTTCATTACTGGCGTGGATGGCACCCCAATGCCATCGTTTGCCGACGTGGTCAAGCCCGAAGAAGCATGGGACCTGGTGCACTACCTGCGCACGCTGCAAGTGACACACAAGAGCCCCGAGCTGACTTTGTGGATGAGCACCCCGGAAGGTGCCGCGATTGTAAGCGCACAAAAAATCACCGGCACCCCGACCGGTTCCGGTATCAAGCAGTAGCTTTGTAGTTGCAAGAGGTTTCAAGGAGAACAGCAATGCGGCACAAAGGGATTATCACTGCAGTATTTTTATTAACTGGCGTAGCGGCCATGTCCTTCGCTGGTCCGCCCAAGCCCGCCGGTGGTTCCGTCAGCGGAAAAGTCACCTACGAGGGCACTCCCGCGAAGCAAAAGCCCATCGATATGTCCAAGGAGCCGAGCTGCGCCAAGCAATACACCACCCCGCCCACCACCGAGACGGTTGTTACCGGTCCCGGCAACGCTTTGGCGGACGTGGTCGTATACATTTCCGCAGGCGCGCCCGACGAACCGCCTCCTTCGCAAGCGGTGACATTTGACCAGAAGGGCTGCCGCTACATCCCTCACGTGCTCGCTTTCCAGACCAATCAGGAATTAAAAGTTCTGAATGACGACCAGACCTCTCACAACATCCATCCGCTGGCAAAAATAAATCACGAGTGGAACAAGTCGCAGCCTCCCGGAACCCCGCCACTCTCCGAAAAATTCGCGCAGCCGGAATTCATTTCCGTAAAGTGCAACGTCCATCCCTGGATGCACGGCGACTTCGCGGTGATGAAGAATTCGCACTTTGCCGTCTCTTCTAGAGAAGACGGTTCTTTCACACTGCCCAATCTTCCGGCTGGTAAATACACCGTCACCGCCTGGCATGAATCCTACGGAACGCAAACGCAGGATGTCACCATCTCGGGCAGCGAAACGAAAACCGTCAATTTCGCTTTCAAAGCCAAGCCTTACTAGTCGGTATCGCATGTGCTCTCGGCTCCTCCAATGCACATGGTTGGTCAACGCTTGAGCTGAACGATCGAAACCGCTGGCGTTGGTTTTTGTTTGCGAGTTCGGGAAAACGCAAGACAGCGCCGGCGTGAGCAATTATTTTACGGCTCGATATCCGAATTGAAGCGTCCGTGTACGCCGCGGGCAAAGGCGGGAAGCGATGGCTAGACTCCTGGCAGTGACCATCATAGTGATCGCCATAATTTCGGCGATTCCCGTAATCATGCACACCTGGGAAGCGCCCGCCGACATCTCCACCCACGGCCAGATGATTGATGATCAGATGGCTGACACCATGATCGAAGCAGGCGTGTCCTTTCTGGCCGCGCAAATCCTGCTTGCCTTGTTTATCTGGAAGTCCCCCTCCAACAAGCCCGGCCCGGAAGGAAAATTTAAAGTTTTCCCCGGTGGCGCCAAGGGTTTGATCATTGCCTCAATTGTTTTGGTAGGTGTGGAAGTTCTCGCTTTGGGCGCGTTCGGATCCAAAGCTTGGGCCAGGGTTTATTTTACTCCGCCCGCCGCCGACGCCATGCCCATCCAGGTCCAAGCCGGGCAATTTGCATTTTATTTTCGTTATCCGGGTAAGGACGGAAAGTTCGGTCCAATTCATCCCGAGATGATCAGCGAGGCCACTCAGAATTTGTTCGGCCTCGATCCGGAACACGACGTGGAATCCAGGGACGACGTCGTCGCTGCGGAGCTGGCCATTCCCGTAAACAAGGAGATTCATCTCCTCATGCACGCCAAGGACGTTAGCCATTCCTTTTATGTGCCCGCGCTTCGCATCCATCAGGACTTCGTGCCCGGCCTCGACGTTTCCGTGCATTTCACCGCCACGAAAGTCGGTAAGTACGAAATTGTATGCTCGCAATTATGTGGCCTCGGTCACTACAACATGCGCGCTTACCTGGAAGTGATGTCTCCCGAAGATTTTGACGACTGGCAAAAGAAACAAGCAGCGGCTCAGTAGTACGTCAAGGTCAGAGATCTGGCAGCGAGTGTTTTTCCGTGAGTTGCGCGAGGTGAAGGATGAATGACAGGCCAGCGGTTTCAACAGCACCAGCGGTAGTGCACGGTCCTCCGACTACCTTCATTTCCAAGCACGTCTTTAGTCTGGATCACAAGGTCATCGGCAAACAGTATTACGCGTTGGCGCTCGTCGCGGTTTTGACCGGCATGGGGCTTTCCTGGCTGATGCGTATCCACCTTGGCTGGAATGACCTGGCTATTCCGGGACTGCAGACCTTCTCGCCAAATGGCGCGCCCGGCGGTGTCATGACTCCGGAACTGTACCTGCGAATCATGACCATGCACGCCACCTTCATGGTGTTTTTCGTGCTCACTACCGCGCCCTTCGCCGCCTTTGGCAATTTCTTTCTGCCCATCCAGGTCGGCGCCGAAGACATGCCTTTCCCGCATTTCAATATGATGTCCTTCTGGACCACCTTCATCGCTTTTTGTGTTCTCGTCACCGCGTTCTTTACTGCTGACGGGCCGCCGCTCTCTGGCTGGACCGCGTACGCGCCGCTCAGCGCCATCGGAAAAGACGCTGGTCCGGGACAGGGCACCGGCCAGGTTATCTGGGCCGCCGCCATTGGTATTTTTTGTATCGGACAATTACTTGGAGCTCTGAACTTTATCTCCACCGTGCTCGACATGCGCTGCAAGGGAATGACCATGAACCGCCTTCCCGTCACGGCATGGGCGTGGTTCATCACCTCCTGCATGGGTCTGACCGCCTTTGCGGTTTTGATGCCGGCGTGCATTTTGCTGATTCTTGATCACGTAGCTGGCACGAGTTTCTTCATCGCTTCCGGTTTGGTAATCAACGACCAGTTGGTGCCGCACTCCGGTGGTTCGACACTACTTTGGCAACATCTCTTTTGGTTCTTTGGTCACCCCGAGGTGTACATCGCCATCGTACCCGGCATGGGCATCGTTACTCACGTGCTCATCACCAACATGCGCCGCCCCATGGTCAGCATGAAGGCCATCCTCTACTCCATGTGGGCCCTGGCTTTCTTGAGTTATATGGTGTACGGACACCACATGTTCGTCAGTGGCATGAACCCCTTCTCATCGCTGGTGTTCTCTTTCCCCACTCTGATGATCACCATTCCTTCCACCGTGCTGGTGCTCATCTGGATCGGCAGTCTCTACGGATCAAGAATCCGCATCAATGCCGCATCACTCTTCGCGCTCGGTTTTATTTCCATGTTCGTTACTGGCGGTGTTAGCGGTTTCTTCCTCGCTCAGCCATCCATCGACATCATGCTGCACGCCACTTACTTCGTCGTCGGACACTTCCACATGGTCATGGGCGTGGCCGCAATTTTCGGAATCTTCTCTGGAACCTATTTCTGGTTCCCCAAGATGACGGGAAGAATGATGAACGACACTTTGGGCAAGGTCCATTTCTGGCTAACCTTCGTCGGTACTTACTGCACCTTCATGCCTTTCCACTACCTTGGTTGGGCTGCCAATGTGCGCCGTTACTCGGCGTTCACCGATGACTACTTGAAGCCGCTCATTCCTCTGCATCAGTTCATTACCATCGCCGCTCTGTTCACCGGCGCGGTGCAGCTCATTTTCCTGTACAACCTGGTTCACAGCTTGTTCCGTGGGGCGCCGGCACCCGCCAATCCCTGGGAAGGCACTTCGCTCGAGTGGGCTATGCCTTCGCCGCCACCGTGGAATAATTTTGGCGGTAAGGACCCGGTCGTTTATCACGATGCGGATCAGTACGGCGTAAAGACCGCGTCCGGGACTGATTACATTATGCAAGACTCACCCGAGCCGTCTCCGACTGGGTGTTGACGGAGGATTGAGTTCCTCTGAAACCGAAAATATGGCTACCACCGTTCCACCTCCAGAACCTGAAGCTCTACCGCTACCGAAGCGCCCTCAGTTAGGCGGCGCCGGCAATTCCGGCGGGCACGATTTCATTCCAGCGGATGGAGGTCTGAAAGTAGTTGACCAGTATTCTCCCGCGCCATCCTCCAGCGCGATTTGGGTGGGAATCGCGGCGATCTGCATGTCTTTCGCCGCCTTAACCAGCGCATTAATCGTTCGTCAAGGCGCTTCTTCAGACTGGCGGCACATAACCTTGCCTCCCATTCTGTTCTTCAGCACCCTCGTAATTCTGGTAAGCAGTGGAACTCTCGAAGTGGCCCGGCGCCATGTCGCCGCATACATGACTGGACGCGCAACTCACGTTGAGAGCCCTCGGCTTTGGCTGTATCTCACTCTAGGCCTCGGTCTCTTGTTTGTGGTCAGTCAATATATGGCTTGGCTGCAGCTGCGCGCGCAGGGCTTGTACCTGGCTACTAATCCGAACAGTTCTTTCTTTTATGTGTTTACCGCCATCCATGCATTGCACGTGCTGGGCGGCCTTGCTGGTTTACTTCGGGTAATCGGTAAACTGAATCACTCCACGTTGCGCCGCAGCACCTTGGATGCGACTGCTTATTACTGGCATTTCATGGGCGTGCTTTGGGTCTATCTCTTCGCCCTGCTGTGGATGAGAATTTAACGCGCTCGATCATGAGGAGGCGTCGTGAGCCATAGTGAAGTAGTCCTGGAAGGTTCCGGACACGGGCACCATGCCCCGGTATTTGAGCCATCGCCCTTTGCCGTTCCGGCAAAAAAATTGGCGATGTGGCTATTCATTATTTCCGACATCATGACTTTTGCCGGATGTCTGATCGCTTACGGTTTTCTCCGGAATGCTCAACCCGATTGGCCCAGGCCCTACCAATCCGGCACCATCATCAGCGTCATGATCATGACCTTGATCATGCTCACCAGCAGTTTGACCATGGTGCTGGCTGTCCGCGCTTCGCGTGCAGAGCGACGCGATGAAGCCTTCCGGCTTACCATGATCACCTTGCTGATGGGCCTCGTCTTCGTCGCGCTACACCTGCGCGAATGGTTCATCATGATTCACCAGGGCGTCACCTTCTACAAAAACCCGTGGGGCACCGGCCTCTTTGGCGGCGCGTACTACAGCATCACTGGCATCGAGTTATTGCACGTAATCGCCGCGCTCATTGCCTTCGTAATTGTCGGAATGGGTTACAAGCGCGGCCGCTACACTGCCGTTGACCTGGAGAACTGCGGCTTATTTTGGCAATTCATCAACATCGTGTGGATGTTTGTGGTGCCCTTGGTCTATCTCATGAATGCGGCTGGCTGAAGTTCAGATCGCGAAAGGAACCGTGATGACAAACGCACCGCAACAGCAAAGCGCAACGAGCAAGTATTACGTCGTCTACGTCTGCATGCTGGTTATTTCTGCGATAGAACTCCTTGTCACCTATCGCCACCCCGGCGCCCATGAATTATTGGGCGCACTTTTGATCTTGTCTTTTATCGGAGCGGCTCTTGGCGTACTTTACTTCATGGGATTGGCGTCTGAGAATCGCAATGCGATGATCGGGTTTGCGATCTTTACCCTCTTCGTGCTTGCGGCTATCAATTATGGATGGACAGATAGCTTCCGACTTCTTCTCGGTGTCCCTTATGCCAAGTAACGGCCACCTCGATACGGTAGTGCGTGCGAGGAGCGATCAGTGAAGTGTAAGCGCCTTTTTCAGGTCATCACAATCGCCGTTGCGGTCTGCGCGACACTGGTTTTTTCCCCCGCGGCGTATTCGCAAAGCTGCGCCCTTTGCTATACGCAGGCCGCTTCTGCGGGACATCGGATGATTGAAGCCTTGCGCAGCGGGATATTAGTGTTGGTCGTCCCACCCACGTTGATGTGGCTGGTAATCGCCGCAATCGCACATGCTAAACGCAATCAGTTCAAACACGCGGGTCAAGCCTCCGAATCTGTTTCCGATTGGTAGCAGCCCGAAGTGATCGATGTTTCTCGCTCAGGGTTTAAATCTACAAAGCCAAAATTCTGCTCGCCATATCTGAAGCTATCAGTTGCAGCCCTTTTATTCGCGACTTCGGCGGCCTTCGCTTCGAGCCAGGTCTTGAATCCAAAGGCCTCTCAAACACCCCGCAGGTTGCCCCTAACAAACTTCTACGACACGTCTGACCCATTGCCCTCCGGCCAACCTGGTGAGTTGATTCGCGCTGAACCGTTCTACGAGTATCTTTTGCCATACACAATATCAGCCGTTCGCATTCTGTATCACTCCCGCTCTCCTCATGACAAAGATGTCGCCGCATCCGGAGTAGTGTTGCTGCCGCGCGGAACACCGCCGTCTGGTGGCTGGCCCATCATCGCCTGGGCCCATGATTTAACGGGCTCTGCAAGACAATGTGCGCCCTCGTTATTAAAAACCCTGAATGAGGGTCCGCTGCTCTCCATGTACGTGGGCTTAGGCTATGCCGTGGTAGCTTCCGACTACGCGGGATTGGGCACTAACTTTCCATACGCGGTCCTTGATGTACCGTCCAACGCGCAGGACGTGATCAACTCTGTTGCGGCGGCCCGCGCTGCTTTGCCGCAACTGGGATCGAAGTGGCTGGTCGCCGGTTACGCCCACGGTTCGAGGGTTGCCGTTGGCGTAGCTGAAGCTCTACCAAAGAACTCTAGCAAAGAGTTTTTGGGAGCTATCGGAATTTTGGGCGCCGCGAACCCACCGGAATTTTTCCAGCAGCTTGCACAGGGCCTGTCGTCCCCCATACTAATTTTCTTGGCACAAGGAACTAAAAATCAGCATCCGCAATTCTCAATCGACGACATGCTGACTGAGAAGGGCATTGCCCTTTACAAAAATCTCGCCGACAACTGTGAAGCGCCTTCAGCGCAAGTACCCGACTCCAACGAATTGGCGAAGCTTGGCTGGCAGAATAATCCCTACATAAAAGATTTCTTTTCGAGGAACGCGCTAGGCCGTAAGCCGGACTTTAGTCCTGTATTGCTCATCAGCGGCGAAACTGCTGGCGACGTACCGGCGTCACTCACTGACGCCCTCGTGGGCCAGCTCTGCGAGCAGAAAGATCATGTTCTTTTCGTCAACTATCCAGGCCTCAACTCCAGCGCAGTCCTGGGAAATTCGGTCGGCGAGCAAGTAAGTTGGATTCGCGCTAGATTTTCGGGCCAGCCTGCTCCCAGCAATTGCCACTGAAAGTCCGCCCTAATCGTCTTCGTGTTCCAGCGATTCCCGCACCTTTTCCAGTTCTTTCCGCTTGGATTTCTCCACATCCGGAAATGCCAGATTCAACGAGTCCAGTTCCGTGACGATCGCCAAGGCCGCCACCACTCTTGTAAACCATTTATTGTCCGCCGGGATCACGTACCAGGGCGCGTTCTTGGTCGCAGTGTTTTGAATGGTCGCCTGGTAAACGTCCTGGTATTGCTTCCAATAGCCGCGCTCTTTCACGTCGGCCATGGAGAACTTCCAGTTTTTCTCCGAGTCGTCCAGCCGTGAAAGGAAGCGCTTTTTCTGTTCCTTTTTTGAAAGATGCAGGAAAAATTTCAACACCACGATGCCGTTGCGTGTCAGGTAGCGTTCAAACGCGTTGATATCTTGGTACCGTTCTTCCCAGATGTTTTTCGTAATAAGCTTTTCCGGTAATTTCTCATTTTGTAAGACGTTTAGATGAACGCGCACCACCAAAACTTCTTCGTAATAAGAGCGGTTGAACATACCGATCTTGCCGCGCTGCGGAACTACCTTGTGACATCTCCACATAAAATCGTGATCCAGCTCTTCTTTGCTGGGCTCCTTGAACGACCACACGTCGCAGCCTTGCGGGTTCACTCCGGACATCACATGGCTGATCAACCCGTCTTTTCCAGCCGCGTCCATGCCCTGAATGATCACCAGCATTCCCCAACGGTCCTGTGCGTAAAGCTTTTCCTGCAAATGTCGCAACATTTCGACACTGTGCTGCAGCAGGCCATGTGCTTCCCGTTTGTCCTTCATGCCGCCGGTATCTTCTGGATCGTGGTCTTTCAAACGAAACTTCTCGCCTTGCGTGATACGGTACGGCGCCGCAAGTTGTGCTGCTTCTTTAACGAATTTTTTGGCCTTCATAACGTAACAAGTGTAGCTGGACATTGCGTGCATGTGAAAGCAATGCTTGCAGTGTCCGCTGCGCCCCTCAGAAACCGCGAAATAAAATGGCCGCGGCCCAAAAAAAGAGCCGCCCATTTTATGAGCGGCTCCCTATTTCTGAATGCTGAATGCGGGCGTTTCGCGCCCGCAAGTTGACGATATTAGTCCTTCGCGACCAGCCCCGTGGCTGGGTCGAGAATCAACTTGCCGGCTTTGCCACCACCGTCAAAGTCAAACAGTCCATTGAGTGTCCCGGCTTTTTCGTCCAGAGAACCATCGCCGAGGCGTCCCAATTCCCAGTTGTCTTCGATGAACCGCAGAACCGAGCTTTGATCGGTTACCCGGTGATCCACGTAATTCTGCTTGGCATAGGTAGAGATCACCAGCAGCGGCAACCGTGGCCCGTAACCGCAACGCCCCGGCGTGCCGCCCGCGGGAGTAACCCCGCAGGTTCCAGGTCCCGTAAGTTGATCGTCCGAAACGTCCGATTGCATAACGATCGGCCCCATCTGGTGATCGTACCAACCATCGGAATCGTCATACGCGATGATTACCGCGGTTTCGCTCCACTCCTTGCTCTGCATCAATTGGTTGATCAATTGCACCACGAAGTTTTGTTCATCGAGCGGTGAAGAATATCCAGCGTGGCCGTCCTGCGCGCCCTTGGCTTTGATGAAGCTGACCGCTGGCAATTTGTCCTCGCTGAGTGCTTTGAAAAAGTAGCTCAGGTCATACTGATGATTGGCCTGATCGGTCTTTCCAATCGCAGCGGGAGAGCTTGGCGGCAGGTGATGCTGGTTAGCCGTCTGCGAGTAATACATGAAAGGCTCATGATGCGGAATGTAATCGCTCGTGGGTCCCGCGAGGCTGGACGTTACCGCAGCGCAGACTGCTGTCCCATCCGCTAGCCTGCTGGTTGCTCCGAAACCGCCCTGAAACCAACCCCACGTGATGCCCTTGGCGTTCAGCAAGTCGCCAACATTTTTGCCGGTCATGCTGATGCGCGTCTTCTTTGCCGTGCCGATAACCGGCGTGGAAACGCAATCGTCATACAAGGGA
>DATBBY010000081.1:0-53023 GCA_036270765.1 Candidatus Acidiferrum sp.
AACTGTGAGGGTGATGCCCTTCTCCGTCAAAGTCTGAAACCCTGTAGCGGTCACAGTAACTTCGTATTCGCCCGGCAGTAGGTTGGGTGCCGAATAAATTCCATCCGAGTTGGAGCTCACTTCTCGTGCAACCCCGGTACCTGCGTTCTTTACACTGACCGTGGCGTTCGCGACCGGACCGCCTTGATCGTCGGTCACCAACCCAGATAGCGTGGCGCCGGCGACCTGCGCTTTGGCGGGTGCTACCCAAGCCATCTGGAAACCCCCGATCACCAGGAGCCCCACCAGCAGGTGCAGTCGTAGCGGCATTTTTGATAACAAAGACATATTTCCCTCCCCGTTCGCACACCGTTAACCTTGACCGCTGGACTCACGGTCCATAGGTGCGCGAGTGTCCAATCGCATTCGACCGGCGGCGATTTAGTGGCGACACTCTGCGTACTTCCGCGAATTAACACAATCCGTAATGCGTCCTATCGAAGCCCTTTCTGCATCTCCGGCCTTACCACAGAAAACCCGGGACTTAGCACGCCGAGTAACGAGCTTTTTTGACGCTCCGCGCTTCACGGAGCTATACTCCCGACGGGTTCTCGGCCGAATGCAGCACACCTCCCATGCTTCCAAGATAGTTCGTTGCGGCGTATTTGAGATCGATCTCAAGGCGTTCGAGCTACGTAAGCACGGACTACGCCTGAAACTGGCCGAGCAACCTTTTCAGATTCTCGCCATACTCCTGGAACAACCTGGTGAAGTAATCACCCGTGATGAACTTCGCGAACGTCTGTGGCCGGGCGATACCTTTGTGGACTTCGATCACGGATTGAACAACGCCGTGATGCGTTTGCGCGAAGCGCTCGGCGACTCACACGACAAACCGCGCTTCATCGAAACATTGCCGCGACGCGGCTACCGCTTCATTGCGCCCGTAGAAGAAATCCACGCGGGCCCAAAATCAAATCTTAGCGGGGACCCGCAGGCGAATTCTTCAACGGCTTTACACACTTCCGATGTTCCGGCGCAGCTATCCGCTGATCACCACCAACTGGTCAGTCGCCCTGAGGCCAACAACTGGCTAACCCTGCCACGGATTGCGCTGATGTCTGCGGCCGTGTTGGTTTTTGCAGTACTTTCCGGCTTAGCCGTGCATTTCGTGAGAGGTTGGGAGTCCGGAATAAATCCCGCACACAACATGTCGCTGGTCGTGTTGCCTCTAGAGAATTTGTCTGGCGACGCAGAACAGGATTATTTTGCCGATGGCATGACCGATGAGCTCACTGCCAATCTGGCCAAGATACGTTCGTTGCGAGTCATCTCTCGGTCAACCGCCATGGCGTATAAGGGCACGCACAAGCCGCTTTCTGAAATCGCCCGTGACCTGAAAGTCGATGCCGTCGTTGAGGGCACGGTGTTAAAGGCCGGAAACCGCGTGCGTATCACCGCCGAACTCGTTCAAGTCTCCACCGATCATCATCTCTGGGCCGACACCTATGAAAGCCAGATTGGCGACGTGCTCGCTCTGCAAAATCGAGTTTCTTCCGCCATCGTCGACGAGATTCGTATCAACCTCAGTCCCGAAGACAAACAGCGCTTGGCCAAAAACCCCTCAGTCAGCCCCGACGCTTACGAGGATTATCTGAAGGGCCGCTATTATTGGAACCGACGATCCAGCGAAGGCTTCACAAAGGCCATCGGATACTTTGAAGACGCCACCCGCAGAGACCCGCAGTATGCGTTGGCCTATGCGGGACTGGCGGACTGTTACGGAATTATCGGCGCGACTATATACGGCAGTTTGCCGGCCGCCGAAGCTGCACCTAAAGCTAAAGCCGCCGCGATTCGCGCGCTGGAAATCGATCCCAGTCTCGCCGAGGCGGAAACTTCCCTCGCCACCGCGAAATTCAACTATGACTGGGATTGGGCCGGCGCAGCGCAAGGTTTCCAACGGGCCATTCAGATGGACCCCAGATACGCAACCGCCTACCAGCGATATTCGCTCTATTCCATTGCCATGGGTCGCTTTGACGAAAGTCTCGAACAAATAAAGAGAGCTCGCGAGCTCGACCCGCTTTCCATCAGCATTAATTCGAGTTTGGGCTGGCGTTTGTATCTCGCGCGTCAGTACGATCGGTCCATCGCGCAACTCCGCGATACTCTGGAATTGGATCCCTCCTACGAATGGCCGCATTTCATCCTCGGCCAGGCCTACGAGCAAAAGCGCGAATTCAATCTCGCCCGCGCCGAGCTGCAAAAGGCCGTTGAACTTTCCCACAACAGTCCACTGATGATCTCCGCCTTGGCCCATGCTGACGCGCTCTCCGGCAATCAGGAGGAAGCGCTGCGCCTTCTCCAGCAACTGATGGCGCAGTCCAAAAAGCAGTATGTTTCTCCGTTTTATGTCGGCGTCGTGTACATCGCGTTAGGCAAAACCGAAACGGCCATAGACTGGATGGAAAAGGCGTTTGCGGATCACTCCAACGGCCTGGTCTTTCTCAAGGTTGAGCCGGAGCTTGACCCGTTGCGATCTAATCCTCGCTTCATCGCTCTCCAAGAGCGCCTCAACTTCCCGGACTAATCCGCGCAACAAAACAAACCCATCTTAAACTTTGATCTCTCCGTCTATTTAGCGAAGGAAGGTTCACGGTGAGCCTGTCCATTACTTGTGAAATTCATACGTTCTCTTTCGATCCTGGCCTTCTCGCGTCGGCGGGCCGGTTGAACCGGTAACCCACCCAGGGTTCGGTGTGAATATATTTTGGCTTGGCGGGATCGAGTTCTATTTTCTTTCGAAGCTGGTTGATCACCACACGCAGCGATTCCGTTTCTTCGCCATACTCAGGCCCCCAAACGGATTGCAACAACCTGCGATGTGATATGGGCCGCCCGTCGGCGACCACCAATTCCTTCAGCACCGCGAATTCCTTTGGCGTCAAATGAATTTGCACCCCGCGCACCAGAATGTCGTGCTTTTCAAAATCAAAATTGAGTTCCTTGGATACCAGCGTGGCGACATCCTGATCTTCCGCCGCACGCCGCAGCAGCGCGCGAACGCGCGCCAGCAATTCCTGAATACCAAATGGTTTCACCACGTAATCGTCGGCTCCAGCGTCAAGCGCTCGGACCTTGTCTTTCTCTGCGCTTCGTACCGTGAGCATGATGATGGGAACTTCCGAATCGCTGCGAATCTCCCGGCAGATCTGCAGCCCGTCCAATCCGGGCATATTCATATCCAGAAGAATCAGATCAGGCTTGGCGTTGCGTACTTTCTCAAACGCCTCCGTGCCATCGCGCGCCTCCAGGATGGTGTAGCCTTCCGCGCTAAGCGTGGTGCGCAATACACGCCGGATTTGCGGTTCATCATCCACCACCAGAATCGTCGCGGCTTTCATCGCGCCTTGCTCGCCGATGAATCGATCGGCAGGGTGAAAGAAAAGACCGAGCCATGATCGCGCTGGCTGGCAACGCTGATCGTTCCGTGGTGTGCCTGAATAATTGCTTTTGCGATCGGCAACCCCATCCCCGTTCCCTGAACAAGGTAACGCTGATCCTTGCCACGATAAAATTTGTCAAAAATCAGTCCCAGCTCCATGTCCTCGATTCCTGGCCCGTTGTCGGCGACGCTGGTAAGCACCACATTGCCGCTGGCTTCAGCAGTAATGGTAATCGGCTGGTCCTTTGGCGAATACGCGTCCGCATTTTCGATTAAGCGCACCAGCACGTCCCGTATGCGATTGAAGTCGGCGCGCACCGACGGAAGCGTCTCCGGAACATCCATGCGTATCGTTCTCGGTCCCAACACTGTTTTGCAACACGAGAGCGCCGCCGAAACGATCTCGTTCATCGAATTCGGCGCCAAATCCAATTCAAATTCGCCGGCATCCAGTTGCGCCATTTCCGCGGCATCGCCAACCAGCTGGTTCAAGCGATCGCACTCTTCGTCGATTACCGTCAGTAGCTCGCGTTTTTGAGTATCCGCCACATGGCGTTCGGAAAGTAAACTGGTCACCGACGCCTTGATGGACGTCAGCGGCGTCCGGAAGTCATGCGTCACCGAATCCAGCAGCGCTGATTTCAATCGTTCGCCTTCCCTGGCTGCCTCTGTTTTCCCCAGTTCTTCCACCGCGCGTGCCCGTTCAAACGCGATGGCAATCATGGAACCCAGCGCGTCCAGCGTTTCCCGCGATAACATTTGACCCGAGATTCCCAGACTCCCGATCGCGCGGGCGCCCAGGTGCACCGGAACAAAAGACAGGCTGCGCCCTGGATCGCGCAACGGCTCATCCCGCGCGGTCGCTCGCTTTAGCTCTTCATCCGCGAAATGCGACGCTCCTCCCGAGTGATAAAATTTGTTTTTGCTTTCCAGGTAAAGCGCTGCTGCTCCCACTTCAAATGTTTCTACGATGTGACTGGGAATGGCGTTGAGCAACGTAATCACGTTACCTGACACCAGCAATGTTTGACTGAAGGTGTAAAGCCTCTCCAGTTCATTGCGGCGGCGTTGCGCTTCGTCCGCTTCCTTGCGCACGCGAGCAGCGAGTTGGCTGGCGATCAGCGACGCTGCTAGAAAGGCAAACAAGGCTGCCCAGTTTTGCGGATCGGAGATGATAAATGTGCCCACCGGCGGAAGAAAAAAATAATTGAACGCCAGCATCGCCGCCAACGACATGAAAGCGGAAACCGTGAAGCCCCAAAAGCTCGAAACTGCTAAAATCGCAACGACAAAAGTAAGCGCTACCGTGGTTTGATTGACGCGAAGTACATCACGGTAAAAAAAGGTAATCGCGGCCAAAATGCCAAGTGCCACGACCGCATGCAGGAAGCGAATAGGAAGACGTGAGGACACCGCAGTATTCTAGCTCAGCCGCTCATACCTGGACGGTGTAAGGCCCCCAATGCCGAAAACACCTGAAGATTGGCTGGAGAAAGCTAGCACCCCGGAGAAGTCCAAGGGTATTTTCAAACTCTTTCTGGGCTATGCGCCCGGAGTGGGAAAAACCTACGGCATGTTGAGCGAAGGGATTCGCCGCCACAACCGCGGTGAAGATGTGGTGATCGGCTTCATCGAAACTCACGGCCGCAAAGGCGTTGCAGACCTCGTGCCCGAGCTGGAAACCGTGCCTCGCCGCAGCATCGAATATAAGGGCACCATGTTCGAAGAGATGGACGTGGACGCCATCATCGCCCGCCGCCCTGCAGTCGTTCTGCTGGATGAGTTGGCCCACACCAATATTCCTGGCAGCAAGCATCGCAAGCGCTATGAAGACCTGCTCGAACTTCTCAATGCCAAAATCGATGTGCTTTCCACTTTAAATATTCAACACATGGAAAGCCTCGCTCCCACCGTTCACAGCATTACCGGCGTCACCGTGCGCGAAACCGTTCCCGACTGGGTTCCCTTAATGGCTAACGAAACCGTCATGGTGGACCTCACCCCGGAAGCGCTTCAGCAACGCATGGAGCGCGGGGACGTTTATTCCAAACACAAAGTGCATCAGGCGCTGCACAATTTTTTTCGTCGCGGCAATTTAATCGCTCTCCGCGAACTGGCCCTCCGCCAGGTCGCCGAACACGTCGATCGCAGCCTGGAATCCTACATGGCTGCCAAGGACATAGAAAAAACCTGGCCGGTACGCGAAAGATTGGCCGTTTGCATCAGTTCGAACCCCTCTGGCCAATACTTGATCGCTCGCGGCGCCCGCATGGCCAGGCGTCTGGATGCCGAACTCTACGTCGTCCACGTAGACACCGGCGCCGAAAATCAGGGCCACGGCCACAAATCTTTAGAAGCCAACATTCGCTTCGCTGGAGACTTGGGCGCAAAAGTCGTGCGCATAAAAGGTAAAAATGTCGCGGATACCATGGCGGCATTCGCCCGCGAAAAACACGTCACGCAAGTAATTTTTGGTCGCGCCGATGTGAAAGGCTTACGCAAACTTTTCTACTTATCAGCCATCCACCGTTTTTTGCGCGACGCTCCCGCCGTGGATGTTCACATCGTCACCCACCAGGAACCCGATTGACAGTTCTGATTAAGGCGCTCTGAACATCGCCGCGAATCAACCCGGCAATCAGTCCTAGTTCAACGCCAATCGCGATTCACTCAAATCCAACTCATGTTCGATCTTGCGCAGGACGTCGTCATTGATACGCCCTTCATTCCGCAGCCTGACCGCGGTCTTTCGTTCCAGCGGTAAAAGTTCTCCTAGAATGGTGCGGTAGCGTTCCAACTCCCGGTTGCTCATAGCATCTCCTTCGGTCCCCTCTTTGGTTAGGCTCGCAAGCCGCCGCGCATATCGACGCGCAATGTCGTCGTACACCGAATCGAAGTCTGGCACATCTTGTCCGCGGGCTTCTTCGAGATGTGCGATTGCCGTGCTAGTGATAATTCTCCGCGCTTCCTCTTCTTCTTCGGCGTCGTTCCCGTGCCCCACGGCTAGTCCTAGCATCCGGATCAGCGGAGGCAGCGTGAGCCCTTGCAGCACAAGCGTCACAAAAATAACGCTGAAGGTCAGAAATATAATCAAATTCCGCTCCGGGAATTCCCTGCCATTCGCCAACGTTTCCGGCAAAGAAATTGCCGCCGCCAAAGCGACTACTCCACGCATGCCCGTCCAGCCCACAACAAAGATCTGTTTTGGAGTCGGACGCGGATTCTTCTGATGAAGAAAATGCGAGCGCACGAAGTGAGCAAGATTCGCTCCGGGGTACATCCACAAAAGCCGCAGCACGATCACGATAACGCTGAACAACACCCCGTACAGCACCAGTTGGCGCACGCCATATTCCCGAATCCCGGCTAGCACATAGGGCAACTGCAACCCGATCAGCACAAACACCACACCATTAATCGCAAATGTCATGGAGTCCCACACCGCCCAGGTTTGCAGCCGGACGCTCGCGGAAAACAGCTGAGAACTCTGCCGGCTTAAATACAATCCACAGGCCACCACGGCCATTACTCCCGACGCGTGGACCGCCTCCGCGGCGAGATATACCGAGTAAGGAATCAAAATGCTGATCACAATTTCGATCGGGCCATCATCAATGTGTGGCTCAATCCATTTGACGAGTAATCCCACAACCAGTCCCGTCGCCAGTCCCACGAAGATCAAATAAACGAGCCGTAGCACTCCGAACGAGACCGTAGGTGTTTGACCGTTCACAACCATCGCCACCCCGAATTCGAGCGCGAGCAATCCGGTAGCGTCATTCATCAAACTCTCGCCCTCGAGAATATCGACGATCGTTTTGGGTAGACCTACCCTCTTGAATATCGCCGTAGCGGCAATCGCGTCGGTAGTGGCCACCACCGCTCCCAAGACAAATCCAAGCCGCATGTCGAATCCCGAAAACATCCAGTGCGCGCTATATGCCACGCCCAACACCGTGAAACCCACCAGCCCGAACGCCAATAGAAGAATGCTAGCCAGGTTGTATTTGAATTCCCGCCAGGAGGTAAGCCACGCCGCGGAGTACAACAGTGGCGGTAAGACCAACAGAAAAATCACGTCGGGATTAAGAGGGATCCTCGGGATTCCGGGGACAAAACCCAGTATCAGCCCCGCGACCACCAGCACAATGGGATACGGAGTCTGCAGTTTTTGCGCCAGCGCGGCGAAAGCCACCACGAAAAGCAGCATCGTCAGAAAAACAATCTCGACCGAGTGGATCATCAGCGCATTTTATATGTTCACTTAGGCAGGGAAAAGCAGATGCGAAAAGCGGTTTGCCGCGCGTGCCGTCGCTTTGATAAAGTCGCATTCGCGTCAAACTTCTGCGCGGAGGCTTGGGCATGGTAGTGCGACAGGATTTGTTAGATATCTTGGTATGCCCTCTGTGCAAGGCTCCTGTAAAGCTCTTGCCCGATGGCTCGGGACTTAAATGCCAGCCATGCAAGCGGGTCTATCCCATTCGGGATGACATCCCGGTAATGCTGCCGGAAGAAGCCAAGATTACCACCGATTAGCGACTCGAATTTCGCATTTGAGCCCAGCGCATCGCCGCAAACTTGTCATTTCGACCGAAGCAGACCGACACCTTTTCTTCCACCTTCGCTCCTGCGAAGGTGGCGGTCTGCGCAGCGGAGAAATCTCTCTTCGTTCTCTCCAGCAGCCGACTTGATACAAGGCTCTCCACCCGCCAGCTAGATATTTTGATCAGCCACCTGCTCGAAGAAATACACGCTTACGCTATACTGATTTTCACTGCTCGCGGGGCAGGAGAAAACCATGACGTTATTTGATCCACCTGCCGAAAAATCTACGAAGTCCCGTGCCATGGCTTTTACGATTGGGGCGTTAGCTCTCTTCATCGTCGTTCTTTTATATTTTGCGTTTCGCTACTACCCGGAAAGACGCGCCGGCGAACATTTCTTTGACGCGCTGGTCGCTGGAGATACCGACACCGCTTACCGTTTGTGGAAACCGGGACCCAGTTACGCTATGAAAGATTTCATGGCCGACTGGGGCCCGCAGGGCTACTACGGCCCGGTGAAGAGCTATAAAATTTTGAAAGTAAACGCACCCCCGAAAGCGAACGCGATTGCCGTGCGGGTAGCGATCAGTCCCTTTTCACCCCTTCCCGATGCCGGCGACGAGGAAAAAAGCCGTAAAACCAGGGTAGTAAGCGTTTGGGTGCTTACCAAAGACAAGTCCTTAAGTTTCCCGCCAGAATAGTCCATCCTAAGCGAATGCAAGTACCACTGAACGGTCATTCACGAAAGCTGCGCGTCGGCGTGCTCTTTGGCGGGCGTTCTGGCGAACATGAAGTTTCGCTGGCCTCGGCCGCCTCCATTATTCGCGGGCTCGATCCTCAAAAATACGAAGCGGTGCCCATCGGCATTACCAAGGAAGGCCACTGGCTGATTGGCGCAGGTGCGCAGAAAATGCTGCCAGAAGTTTTGCGCTCCGGTCAACGCGTGCTGATGAGTGCCGACCCCACCGAATCGGCCTTGATGCCCCTCGACGGAAGTCCGCAGGGGCAAAAATTGGATGTGGTGTTTCCGGTGATACACGGAACCTTCGGTGAAGATGGCACCATGCAAGGCCTGCTCGAGCTTGCCGGCCTGCCGTTTGTGGGCGCGGGAGTTTTGGGCTCCGCGATTGGCATGGACAAAGACGTGGCCAAGAAATTGATGCAAGTGGCTGGGATTCCGGTGGTGCCGTGGATCGCGGTGCAACGCGCGGACTGGGAACGCCAGCCGAAAGAAATCCGCCGCGCCATCGAGAAAAAATTTAAATATCCCGTTTTTGTGAAGCCCGCCACGCTGGGCTCCTCCGTGGGCATGACCAAAGTCCATTCCCGCGCCGAGCTGGGCCCCGCGCTCGATTTAGCCGCGGAATTCGCGATGAAAATTATGGTGGAGCGCGCGGTAAGGGCTCGCGAAATTGAAGTTTCGGTTCTGGGCAATCACGATCCGCGTGCATCCATTCCCGGCGAAATCGTGCCGCATCGGGAGTTTTACGATTACGCCGCGAAATATTTAGAAGAAGGCACCAAGCTACTGATCCCGGCGAAATTGAAGAAAGCGGAAGTGAAGAAAGTTCAATCGATGGCGGTAACAGCCTTTCGTGCACTCGAATTGAGTGGCATGGCGCGCGTGGACTTTTTTATCGAAAAGCGCGGTGGAAAAATCTTTTTGAACGAAGTGAACACTATTCCCGGTTTCACTTCTATCAGCATGTACCCGAAATTGTGGGAAGCGAACGGCATTCCCTTCCGCGAATTAGTCAGCAAATTTATTGACCTGGCCCTGGAGCAACATCAAGAAAAAGCGCGCACCAAATATCAGATCGAATTACCCAAAGGCGCGAGCGGCGCACTCGGCGGATAAAAAGTTTGGATGGTTGCCACAAACTACGCGGCCTTTCTTTCGGGATTTCAGACGACGCTTGCAAGTATTGACGTTCAGTCCTACAGGATTTTTTGCCCCAGGCCGGAGAGAATCAATTCCACGCCGAGCAGCGCAGTCCGGTTGTGCTCGTCAATCACTGGATTAATTTCCACCACTTCCATAGACGCCATCGCGTCGCTGTCTGCAATCATTTCCATGGCCAGGTGAGCTTCACGGTAGGTCACTCCGCCGCGCACTGGGGTACCGACACCGGGTGCGTCGGATGGGTCGACGAAATCCATGTCCAGGCTGACTGAAATTCCATCGGTATCATCCGTAGCGTACTTGAGAGCGTCGGCCATCACTTCGCGCATGCCCCGCTCGTCGATATCGCGCATGGTAAATACGCGCACGCCGGATTTTTTGACCAGTCGTCGCTCTTGAAGGTCCAGGTCGCGCACGCCAACCAGAACAATATTTTGCGGTTCCACCTTTGGTTTGAAACCAAGCAGATCGACCAATTCCGGCGCGCCGTAGCCCATCACCGCGGCCAGCGGCATCCCATGCACGTTTCCAGATGGCGAAGATTCCGGCGTGTTCATGTCTCCATGCGCATCGAGCCAGATGTAGCCAATTTGTTTTTTCTCTTTGCGAAAATACGCTGCCACACCACTGACTGCGCCCGCGGCAATAGAGTGGTCGCCGCCAAGAATTAGGGGCACGAATTTCTCTTCCAAACATTTTTGAACAATTTCGGCCAGATCTTTGCAGGTTTCGGCGATTTCCGTCATGTATTTGGCGCGCTTTTCCCCGACCGGCATTTCTTCTGGTTGCTTGACGGGGATATTGCCGATGTCTTCGACCTGATGACCCAATTGTTTCAGGCGTGCCTGCAATCCCGCGACACGCAATGCTGATGGCCCCATGTCCACGCCGCGGCGGCTTTGCCCCAGGTCCATGGGCACACCGATAATCCTGACTTTTTGCCCCATACAGTGTTCTTTCTTTAGCGGATATTAAGGATATACCCGGTAAATCATGCGCGGAAAGGGTATCGCTTCCCGGATGTGCTCCGTTCCGCAAATCCACGCCACGGTGCGTTCAAGGCCAAGACCAAATCCCGCATGCGGCACGCTGCCATAGCGGCGCAGGTCGAGATACCACTGAAATGGTTCTTCCGGCAATTTGTATTCATGCAGGCGCTTCACCAGCAAATCGTAATCGTGAATCCGCTGGCTGCCGCCGATAATTTCTCCGTAACCTTCGGACGCAAGCACGTCAAACGCAAGCGCGAGATCGGGACGCAGCGGATCTGGCTGCATGTAAAACGCTTTAATGGACGCCGGGTAACGATGGACCATGACGGGCCGGTCAAATTCATTGGAGACGATGGTCTCTTCGTCTCCGCCAATGTCGTCGCCGAACTTTGTGGGATTATTGTGTTTGTTGAGAATGCCGATAGCTTCTTCATAGCTGATACGCGGAAAAGGTGGCTTCACGTTTTCCAGTTTTTTTGTGTCGCGCTTCAGCATTTCGAGCTCGCGCGATTTATTTTTCACTACCGATTGCACTACGGCGCTCACCAAACCTTCGGCGAGGTTCATCATGTCGCCGAGTTCAGCGTAAGCGGCCTCCGGTTCAAGCATCCAGAACTCCGTTAGGTGGCGCCTGGTCTTTGATTTTTCCGCGCGAAACGTAGGGCCGAAGCTATAAACCTTGCCGAGCGCCATAGCCGTAGCTTCGATGTAAAGCTGGCCGCTCTGCGTGAGATACGCTTTCTGGTCATCAATATAATTCACTTCAAAAAGCGTGGACGTGCCTTCGCAGGCCGCGGGCGTAAACATCGGGGCGTCGGTGAGGATGTAGCCCTGGCTGTCCATGAAATTTCGCGCGGCGCGAATGGCTTCCGCGCGTATGCGTAAAATGCTGGCTTGCCGCGGAGTACGAATCCACAGGTGGCGATGATCGAGAAGAAAATCGACGCCGTGCTCCTTGAGCTGAATGGGATACGGTTGAGCTTCCGAAACCTTCTGAAGCACCTGAATTTTTGAAACGCCCATCTCAAATCCGCCCGGAGCGCGCTGCTCGGCGCGAATTTTCCCGGTGACGATGACGCTGGATTCCTGCGTGAGACCTTTCAATGCTTCAAACGCTTCAGGGTTTTCCTTGAGCGCACACACGCCCTGAATGATTCCAGTCCCGTCGCGAAAAATCGGAAACATCAGCTTGCCGGATTCGCGCAAATTGTAGAGCCAGCCGCGTATCGTGACTTCCTGTCCTTCGTATTTGCCGGCTTCTTCGATGGAAATAATGGGCATTCGTTAGTTTTCCTGAATTCGCAAATCTTCGCGGCCGACCCAAGTAGAAATGGAGACAGGACCGAATCGAAGCAGATTGTTTGCTCACAAGTATTTTAGCAGTGGCGGCTTGAAAAGTTGAAAAGTCGACAGCCTTTGAGGGCTAACCCCATTCTTCCTCGAATTTGTCCATGGCTTCGCGCGCGGATTCCAGCAATTGGACTGCGGCGGGCGCGTCGTGACCGGTTTTTTCTTTTAATTCGAGCACGATGGGAAGTTTGTCGCCTTCGGCAGAGGTTTTAAACAACTTGATGGCTGCGGGCCAGTCGATGGTCCCGGCATAGGGTAGAAGATGCTCGTCTTTTTCGCCGTGATTATCGTGCAGGTGTACGCTGGCGACGAGATCGCGCATGGGCTCGAAACATTTGTCGATGCGTTCTTCCGCAGGCCCATCGCAAAGATGCGCGTGGCCGACGTCAAAATTAAAGCGTAAGCCGGACAGCCGCGTCTCATCCACAAAAGTGCGTAGGTAAGCCGGATCGCCCATTTCGCTGGGGGTATTTTCGAGACACAGAGTCACGCCGCAATGGTGGGCGTGCAGAACGAGATGCTCCAGGGTGCTGAACGCGGCGTCTCGTTTACGCGGGTCGGCAGTTTCCCGCGAGCCTCCCATGTGCAGAATCATGCGCGAATACGGTAAATCTTCCGCGACATCTATGGCGCGCTTCAGTTCGTCCATGGCTTCAATGCGGCGCACGCGCTCGACCTCGCAGATAGAGAGCGGCGTACCACCCTCACGGGTGGCGCTGAGATCGCGGCTATTCGGAGCGTGCAGCGATTCGAGCGTAAGTTTCTGGGTGTTGAGAGCTTCAGCCATGGCCTGGATTTGTGCGCGCGAGGTGTAATCGAAATGACTGCGCGAACAAAAAAGCTCCACCCCTTCAAAGCCGGCGTTGGCGATCTGTCCCAAAAGTTCAGGAGTTACTTTGCGAGATATAAAGGGGTAAGAGGAGAGGAGTCTGCGCATAAGTTGTCCCGAGAATTATATTCCTAGAAACGCCTTACGCTTTGAAGAGTTGGCTTCGTTGACGCGAGAATAACAAGAGTGTTCAGCAAAATATTTCCGTTCGGCGTTCAAGCTAGTAGCCCATGGCCGAGCCGTAGTCCCGGGGATCAGCGGCTCCGAGGCGGTCGCCATTCTGCGCGTCAATGCCAATGGCATTTACCAGGCCTATGTGTCCCTTGCGTTTGGTGGCATAACCGTCGGCATTTAGGGCCTGCTCGAATGCCGGAGAAAATTCCCTTTCCATCACAACTTCGTCGGGCAGCCATTGATGATGAAAACGCGGGGCATTTATCGCCGCTTGCGCATCCATGCCGAGACGCATCCAGTTGATGACGCTCAAGAGTGTTGCGGAAATTATCGTGGGGCCTCCCGGTGAGCCGGTAACAAAGCTCAATTTGCCGTCGCGCAACAGTATGGTGGGGGTCATGGAACTGAGTGGGCGATGACTGGGCGCAATGGCATTGGCGTCGGATTGTATCAAGCCGAAGAGCGCATTGGGCACGCCAGGTTGCGTGGTGAAGTCATCCATTTCGTCATTGAGCAAAAATCCTGCGGAGCTGGTGGCGTGCGATCCGTAGCTGTCATTTAGTGTGTAGGTGCTGGCCACGGCGTCGCCTGCGGCATCCACCACCGAGAAGTGCGTGGTGTGTGGACCTTCGCCGAGGCTTACCACCGTGTTGGGCGCGACGGTTTGACCGGCGGAAATTCCGCAGATGTGTGGTGTGCCGGCTTTGATTTCCTTGCTTGAAGATGCGCGTTGGGGATCGATGGTGGCGAATAGTTCCTGACCATAACACTCGCTAGTGAGACCAGCGACAGGAACATTTGAATAATCAGGATCGGCCAAGTAAGCGGCGCGATCCGCGAACACGCGGCGCATGGCTTCCAGCACCATGCGCACGCTTTGCAAATCGTCCCAGCCTTTCAGCTGCGTTTGTTTGAGGATGTTAAGGGCTTCAATGATCGCGACGCCCCCGGAGCTGGGAGGCGGCGAAGTGAGAATGTCCCAGCCGTGGGCTTCGATTTGATAGTGAGCACGGAGAACTTCGCGAATTTTCGGCCTATAATTCGCCAAGTCCTCGGGGGTGATGATGCCGCCGTTTTTTTGCATGTCTGCCACGAGCATCCGCGCAGTCTCGCCGCGATAAAAATCAGCAGCGCCGTTTTTGGCGATGCGTTCGAGAGTGGCTGCAAGTTCCGGCTGGCGGAATATGTCTCCGACTTTGTACGGACGGTTTTGATTTCCAGCCTTGGAGAGAAAGATGCGTTTGCTGACAGAGAATTTTTCCAGGCCGCATTTTTCTTCGTCGAATTCGCGGACAAGTTTTTCAGTGACGGGAAATCCGTCTTTGGCCAGGCGAATGGCGGGAGCCATTACCTGCGCAAGCGTCATGGTGCCGTGGGTTTTCAGCGCCAATTCCAGACCCGCGACCGTGCCGGGAACGGCGACGGAGCGATAACCCAGCGTGCTGGCGTCGGGAATGAGTTTGCCGTCCTGGATGTACATGTCACGAGTTGCTTTGGCGGGAGCAACTTCGCGATAGTCGAAGAAATTAGTCTTGCCATCGGCGAGGCGCACGAGCATAAACCCGCCACCACCGAGGTTTCCCGCTGCGGGCTGGACCACCGCGAGTGCGAATGCGACTGCTACGGCGGCATCCACGGCATTACCGCCCTGCTTCAAAATTGCAACGCCGGCCTGCGAGCCGAGCACTTCGTCGGTGGCGACCATGGCGTGCGAACCGCGGACCGCTTGCTGCGGCCAGGTGTCCGATGTGCTGACGTTTTTCGCAGCGTGGTGCTGGAGTTCGGCGGCGGTTTGCGCCTGGCTGCGAGCGGTCGGGAGCAACAGAACAAGTGTCAGGAGAAAACCGCGGAGGAGAGCAGATTTAGTTTTTTTCGTGGGGACAAAATGAGTGGCGCGAAGGGCAATGCCGCAATTCGCGCACGCGAATTTTGGGTGTGAAATACCCGGTGCTCCGTGTCGAGAGGCGGGCAGCGAGCGTGGTGGCATTTATGCTTCGCTGAGGAATTCGACGGATGGGGGCCCGGGGAGGAGGCCTGCGGCGGTGCCGCGATTGATCAATTCGGTGACGGCTTGTTTGCCACGATCGCCGTAGCCGAGGGTCCACCTGTTGACGTACATGGCGACAAATTTATCGGCGGTGTCGGTTTCCATGTCGCGGGCGAATTGCATGGCGTAATTGAGAGCTTCTTCGCGATGTTCGAGGCCGTATTCCACGCTATCGCGGATGGTACGCGCGATCTGACGCCCGAGTTGAGGGCCGAGCGCTCGACGAACAGCATTGCCCCCGAGCGGCAAGGGAAGATTGGTTTGCTCATGCCACCAGACGCCGAGGTCGATAACGCGATGCAGGCCGAGTTTCGGGAAAAGAAGTTGGCCTTCGTGAATGAGAAGTCCGGCGTCCACCGCGTCTGCTTTCACGGCGTCGATAATCTTGTCGAAGGGCATTACCACGGCTTCGAAATCGGGCTGGAAGAGTTTAAGGGTGAGATATGCGGTCGTTTTTAGCCCCGGGACAGCGACGCGTTTGCCCCCCAGTTCTTCTTTGCGCAACGGTTTCGAAGCCACCACGATGGGGCCATAATTTTCGCCAAAACTAGCGCCGCTATCGAGCAAGACATATTTATCACGAAGGGAGGGATAGGCAGCAAAGCTGACAGCGGTAACGTCGTAGGTTTCGGTCAAGGCGGCTTCGTTGAGAGTCTGAATGTCAGAAAGGACGTGGGTGTATTTGTATCCGGGAGTGGACAGTTTGTGGGTGGCGAGGGCGTAAAACATGAAGGCATCGTCGGAATCCGGCGAATGCGCAAGCTTAATTTCCATAGGTTGCTTTTCGGCGCGCGGCGCTGGCTGGGTAGCAGGCATAGCGTGGTTACGTCCTTTTCATTTGGCGATGAACGACCCGGTGCTTCCGTCGCGGTCCCTGGAGGTAGCTAGGCCATAAGCGCTGGTCAGGAACCGGTGCGGGAGAGAACCCTGTCGTGCGCAGGATCTTACGCGCCTGATGCCGGAGCGTTTCGCTGGCACAGCGTAGCACAACGGTGATGCGGCAACAAATACCTTGAATAACCTAGACATAGAGGATCCTAGGCGCGCGCGGAAAGCGCGTCCGAGTGCGGGAAAGCTGAACGGGAGCGGGCTTGGGGTATACCCCACCCCCCGGTTTTTTCGCAAAAGAGTCTGTAAGGTGATGAAAACAAAGGATTGGGCGTGCAAAAAGAAGCGCCAAAACGGCAAAGAGTGTGCAAGATGCTGAAAACATAGGAGTAACTAGTTAACATAACGGGGAACGCGACACGAGCATAAGAGAGGGCGCGAATACTCGACAGGGAGAGAGCCATGGAGGGCTCCGGGGCGCTGACCATGGGCCATGTTACTACGTGCTTATATAAAGTTAAAGTAATTAATGGCATTTCAAATGCGATGGGTGAAGCTGAGGACAATATCAGGCTGCGATTACCAACAAACCGTACTGAGACTTTTTATGACAACCAAGACGCTCCTCACGTGATTATCGCACGGCAAAGTCGTGGAACCTGGGATGCGGGCGACTAAAAGAATGGGACAGGAAGTGCGAGAGTGACGTTCAGAATGTCGACGACCAGCTTCTCAATACTAATTGTTGGGTTGGGGTGGCTTTTGTGCGTGTATGTGTACGCTCAAGCTAACGGCAAGCCTTCCAGTAAGGTCCCCGAAGGAGACTCTTACGCTAGTTGCTATGACACGGATTCGGGCAAGCTAGTTGGCCCAGCTAAAAGGCGAACATTCGTGCTCGAATCGCCAGACGGCAGATACCGAGCATACGGCGAGACTACGGCCGTCACGCATAAAAGGAAGAATGGCCATGGCGATGAGCATATGGAATGCGAGAACGAAACCGGGCTCTTTGTGGCGGGCGCGTGGAACGAGAGCTTTCGGCAGGTCGTGAGTGTGTTGCCCAGGCATGGCCTCTCCGGCAACAGTATCAGCCTGGTAGATTGGTCTCGGGAAGGGCACCAGCTGTTAATAGGCGAAGGCCTGTGGGGCTATGGTTCTGATTTCGGCGGGACTGAGATTCGGGTTTATGACGCTGACTCAGGCACGCTGTCCAGCGAATCCCTCGTTGATGAGGCATTTCGCAAACATGCGGGCAAAGAATGCATTGGTGTGTACCAACCGGTGGGGTTTTCGGAGGATGGCGGAATTATTGTCAAAGCAGGACCGTATTTCGATGAGGGCGAAGAACAGCCGCGCCCGGAGTCTTGCATGGCTAAAGAGAGTATCTGGCTTATTGGTCCTGCGCGCGACGCAATCAGGCAACTCCCGGATGACTACATGCCAAAACATTACGGGAAAGAAGAACCGCGCAAACCTGCTTCACAAGTCACCCTCCAGGCGATTTTGTAATGCGGTTAGGCTGCGAGACGGGTGGTGAATTTGTTTACCACGAGCGGAACGACGAGCCATAGCGCGACACCGTAGAGTGCGTACCACAGGACTTCCTGGCGGGCGGAGACAGCAGGAGGGCTGAAGATGACCAAGGAGCCGGTGGAGCTTATGTGCATGAGCTGAGCGATCAGGACGCTTTTTGTATTGATGTAGAGCCAGGAAATTAGAACGCGCATGGCAGTCATGGCGAAAGCGAAGGCCAGGAAAAATGGGAACCAGTATGCGCCGTGCGGCGTGGCGGTTCCGAGATAATTGACGACCGGCAAGTGCCACAAGCTCCAGAGCAGTCCGAGCAAGATACTCGCGCCGAGCGCATTGTGTTGCGAAGACATTTTGGGAAAGGCGAAGCCAGTCCAGCCGATTTCTTCCAAGAGGCCAGCGGGGACGCCGAACAACACACCCAGAAGAAAAAGATTGGGCGTATAGACGGGGGAAAGAAATGTTTTTAGCGTGAGCAGAAGAGCTAGAACGAGTGCGGGGGGAATGAACAGGGCGGCATACCAACGGGGAGGAATTCTTGCACGCAACAATTTGGAAAATAGATCACGCAACCCGGTTTTTCTCGCAGTGAACCAAGTGAGAACAATGGCACTAAGACTGGGGCCGAGCAGCATTACTGGAAACATGAGAATGCCAGTGAGGATTGGCAGAGGCTCGTGGTGCAGGAGATGAGGAGCGGCTACCGCGAGAGCGCCGACCCAAGAGATGGTGAAGGTTAATAAAAAGTACGCTGCCAGGGGATGGGTTAGGAGAAATGAAGTTGCGTTGGATTGATGTTCAGCTGACATAGCTGGGAGCACGGAGGCGTTGTCCGCCGAAATAATATCGCAGGTCACTGCCACTGTAGACTACTAGCCAGTCAGATTATTGCTATGTGATGATGTGGTCAGTTGAGAGGTAGGCGCTATGGGTCGTATCTCCTTTCGCGTTTTGACTTTTTTAGTGTGCGGTTTTGCGTGTGGCGTGGATGGTTGGTCCGGTGAGAAGGTTGTGGATCTGACCGCGGCTGACGGCACGAAGCTTAAGGCGAGCTATTTTGCGGCGGCGAAACCGGGGCCAGGCGTGCTGCTTTTGCATCAATGCAACCGGCAGCGCAAAATTTGGGACGGCTTGGCGCAGCAGCTTGCGAGGGCGGGAATCAATGTGCTGACACTGGACTACCGCGGCTATGGCGATAGCGGTGGCGAGCCGTTTGATAAGTTGCCTCCGCAACAAGCAGCGCAGACTCAGGCGGAAAAATGGCCAGGCGATATCGATACTGCTTTTCAGTACCTGGTGTCGCAACCCGGAGTGACGCGCGATGTGATTGGCGTTGGCGGCGCGAGTTGCGGAGTAAATAATTCCATTCAGACCGCGCGACGACATACAGAGGTGAAGTCTTTAGTGCTGCTCTCTGGGAATACCGATCTGAAGGGGCGAGAATTTTTGCGGGAGTCCACCAAGTTGCCGGTGTTTTTCGCGGTGGCGGACGACGACGAATTTACGACTTCGATTATCGCCATTGAGTGGCTGTACAGTATCGCGGCTGATCCCGATAAGAAATTTGTGCATGTCGCGACGGGCGGGCACGGGGCGGACATGTTTAAAGCGCATCCGGACATGCCTGGGGAAATTGTGAACTGGTATGTGACGACGCTGATCAAGACGCCGGGACGCGCCCCGGGTGCGAGGGAAACGGTTGCGGTGCCAAAGGAAGTACATGTGCTGAATCAAATTGACGAGCCAGGCGGCACGGCCAAAGTGGGAAAAAACCTGGAAGAAGCCCGGAAGCATGATCCCAAGGCACAATTGTTTCGCGAGGATATTGTCAACTTCATGGGATACGAGCATCTACAAGCCCTAGACAACAAGGGTGCGATTGAAATTCTGAAGCTTAATGCAGAGGCGTATCCCAATTCGCCGAATGTGTATGACAGCCTTTCGGATGCATATTTTGCTGATGGGCAGAGAGATTTGGCGCGCGACAATGCCCAGAAAGCCTTGCAGCTCTTGGCTTCCGATACGACCGATCCCGAAGATCGCCGCAACGGGATTAAAGATAGCGCGGAACAGAAATTGAAACAGCTCGGAGAAGCCCCGCAAAAGAGGTAATCGGAACCATTATCCGCCCAAAAGCTTCGTCCAACTGGTAACGAACTCGCCACAGCTTCCGAACCAGAACTCCTATTGACAGTCTATATGTACATGACTACCATTCCCATAGAAATACTATAGGAGAGAGATTACTTGGGCCCTGAACCGACGATGCTGTTGCAAGGAACGTTGGACCTGCTGATCTTGAATTCGCTGGTGGCGGGCGAGATGCATGGATTGGGAATCTCGCGGCGGATTCAGCAGATTACCCGCGGAACATTTGTGGTTAAGCCAGGGTCGCTATTTCCGGCTCTGCACCGGATGGAAGAGGAAGGATGGATTTCGGCTTTTTGGGGAGATTCGGAGAATAATCGGCGGGCAAAATTCTATCGATTAACGAAAGCCGGAGGGAAGCAGCTGGAAGTAGAAACGAAAAGATGGGACCGCATTTCTCTGGCGATAACCCAGGCTCTGGAAGCGTCCTAGCGAGGTGTTGGCATGCCGCTCTTTGTGAAGGTGCGGAGTTTCCTGCGGAATCTTTTTCTGTCCCGGTGTGTGGAAGCAGACCTCGAAAATGAAGTGCGCTCGCATCTCGAATTGATGATGGCGGAAAATATGCGTGCGGGGATGGCGCCGGAGGAGGCTCGACGCGCGGCGCGAATGGAGCTTGGCGGGGTTGAACAAGTAAAAGAGCAAGTGCGGGACGAACGAAAGGGCAATTGGATACAGTCGGTGATTGCTGATTGCCGGTTCGGGGTTCGACAACTGCGCAAGAATCCGGGCTTCAGCGTGGTGGCCATCGTGGCGCTGGCGTTGGGCATCGGCTTTTCCACGATTATCTTCAGCATCTTCTATAACGGTGTGCTGCATCCGTTTCCGTATCGAGACGCGGAACGTTTGACGGTCATCGGCATCACCGACACGCAACACAACTCGGAACGGTTTCGGGAGATGTATCACCTCGACGAGGTGGCGGCGTTTCGCAAACAGAACCAAACGTTTGAAGACATCGTGGCGTACTCAGGAGTGGATTTGTTTTATCTGCATCAAGGTACCTCGGAGCAATTGAATGGGTGCGTGGTCACGCCTAACCTCATGGAATTTTGGGGCGTGGCTCCTCTTTTAGGACGTGGGATTGGCGAGCAGGATGCGCAGGCTGGGGCCAGCCCGGTGACGCTACTTAGTTATGCGTTCTGGAAAAGCGCGTTTCATGAGGACAAAAGCGTGCTTGGGACCACCATCACGCTGAACAAACAGGATCGGACAATCATTGGAGTGATGCCACGGCGATTCGGGCTTTACGGTGCTGACGTGTACTTGCCGTTGGCGTGGAACCGGCCCGAACCTAAATCTTTTGCGGAGGCCATGGATCAACACGATCCCATGTTCTTTTTCGCGACCGGGTTAGTGAAGCGCAACGTAAGCAGGCAAACCGCTGCGGCGGATATTCAGGTCATCGCTAAGCAACTGGCTGCGCTGAATGCCAGAGATTATCCCGAACATTTCCAGATGACGGCCAGACCGATGAACGAAGTGATCGTGGATGACTTCAAGCACACTTTATTCCTGCTAATTGCCGCAGTGGTTCTATTGCTGCTGATTTCGTCGAGCAATGCAGCCAGTCTTTTGCTTACCCACCACAGTGCACGCGCTCGAGAAATTGCGATGCGCAGCGCGCTGGGGGCCAGCCGGGGGCGGTTGATTCGCCAGCTGTTTGTGGAAAGCATGCTGCTGGGACTGGCGGGTTGTTTGGCGGGATGTTTGCTGGCGTATTTGGGATTGCAAGTGGTGCGGCTCGTTCCAGGGATAAACGTTCCGGGAGAAGCGGACATGTCCCTGAACGTGCCGGTGCTGATTTTTGCGGTGATGCTGTCTTTCCTGACGACATTGCTTTTTGGATTGTCGCCAACTTTCCTCGCGGTCAAAAAAGACTTGCGCACCAGCCTGCAAGGTGCAGGCGTGAACGCGAGCGGTTCACGCAGCGGGGAGCGTATTCGCGCGGGACTGGTGGTTGGGCAAGTGGCGCTGGCCATGGTGCTGCTGGTGTTTGCGGGGCTGATGATTCGGAGCTTTATAGCGGTGAGCAATTTTGACCCGGGCATTCGCACTCAAGGGCTACTTCACGCATTCGTACATTTTCCGGCCCACCAGTATGAGTCGGCGGATAGCAAACGTGCTTTTTTTGAGCAGTTATTGCCTCGCGTCTCCGCGCTACCAGGTGTGACGGCAGCCGCCGAATCTGTTGGTTTCCCGTGGATTGGAGGGCCGCGTTCCGATGACGTCACCATTCCCGGCAAGCCGCATGACAAACATTGGACGACGAATTTTGACGCGGTAAGTGAAAGCTATTTTCCCGCGCTTGGTTTGCAGCTGCTGCGAGGCAGGTTGCTTTCACCGACAGATGTTTTCGGGGCGCGCCGGGTTGCGGTGGTCAACAGCACGCTGGTGAAATCTTTTTTTGGAGATGATGACCCCATCGGCCGGCAAATCAAGTTCAATGTTCTAGACCAAATGCCGGAGACGCCACACGATGCCTATTTCGAAATCGTGGGAGTGGTTAGTGATTTGAAACGCTTCGAGCCACGCGAGCCGATATTGCCACAGGCTTATGTTCCGTACACGTTCTCTGGTTTTGGCGATCGGTCGCTGGTGATTCGTGCGGTGACTAACCCAGGGTTGCTAGCGAACGACCTGCGGCAGCTTCTTGCCAATGTTGATTCCGACACCGTTTTAGTTCACCCCGAAACGTTGGAAGATCAGCTGAACAAGCGTGTGTATATGAAGCCGAAATTCCGCCTGGTGTCGTTCAGCATCTGCGCAGGAATTGGCCTGGGACTGGCACTAATAGGACTTTTCGGCGTGATGATTTACTCGGTGACCTTGCAGACTCACGAACTGGGCGTGCGGATGGCACTCGGGGCGCACGCGGGCGATATTCTCAGTCTAGTGCTCGGCAAGGGACTAGTTCTTGTGGGGGGTGGAATATTGGTGGGTTTGCTTACTTCGTTCCTGACGGTTCGGGTGTTGCAATCGCAATTGTGGGGCGTGTCGGCGTTTGATCCGTGGGCGCTTATTCTGGCTCCGGCCGCTCTACTGGCGACGGGCTTATTGGCTTGCTATCTGCCGGCGCGGCGCGCTACTCGCGTGGATCCCATGATCGCGCTGCGCTACGAATAGATTTTGCTGGCTCACTTCCTGGCGAGCAGACGCAGCTGCGGGTAGCCGTTTTCTGAAAAATCCAGCAAAACGCGGGTCTTCACTGATTCAAAGAGGTCTTCTTTTTTATATCGCTGGATAATTCCCGCGGTATTGTCGGGGAGGCGCTTGAGTATGGAGGCGAATAGTTTTTCGCGCCCATCGTAGGCGGCCTGGTTCTTGTATTCGGTCATCAAGAGTATGTCCCAGTCGTTGTTGCTCGACTCTTTTGCCGGAAAAAGCATCTGCCTTTCGCCGGCGATGCGGTTATAAGCCAAGACAACACCCTGGCGCTTGGCTTCCTCGCGCACTCGTATCCAGTTATCGTCCAGATAAACCATGGTGGGACCGAACGTTCCGGGTTTCACCTTGACGAATTCAAGGGCCCATACGGGCTTATCAGCAATTGAAGGCATGACCGGGGGAGTGTCCGGAAGTTGGATTTGCTGGGCGTTTACGCCGCGCGCTATCAGAAGGGAGAACACCGTCATAACTAGAAACTTGGGTCTGGTCATAATTCGGCCTCCTTTGTTACCTGCGTTCTTAGACGATTTATATCAGGAAACGGGTTTGGCGGTTATGGTGCCGCGACCAGAGGCAGGTCGATAAAGGTGGCTTGATCTGGGGCGTGGTAGATGCGCTGGGTGGCTTTGCGGTAGTCATTGGGCTTAGCCCGGAAGATGTTGGGGACAAATGTTTGAGGGTTGCGGTCGTAGAGCGGAAACCAGGTGGACTGGATTTGAACCATGATGCGATGACCTGGCAGAAAAACGTGGTTCGCATTTGGCAGCGCAAAGCGATATTGGAGGGGCGTGTCGGAGGCGATCGGTTTTGGATTTTCCAGGCTTTCGCGGTAACGGCCGCGGAAAATGTCCGCAGAAATCATCAATTGGTAGCCGCCCATTTCCTCCTGGGCTCCTACTTCGTCGGGATATAAATCGATCAGCTTGACGACCCAGTCGGAGTCGGTACCACTGGTGGACGCAACTAAATTGGCGATGGGCTGGCCGCTGATTTTCATCGGAGAAGTTAACGTGTCGGAGACGAAGACGAGAACATCCGGGCGGCTGGAAACTTCGCGCTGATCGTCGACTAGCCAGTTTGCCCAAGGGACATTGTTCGCGAAGCCCATCGGGTGACTGGGGCGCCCGCTAAATGGAATAGGCTTGGCGGGATCGGAAATATATTCGTCGAAGGACCCGCCATCGGATGCGGCAGGAGCAGTGAGACTGAGCTTGAGTCCGGCGTTGAGATAGAGCGGAGTGCGCTTGACGGTGCAGCCACTGGGACATCCGGATGGCCAGGAGGATAGACGGCGCCAGGTGTTCGTGCCGGTTTCAAAAGCGGTCACCGGAGCGGTGTCGGATTTAGGCGCGTCGTCCTTTAAATATTGGGCGAGAAACGGAGCAAGAATTTCTCTACGAAAATACAAACCGGTATCGCTGCCGAATTTCAGAACACCGAGCGAGCTGCCGTCGCCGATTTCTCCGCCGTGATGCCACGGTCCCATGACCAGGAAAACCACGTTATTGCCGGTGTCTTTAGGCTTGATCGCTTTGTAGACTGCGGGAGCTCCGTAAATGTCTTCCTGATCCCAAAGGCTGTGCACCAGCATGGTGGGGACTTTGAGGGGTTGCGCAGCGAGAATTTTGTCCATGGCTTGCTGTTGCCACCAACTGTCGTAAGAAGGATGCGCTAAAAGTTTGTTCCAGAAGCCGACTTGCTGGAGGCCGTGGCGACGACCGAGTTCGCCGGCCGAACCGGCTTGCAAGTACATGTCGTAATCGTCGTAATTGCTGATCCACCAATGTTGATCGTTCTTGCGGGTGCCTTCCTGTTCGTAAATGTAGGGCATATTCTCTTCGCGGAAGGCTCCGTTGTGGAACCAGTCGTCGCCCATCCAACCGTCAACCATGGGATTCATGGGAACGGAAACCTTGAGCGCGGGATGCGGATTGATGAGCGCCATTAATGGCAAGAAGCCGTCGTAGGAAATACCGAGGATGCCAACCTTGCCGTTGCTCTCGGGAATATTTTTGACCAGCCAATCGATGGTGTCGTAAGTGTCGGTAGCGTGGTCGACGGCGGTGGGATTCAGGGGGCCGTGTAACGGACGATTCATCACGTAATCGCCTTCGGAGCCATATTTGCCGCGGACGTCCTGGACTACGCGGATGTAGCCGCCTTCCAGGATCACTTCGAGGGCATTGTCGTAGCCGTTCAGACTGGGGCCGAGGTGCGAGCTGAAGCTGTGGGTGGTGAGGTCGGTGGCGTTATACGGCGTGCGAGTCAGAAGGATCGGCGCATTTTTTGCGCCTTTGGGGATGAGGATTACGGTGTGCAGCTTGGTGCCATCGCGCATGGGAATCATCAGTTCGCGCCGAGTGTAGTCGAAGGAATCGGTGACGGGCTCCAGTTGCGCGGGCATCTCGCTGGGCAAGGTCTGCGAGTTGGATGGGGGAGCCTGGGCCGCGGCTGAGCCCGAACATAAGATTCCGGCGAATAGCAGGCTGGGCACAATGGTGGTGCGAAGAGACTTGCTCGACGTCATGATGTGATTCCTCTTTGCGTATGGAATGGAGAAGGATTATATCCCTGGTGCCACCCGACCGCGAAGTGCGTAATCAGTTTGTATCTATTTAGATGTTGATTGAATCAATCGAACGAGGATTAAGCGCTGTTGGCAATGGATTCCAATGTAGCGGTTAGCGGACGGCAATTAGTTGACTGGGTGGAGGCCGTGGGCCAGAATGCCGCGCTGACAAACAATGATTGTCAAGACTAAATACGCGGACATTCCTCTGGCGGGTTCGCCAATGCGAACTTTTGTGGCTACGCCGGGCGTGGAAGGTGCCTATCCGGGAATATGGTGTTACTCGGATATTTTTCAACTGAGCCCGCCGCTGTTGCGCACCTGCGTGCGGTTGGCGGGATATGGGTTTGTCGTGGCTGCTCCGGAAATTTACCGGCGCATCGAAGCCCCGGGAACGGTGATTCCATTTGATGACGCTGGACGCACCCGGGGACAGCAGGACGCGGCGAAAACTCTGGTCGCGGATTTCGATGCGGATTGCCGCGCGGGTCTGGACTGGCTATCCCAACATCCTAAAGTCGCGCGCGGAAAAATCGGTGCGACAGGTTTCTGCATCGGTGGTCACTTAGCATTTCGCGCCGCATTTCAACCGGATGTAGCTGCTACGGTGTGTTACTACGGCACAGGTATTCATGATGGCAAGCTCGGCAAAGATGCGGATGCGGGATCGCTGGCGCGTGCGAAAGAAATTCGCGGACAGCTGCTGATGATTTTTGGGACGCGCGACCCGCACGTGCCTGAGGCGGGGCGCGAAACCGTTGATCGGGCACTGCGACAGGCCGGCGTACGTTACAGAACGCTGCTTTACCCAGCGGAGCACGCGTTCACGCGCGATGAGGGGCCGCGCTACGATCCGGAAGCAACGGACCTGGCGTTCGTGGAAACGATTCAGTTATTTCGTAAAGTGTTTGGTGATTGAAGGGAGAAGGCCGCTGCTGATCAGAGGGTTACTCGTAGCGCTATGCATTCTGATCGATTTGGGCGGGATGGCTGCTCGCGCGACGGAGTTGAAACCCGATACGGTGGCTGCGTTCGACCGCTACGTTCACGCCATGGAAGCACGCATGGACGAAGATATGGGGCGCAATCAGTTTCTTGTGGTGGATCGCTTACCTGACGCGCGGCGGACGGAGGCTTACGAGCAACTTAAGAGCGGGCAAGTTTATATCGAGGCGATGAGCGCGCGGGAAGGCGATCGCCCGATTAAAGCTCCCAGCGGGCTGATTCATCACTGGGCGGGTGTGATTTTCATTCCGAAAGCAACGTTCGAGGAAGTGCAAGCAGTGATGCGGGATTACGATGGTCACGAGGAGACTTACAAACCGCAGATTCGTAAATCGAAGTTGATTGAGCGCAACGGAGACGAATCGAAGGTTTACTTTCAATTTTTCAATCACTCCATCGTGACAGTTATCTTGAATGCGAATTTTGACGTGCGCGATACACAATTTGGAGCGGGGCGCTTTCAGACGGTGACGCGGTCCACGCGCATCGCGGAGGTGGAGAATGCGGACTCTCCCAACGAACACGAAAAGCCGGTGGGGAACGATCACGGCTACATGTGGCGGCTCTTTAGTTATTGGCGAATCGAAGAGAAAGACGGTGGCGTTTATGTGCAGAATGAATCAGTGTCCCTGACTCGCACGGTGCCTGCGCTGTTGGCGTTTATCGTGAATCCGCTGGTGAAGAGTATTCCGCGCAGTGTGTTGGTTCATTTGCTGACAGATACGCGCAATGCGGTGGAGAAAGCCGAAGCGGTTCCGGTTACAGAGCCGGCGAAAACAGAAGGAACCGGAGTTGGCAGCGCTCAAAAATCGGGCCAGAGGATTGCTGGTATGGAGGTTACTGCGCTCAGTCCCCGGCGTGGATTGGCGCGCCAGGTATCTTGCTGACTGGGCCATCGGGCTTAGGGGCTACGCGGCCTGGGAGGCCCTGGGCGGCTTTGAGTTAATTTGCGGATGACAAATTCTTGAAGAAGATTGGTGACCGCGGTTGTGCCTATACCGATCAATGTATTTTCAAAAGTGAATCCCACTCCATCGCGATCTTTGGGGGCGTAATAGATGTTGGAGATTCCGCTGGCGGCGAGGCCTCCAATGAGGCCGGAATAATTTGCCTGCCAGTGGCCGTTATCGCCTTTGCAGATCACGGACTGGGCGAGAGCATTTAGAATTCGCGAGCGCTTGGTGCCGGTGCCCTTGTAGAAATAGCGCGGATCTTGTTTCAGAATAGAAGGTAGTATGGCGCTGCCGATATAGGTGCCAATGACAAAGTTCCCGTATGCGGCGCCGTAGCGCTCCGCGTAACCCTTGGCGCCTTGTCCATAGCCGCCGAAATCGTTCTGCGATTGCTCAATCCCCGCAACGATGGCGGTCACTCCGAAACTGACTGGATCGATGGAGGTCTTCCAGGCCAGCTGAAACTTTTGCCTGGTGGTCAGCGGGGCCGCGTTGGCAACGTAGGTGACGTAGAAATTCGGAATGACGCCGAAGACGCGCTGCTGTTCCTCGACTTTAATCTCGTCTTGAGCAATATCCACGGTTGCGGGCGTTACACGCATTTCAGTAGAGGCGGAGGCAACAATCAATGCGATTCTTGGGACCGCGAAGGTTTCGCCCGGGTGCAGGATCCCAGAAAAATTCTGGGGCGCAAAACCTGGAGAAGAAATGGTGAGCCGGAAGGGGCCGGGCTCTATGTTGAGAAGAGAAAATTGCCCGTCTTCCGATGTTGAGGCGGTTCGGTTGGGTAACGCTTCGCGGATGAGTTTGACTTCCGCTCCGGCAACGGTGGCCCCGGTCTGATCGACTACTGCGCCGTTGATGATTCCTGGCAAGCGCTGGGCAGGGTCCGACGTGCTCTGCGGCTTCTCGCTGGAGGATTCGTCATTTTTGGATGGGTCGGGTTGGCTTTCAGACGGCGGGATGGCTGGGGATTGTTGAGATTGGGCTTGCGCAGTAATTGAAAAGCCGCATGAGAGAACGATCAGGCCGGTCCTGAGGACAAATGACGGATATCTGCGGAAAACCATGGGGACGTCCATTATGATGCGACGTGGAGGAAATTTGGATTCCCGGTGGAGACAAAGTTTTTAAGGGTAACCGGTACTTTGTGACAGGCGCATTCCTGAGACTAGCTACGTTAGGACTTCATAGAGATATGCCGTCGGTAAACGACCATCGTAAAGCCGATCTGATGATGCCAAAAATGGGTTTCGAAGGGTTCGTTCGTCTGCAAATGCCATCAAAATGGACGTGTTCGTGAGGGTTCGCGCGAGGATATGTATATGCGGTTTTTTCTGTTGGGCGTAGCGGCGATATTTAGCGTTATGGCGCATTCGCAGTCGGCGGCGCAGCCTTCGCAGCAGGTTCCGGCAGCGAAGAGCGCGGTCACTTCGGGGCAGGCAAATTTCAGCGACATTGCGGAAAAAGCGGGGCTGACGGCGGTAAACGTGTTCGGAGGAGTGGACACCAAGAAATACATTATCGAGACGACGGGAACGGGAGTGGCCATTTTCGATTACGACAACGACGGATGGCCCGATATTTTTATCGTGAACGGAACGACGTTGGAAGGATTTGCCACGAAGGATGCTCCCACCAATCACCTGTATCACAACAATCATGACGGAACTTTTACTGACGTCACGGCCAAGGCCGGGCTTACTGCCACGGGATGGGGCCAAGGCGTGTGCGTGGGGGATTACGACAATGATGGGTGGGAAGATTTATATGTCACCTATTACGGAAAGAACCGGCTTTACCACAACGACCATGGTGTTTTCACCGAACTAGCCGAGAAGGCCGGCGTAGCCGGATCGGGAAAAGCGTGGGGCACCGGTTGCGCGTTCGTGGACTACAACCGCGATGGGCGGCTGGATTTGATGGTGGCGAATTATGTGGACTTCAATATGGCGACTACTCCCAAGCCCGGCGAAGGAAGTTCCTGCGTGTGGAAAGGCGTGCCGGTAATGTGCGGGCCGCGCGGATTGCCCGGAGCGAAGAACATTTTGTACGAAAATCGCGGCGATGGAACGTTTGTGGATGTCACTAGCAAAGCGCATATAGATCAAACCGGCGGGCATTACGCGTTCAGTGTTTCGACATTCGACTACGACGATGACGGTTGGCCGGATATTTATGTGGCTTGCGACAGCGCGCCGAGCATTCTTTATCACAATAATCACGACGCAACATTTACGGACGTGGCGGTAATTGCGGGTGTCGCGTTCAACGAAGATGGGCGGGAGCAGGCGGGCATGGGAACGACGATTGCGGATTACAACGGCGACGGGCGGCTGGATATTTTCAAAACGAATTTCTCCGACGATACGCCGACTTTGTACCGCAACGATGGCGGAGGGGTGTTTTCGGATGTTACTTACGCTGCGGGGATGGGCCTGCACACCCAATATTTAGGATGGGGCACGATGTTTTTTGATTTTGATAACGATGGGTGGCCCGATCTGGTGCTGGCCAACGGACACGTATATCCGGAGGTGGATAAATTTCATTTGAGCAGCGGATATATGGAGCCGCGGCTGCTTTATCACAATAATGGAAACGGAACATTTACGGACATTACTGCCGGCGCTGGGCCGGGATTCAGCACGGTTTCCTCCGCGCGGGGCCTGGCGGTGGGGGATTTCTGGAATGACGGGCGAATGTCAGTGCTGATCAACAACGTGTATGCCAAGCCCAGCCTGCTGGTGAATGCTGCGCATTACAAGAATCACTGGGTGGCTTTTAAGTTTGAGGGGACGCGGTCTAATCGTGATGGGATTGGCGCGAAAATCAGCGTTAAGGCAGGGGGCAGAACTTTGGTGGACGAGGTGCGCAGCGGCTCGAGTTACATTTCGCAAAACGATCTGCGAGTGCATTTTGGATTGGGCGGCACCTCGAAGATCGATAGCGTGACAGTGCGGTGGCCCAGCGGATTGGTGGAGAGTTTCGACAACTTCACAGTCGATGCGATTCATATGCTTAAAGAGGGCTCTGGCGTTGCTTCCACGGGGGGGCAGAAGAAGCCTTAGATGGACCGTGCAAAGAGTTAGATATTTGGTTTTTCGCGCTGCGCGCGAGTCCAGATCAAATAGCAGATGGTCATTATAAGCAGCCAGGCCGGACCAGCCTTCAGGGTGATGCGAAACCCGGGGACCCACCAGGTGGAAATCAAGACAGCTACCAGCGCCACGAGGCCAAAGAGTGAGCTCCACGGGCCGGGCGGCGCAAAACGAAGGATTGGTTTTCCGGCACGCTGGTTGGCGCGGCGAAAAAACAGATGCGTGACCAGGATCATGATCCAGACAAATGGACCGCCAAAAAAAGCCACGCCGATCATGAAGACGAAGGCGGTGGTCTCGAAGAAGTGGGAAAGAAAAAGTGCGATAAGCAGGCCGACGCCTGAGGCCATCACGGAAGCAACCGGCATTCCGCGCTTGCTTAATTTTCCGAGTGTCACCGGAGCGTAGCCTCCACGCGCGAGCGAAAAAAGCAAACGCGCAGTGAAATATAGATTGCACATGGCGCTGGAGAGCGCAGCTGTCAGCACCACGAAATTCATGACGTTGCCCGCGCCAGGAATTCCCACCGATCTAAAAACGCGGACAAAGGGGCTTTCGCCAAGCCCGAGTTCCTTCCAGGGAACAATGCCGACCACAATTGCAAGTCCGCCAATGTAGAAGAGCACCAGAAATGAGAGGGTCCGCCGCAAGGCACGCGGCACGGCTACTGAAGGGTTAGCGGCCTCTCCGGCAGTGGCACCGACGATCTCGAGTCCCAGAAAACTGAAGATGGCCATGGTCATACCGAGGGCAACGCCAGTCCAGCCGTTCGGAAAGAAACCGCCGTAGGCGGTGTAGTTCGCGCCGCCAATACGCGGAAATCCAAAGCCGAATAGGAGCGCGGCCCCCAATATCAAGAACGCGAAGATGGTAACGACCTTGATCATCGCGAACCAGTATTCAAAGGCGCCAAAACTTTTGATGCTGATGGTATTGACGTACAGCAGCGCAAGCGAAAACGCGGCGATCCACATCCAGGACGGCACGTGCGGCCACCAATATTTGCAATAGATGGCAGCCGCGACGACTTCGCTGCCGACAACGAAGACCAGACACAGCCAGTAGGTGTAACGAATTGCGAAACCGGCCCACGGGTGCACATACATCTCGGCGTACAAACCAAAGGAACCGGCAGCCGGATGTGCCGCGCCCATTTCAGCGAGGGCCCACATCACGGTGACGGCAACCGTTGCCCCTAAAAGAAAACTGACAATCACCGCGGGCCCGGCCAGTTTCACGGAAAGCGCGCTGCCTAGAAAAAGCCCGGTGCCAATGGTGGATCCCAAACCGATCAAGGCTACTTGCCACGATGTCAGGCCGCGATGCAGACCGGCTTCGCGATCAAGAATTTCGGGCTGCGGAATTTTGGCCGGCGTTTCGCTGTTGAGCGGTAACTCATTCATGGACGGGCATGCTATCAGACTCCGCGCTTGGTATACCAAAGCAGTTCTATTGACAGAAAGAGTTGCGGTAGCTCGGATTCAGGCGCTTTTGGGCACTGAGACTGAAGGATGGTTTTAGGGCCTGAACCTCGGGACAGTAAACGGCGCGTCGCAACTGGCCTCCGACGATCGGGAAAGGACGGACGCGCTACCTACAATTGATCTGTGGCGAGCAATACAAGAGAAGCCACGGAGGCAGTATGAAAGGCAGCATGAAAGCCGCGTTCGCACTTATCGTTATTTATATCGCAGCATTCATTATCGCGACACAGGGCGGGTCTCAAAACCCAGTTCAGGCGTCGGCGTCGGGAACAAATATTCCTGTCGGATCGAAATCCGTGGACCCGGAAAAAGAGGCCGATTTGCGCTCGCTGTTGCAATATGTGGGAGCCAAAGACCAGTTGCAATCCGCGGTCAGCGAATCCGCAACTCAATATCGTGAAAAGTTGAGCACCAGCGTAAAGAATGTCGCTGATGATTCGAAACGGCAGGAGTTGATTACCGTAGCTTCGGGCACCTTTCAGAAGAATTTCGACCAGCAACGGGCTCTGCAGCAAATCGCGGCGATCTACGACAAGCATTTTACTGACGACGAAATAAAAGGCTTGCTGGACTTTTACTCATCCCCGCTGGGACAGAAGTTTGCCGCCGAAAGCCCCCAGATCAGCAAGGAGATCCAAGCAGTGCAAGTGTCGGCAGCAAGCAGCGCAACCCGGGAGTCGCTGCTTACGCTGAAGTCACAAGAGGGCGATGTTGATACAGCGGATGCGAGCAACAGCAAAAAGAACAAACCAGAGGTTACGCTGCAAGATGAGATGAAGGAAATCTCTCAGCGTCCCTGAAATTTTGGGTGACACCGCCCTTGGGCAACTACTGAATCAGGGAAAAAGCTACTTAAAGCGCTTTCTGATTTTAATGTCGATACCAAACGTTCCGTTATAATCGCGCAAAACCACCACGGAAATATTGCGGTTTATGGTGTACTCCACCTGAATGACCTGTTCCTGAGTTGACCCCACATTCGAAACATACATGATGTTGAGATTGCGGGCGATTTGTTGCTCCACGGTGACGCGCGCGCCGGCGTTCTGGTCCGAACTGGAGGCCACCGGGGTAAGTCCCGGATCCACGCGCAACCTGGTAATGCCGAATAAACGTTGCAGGCGGCCACCGAGTTGGGCATTCACGGCCTCTGATAAGAGCGCAGTGGCGCCGGAACTGGCATTTTGCGCCGTACCACTCCCACGCGCGGTGCCTTCGGCACTAGGTTGTCCCACCGCCAATAAGGCGACGATGTCATTGGAGGGCAAAGGAGGATCGGAGCGGTAGGCCAGGGCAAGTTTACTGGACGGCCCGTTAAAGTTGAGAGTGATTTCATATTGTTGAACGGTGGTGGAGGCTTCCACGTTCACGACGGGGTCCAGCCTGAAAGGGTTGGCGAAATTAATATCGCCGCGTGCTACGCGATAGCGATTTCCCGCAAAGTACAAATCACCCGACAACAGATGTATGTGTCCCAATAAAATGGGATGCTCCCAGGTTCCGCGCACACGCAAATTGGCGTCCGCTTCCAATTCCGCACCGGGCCATTCCATACGAGCGTCGGGTGATGATGCGGCTTCAATGTCGAATTGCAAATTGCGCAAGAAGGGAGAATCTGTGGCGGGACCAGAAATACCTTCCTTGGAAGAGACCAGCGCACCGGCGCTTTCGAGTCCCTGGGTCAACAACACGCGTTGCACGATCACTTTTCCGGAGACCACGCCGGAGTTGGTGGTGCCGGACAGCCGTAAATTGCCACCCAGCAACCAGCTCATGCCTTCGGGATAGCGAATACGCACCCGGTCAGAGCTGGTGGTGAGGTCGTAGCGCACGCCAGCCTCTCCGTAATTAACGCTGCCGGACAGTTGTAGCGTTCCGCCGCCGACTTCGGCGGTTACGTCGCTGAAAAAAAGGCGAGTGGTATCAAAAATCAAGTCGCCTTTGATTGCGCCCAAGCCGGTGGGAAAATCCGCGGCGCGCACGGAGGCATTGTCGATGTGAACTCGTCCGGTGATACGGGGATGTTCGATAGTGCCTTCCACGGCGGCGTTGATTTGCGCACCGCCCTGCGCGTCCATATTTGGTAGAGAGCCCTTAATCAGGCGCAAATCGACGGCGCCATCGAGGTGGAGCGCCACGTTTCGCCGACCAGTAAATTGTACGGACCCTTCGATCTTCAGGTTGGTGTCGGCACCGTGCATGACCACAGGTTCAATCTCGAGCGCTTCACGCGAAGAGCGAAAGCGGACCGGCCCGCTATTCTCCAGCTGTACATTTTCATAGTTGAGTATGAGTCGCGAGAAATTCGCTTCCACAACGATTCCGTGAGGGTCCTGCAAAGCGCCTTTCAACGAAATATCGCCGTCCGCTTTACCATGACCGCTGAATTGCTTTAAATGCAGAGCAGCCAGGAGAAATGGATCGAGATCGATATTCTTAATGGAGACGGTGCCCTCGACGGGAAATGGGTTCGCGAGCCCCAGGGTGTAACCTCCCGAAATTTCTCCGGTGCTCATCGCGGAACTCACGGTTAACCGCGCAGTTTTTCCATCGGAGAGCAGATCGCTGTCAAAGCTTCCGATCACTTCCTGTCCCACGCGCAGGTCGGTGACGTGGAAAGTGCCGCTAGCGACGGGTGTTTGGATAGGACCTTCGGTCTTGAAACGAAAATTCACTTGGCCGCCCAGGGCAATAGAGGATTGCATTTTGTTGAAGCTTTCCAGAGGGAGTGCGGCCCCGACTAAGTCGGCCGAAATTGATTTGTCCGCGAAACGGTAAGCGGCAGTTCCGGTGACTATGCCAGCCCCGCTTCCCTTTTCTTTTCCTGGCGGAAAAAACCGCAGCTCAGCGTCGGCAATGCGAACTTCCTCGGTGCTAGCGGTGAGTTGCCCGCGTAGCCGGTTGAAAGAAGAACCGTAAACATTTCCGTCCGCCAGGTCGAAGAGCCCTGTAATGGTCGGGGCGCTCCTTGTGCCGCGGCCGTGGAATTCGCCGGTTAAATTTCCGCGCACGGGATACGACCAGCCGGCAAGCTGTTGCAAGCCTTCCAAGGAAGTTTTTTCCAGGCTGGCGTCGGCAGACCAGGAATTGTCGGGGAGAAAACTCCAATCCGTGAGTTCTAGACTGACGTTTAGCGAACTGCTGGTAGTGCCGCGACGCGCATGTGCCCGCGAAAGCAACAATTCCCTTGGTGAATATTGCAAGTCGCCATCGAGGGAATCCAGAATGATCGAACTATATTGCACGTTCTCGCCATGCACGTGACCAGAGAATGTGGGTTTGCCGGACGGGCCGGTAATTTTACCGTCCCAGCTGACTTTGCCTGAAAGGGGTTCTTTGGCGTCAGCGGAATGAGGTGATACATCGCGTAGAGCGTTGATGAAGTCCCGGTATTTTTCGAGCGAGGTGGTATCAAACTTTAGATCCATTCCGGAATCGCGTGGGGCCAACAGTCCGGAAACGCTGCCGTTCGTTGTGGGAGTTTGAAATGCTCCAGAGACAACGGTGAAGAAACTGTTGTCGTACTTGTAGACGAATTGCCAATCTCCTTCGACCGCTTCGTGACCTGCAGCGACGTTCTCCGGCGGCGCCCAATGCATCTTGGCGACAATTCCGAAGTGCTCGAATGCGCCGGTCCAGTCTTCCTTGGTGTCCGCGGTCAAATCAGCATCCCAATGCAATTCATCGATGGGAAACCCGCGATGTTCGATGGTGGGCAGCAAGTTGGCTAAGCGGACATCCTGCACGTGAGTTTCGGCGTGAAACTGTAATCCCGCGAATCGCAAAGTAACGCGGCCTTTCACGGAGCCGCCGAGCGCCCCGGCAAAAAAATCCGGAACCACCAGGCCTTCATTGTTGATGGTGAAGGTGCCGTGACTGGTGAGGCCCTTGGCGTGAAAATCGTCGTAAGGGAGGGCGATATCGCGGCCGGCGTAGATACCCGTGCCGTGGAATTGACCGTCGGCGAACGTTCCTTCGCCGTGAACGTCGGCGCGGCCGGTGGGGACCAGGGAGTTACGCAAAATTTCACGAAGATCAAGGAGCTCAACCCATCCGCGGTAGCGCATATTCCAGCGCGGGTCGGTAAAGTTGACGAGCTCGGCTTGCGCATCGACATGAGATCGACCGGCCCTTACATCGCCTTGTTGCAAAGTGAATCCATCGCGCGAAATCGTGAATTTCGCGGAAACGCCAATGGGAATCGGAAGAAAACGCTGCGCTGTGAACGTTACGTTTTGCCAGTCAAGATTGCCGTCATAAACGGAATGATCAAGCGGGCCGCTGGCGTCCAGGGCGAGATGTAAATTATCTCCTTCGATAGCGAGAGGCGTTTGCACATCGTTGTAGAGAAGCCAGCCGTGGTCGAGCTTCAGATGCCGGATGTGCAGGTCGAGAACTGTTTGTGCCAGCGGTTTAGCGGATCTGGGACGCGGAGGGTTGGGGACATTAGTGACGCCATTTTTTCCTATTCTTATATGAACGTGGGGCTGGTGAACAACCAAGCTATTCAAAGAGACTTTGCGTCCCCACCAAGAATCGATGCGCAGGCCAGCGTCTACTTCTTCGGCGGTAAAGAGGGGTTCGGTGCCGGCGGGTTCCAAACCGTGAACTTCGAGACCTTTTAATGTGGCGCGCAAAGAAAGCCAATGGATGGAGATGCTACCCAATTCCACGCGACCGCCGGTGAGCGCTTGCAGACGGCGCACGAGGATGCGGTGAATTAACGGGTTGCCGGCTCCGCTGCCAAAAAAGATAACTACTGTGGTGGCAGCCAAGAAAATAGCTACCGCCGAGATCCACGCCACATGGCGCAGCCACCGAAATTTCCGAGAGCGGCTGACGTGATTCATTGTTTTTCTTCGTCCAATAGCCGCTCGACGTGAATGCGTGAACGGCTTTCCTTGAGCCATTGTTCGGCCTGGGCGTCGATGCTTTGTTCTATCAATGCCTCCTGAATGACGTCGCGGGACGCTTCCAGCGAAGGTGGTTCTTGCCCGCGGGCCTTGGCTCGCGGCAAAACTGCCGACTTGTAAAAATCTTCGATGGCTTTGGCGTCTACCTGCACAGACGGGCGAAATCTGGAATCCAGATAATTAGTGAGATGAATCTGAGTGGCGATTTTGTCGCGCACTTGCTGGTCGCTCAAACCACTTTGCTTTCGCCGCTCTTCGTATTCCTGAAGCGAGGGGAACGATTTTTTCAGCGCTGCAACGCCCTGGTCAATTTCGGCGTCGGTGGGACGGGGAAAACGCGAGGCGTCGGCTTCGTTTTGTACCACCCATTGATCGATCAGGCGGTCGAGCAATTGCGGTTCGGTTTCCGATTTTCCATCTACGAGCATCTGGTAGCGGCCCAGATGGCGCACATCGCTTAGAAGAATGATGTCGTTTTCCACGCGGGCGGCGATACGGTCGATCAGCTCCTGGGCGGAAGATGCGTGTACAAAAAGCAGGTTTGAAAAGAATAAAACGAGGGCGCAGGTAATTGACACGGCATAGCGCGAAAATATCTTGGTTGGCATTAGAAACTGGGTCCCAGGTTAAAGAAGATTTGGAAACCAGGGAGCCGGCCGGCTTTGTGACAGGTTGGAACGGCGCCGGTAAGGGTGGTACAGGGGATCACAAAAGTTGGTCGATTGATCTGATACCCCAGGTCGATACGAATTGGGCCTACAGGGGTAGCATAACGAAACCCGAAGCCTACGGTATGAGAGAAATAATTGAGTTCGTTACTGCAGTTGGTCACACAGAAAGCTGCGGCCGGATTGGTAGTATTAAAGGTGGGTGTCGGCGTTGAGGTTCTGAAAGTGATGCGGGTTAATCTGCTGTAAACATTTCCGCCGTCATAAAAAAGAGCTCCGCCCAAGGTTGATCCGAAGTATGGCAGGCGCATTGGGAAACGAAATTCCTGATTCAACACCAGCAGGGCCTGACCGCCAACAGGGAACCCGGTAACCGAATCACGCGGCCCGGCCTGGTTGAGCGCAAATCCACGGAGCGAGGTGCCGCCGCCGGCAAAGAGGCGCTCAGGTAGTGGGATAACTGTTGGCAAGGGCTCCGTGGTTGGCAGGGGGAACGTCAGCGAAACAGTGTCGCCATAAGGGATCAAACCGCCGATGCGTATGGAGCGGGCAAAGCTAAATCGCCGCTTAATGGGATAGTAAGTAGAATTTTGATAATAAAATCGCAAAAAACTTGCGCTGGAACCGATGTGACTGTCGGCCACGCTAAAATCCGCACTGTTATAACTGCCGCGGGTGGCATCTGCGGGATTATCACGCCGGTCGTGAACCCAGGTCATGCCAAACAGTGAAACGAGGGTAGGCTGCTCGAAGAGCGGGATGGCCACGGGATTGATGGTCTCGGCGATGTTAGAGACCAGCACTTTGCGAAATACGTAACGGAAGAGAAGAGTAGTCCGCGGCGTAACCCGGTCGGTCAGTTGCAAAGAGCCTTCGTAGCGCGTCTCAGTAAAAGTGTTGATGTCCTGGGTCTTTTCGGTATAAGCCGTGGCTTGAACGCTCAAATCTTTATGCCCAAAAGTGTTGGGATCGGAATAGGTGAGCAGTGCGCGGTCCTCAATGGTGCTGCCGCGCAATTTGAGGGACAGCGAATCGGCGCGGCCGGTCAGATTTAATTTCGATATTTCAAAAATACCTCGCGGTGCGGCTTGCACCTGCCCCCCAACAGGATTGGAGGTACTGGCTAGACGCTGTACTTCGAAGCCGCCGCCGTAGGCCATTGTGTAGCGCCGGGCTTCTTCCACGAGCACGACTAAATCCTTGTCGCGATCGGTGCCGGTGGGATTTTGCGGCTCGATGGTCACGCGGTTAAAGACTCCCAGGTTATAAAGGCGGCGTTGCGATTCGGCAACTTGGCCTTCGCGCAGCGGAGCGTTCTCTTTCACCCCGACTTCGCGATGAAGCACGTTTAACCGGGTGTGCTCATAACCAGAATAGAGAATTCTGCGTACCGTAGTTTGCGGGCCTTCTTCGATGTGATAGGTGAGATTGACTGGCGGAGCTTGCCGGATGATTGTTTTGGAATTCTTCTTGTCGGAAGCCTTTTCGTTTTCAGCAGGTGCTGCACTGGCGTCTTTGCTTCCCTGCTCCTCTGCGCTTTCGGTGCTTGTTTCCGGCGCCACGCGATCAGCCTTGGAAGTGAAAGTCGCTTCCGGAAATCCGTCGTTAAAATACAGCGCAAGAATAACGTCGCGATCGGTAGCCACGTTAAAATCGGAATAAGGTTTTCCGGGCGTAGAGGCCACATCTCCAAGTAGTTCCCGTTCTTTAAAGGCATGCACGCCTTCGAGCTTGAGGGACGCTACGCGAGTTTGCTTCCCTTCCTGAATGTTGAAGCGAATCGCAATGTCGCCGGTCTTACCCTTATAGTTGTCCACGGGCACAGCGTCGACTTTGGCTTCCAGAAAACCGTTGGCCTGGTACAAACCGCGCATGGACTGCGCGTCCGATTCGACCAGGCGTCTGCTAAAGCGTCCCGGAGACGCAAACGCGCCTTTATAGACCAACAAGCGGCTACGCAATAATTCATCACTAAAATAGTGATTGCCAATGATGTCGATGGTAACCAGCTTATGTTTGTCTCCTTTTACGACGTGATAGGTGATCACTTCTTCGGTGCCCTTCCATCCGTTGGGATTCGGGGCAGCCGTATGAGTCTCAGTGGTGTAATCGACGGTGGAATCGAAATATCCCTGGCGCTCCAAACGTTCGCGCATGTTGCGCTTGCCTTCTTCAAGAAGATCGGTGTCGACAGCACCTTCCTGATATACAGGCACGAGCCGTTTCAAGTCGCCTTTCGAAAATTTCGCACCCGCTACCTGAAGTTTCACGCCGGGGCCCTGTGATACTTCCAGATCCAGCGGAATGGTATTTGTTGCGACATCGTAGGCGCCGCGGCGCACCACTGCGCGGGCAATCAGATTTCCCTTTTTAACAAGGTATTTGCGGATTCGATCGGTTCCACTCTGTAACCGTGCGGAGGTAATGGGGCGTCCCGGCTTCATTTTGAGACGTTTGAGAATTTCCGCATCGGGATACTGGGTATCGTTCTTGAGCTGAATGGTTCCAACTCGCGCTCGGGGACCCGATTTTATGTGAAAGATAACATCCATCTGGTGGGTTTCAGCGTGAGGAACTGTTTCGGTCTTAATCTCCGCGGTGTATAGCCCCTCCTGTCGCAGCGTGTCGCGTAAACGCTCCGCCGCTTCATCAACTAATGCCGCCCGGAAAGTTTGGCCGAGGTTGAGTTGCGTCGCGGCCACCGCTGAAGCCTCGCTGGGCGGAGAAACCAGGCCGTCGATCAACACCTGGTTAAAAAAAAGATTTTCGCGAGCGACGAAATCCAGCCGGACTCCGCCTGGAACGGTGGTGAGTACCGCACGAAGATCGGAATAATCGCCGGTTTTGTACAGCAAACGCAAGCTCTGAGCCACTCTGGTGCGGTCCAGAGCTTTTCCGAGCTCAACGTTTATGCCCTTCACGGGTTCTCTCAGAACACGTCCGTCTTCTGCCACGACGCGGGTGGAAACTACGATAGGCTGTTCGGCAGGTTCCGCGGAGGAGCTAGAGCTCTGTGGAGTTTGCGCGCGCGTTGTCGCAACTCCGCTGAGAAGTGCGAGCGCGAAAAAACCTCGCAGCCCATTGGCCCACCCTGATTTCATCTTCTATTTGTCTCAAACGAAGCGTAGCACAGGGCCGTTGTCCCGTCGGTCATGTTTGGCGTTATCATCGCGGTAGCGGGCCTCCGATCGCGAACCCGCTGGGGCCGCTGATTCGTGGACGATTTTCTTCAAGAAAAATACTCACGACAAATACTTTTTGAGGGGATTGGTCTTCGCGGACAAGAGCGTCTGCTGGGCGCCAGCGCGGTGGTGGCCGGGTGCGGAGCAACCGGGGCGGCTGCTGCGAACCTTTTGGTCCGGGCCGGCGTGGGCCGCGTGCGCATCGTGGACCGCGATTTCGTGGAGCCCTCCAACCTCCAGCGCCAAACTTTGTTCGATGAGTCGGACGCCCGAGAGGCTCTGCCGAAAGCAGTTGCCGCGGAACGCAAATTGCGCGCTATTAACTCCAGCGTCTCCATCGAAGGCCTCGTTGCAGACATTAACCCTCGTAACGTTGCGGAGTTGCTGAATAATTTTGATGTGATTCTAGACGGCACCGACAATTTCGAAACTCGTTTTTTAATAAACGATTTGGCCGTTAAGTTTGGCAAGCCGTGGATCTACGGCGCCGCGGTGGCCAGTTATGGACTGACTATGACCGTTCAACCTGGGAAGAGCGCTTGCCTCGCTTGCCTTTTAGATGGGCCTGATGCCCTCACGGGAATGGAAGACACTTGCGACACCGTAGGTGTTGTGGGTCCGATCGTGAATCTTGTCGCGTCGCTACAGGTTGCCGAAGCTATGAAGCTCCTTAGCGGCCATCACGAAGCTCTTAGCGGCCGCCTTATTACCGCAGATGCGTGGACCGGTCATTTTCAATCCGTTCATGTCGACCGCAATCTCGGTTGCCGGTGTTGCTTCAGACATGATTTCTCCTACCTGGAGGGCCAGGCTCAGCCGCACATCACGATGTGCGGACGCGACTCCGTGCAGATACATGAACATAACCGCGCGCTCGACCTGGATGCCTTACAACAGCGGCTGTCGCCCACCGTAACAGACCTCCGACAAAACGATTTCCTGCTGCGGTTTCGCGTCGCAGCCTACGAGTTGACGGTGTTTTGCGACGGCCGCGCAATCGTGAAGGGTACGACTGACGCTGCGGTGGCGCGTTCGCTCTACGCGCGTTACATTGGCGCGTAAGCATTGTCAAGTTCGAATCTCACTTTTGTCAGAGCTGCGCATGCCAAATGCCAGCCACGCTGTAAGCGAAGATTCAACCGTTAGAATTCTTGACAGCTTGAAACTGTAACGTTAGTTTCATGCATAGAAGTTGTTCGGGCGTAGCCGGCGATAGGGGTGTTTTCTCGCGAATTGCATGCCTGCCGCAGTGGCTTGCTCACATTCGACGTCCGGCGCAGTCCTAATACTCAGTGGGTTTCCGATGCGAAGCGTGTATAAGTTTGCGGCCGTAGTGTTTCTGCTAACCCTTTTTTTGACTGGTCAGGTCTACGGCCAGGGCGGCGCTACCGGAGCGATCAGCGGTGTAGTCGTTGATACCAGCGGAGCAAGCATCGCCGATGCGGAAGTGCAAATCACCGACAGCCGCACTGAAACGCTGGCCCGAAGAATCACCGCCGGCGCTGATGGCTCTTTTACAGTAACGCTGCTCCCTCCGGGGACTTACTACCTGCTGGTCAACAAACCCGGATTCTCGCAATCGAGGGCGGACAATATTGAAGTGCGCGTGACGGAAACCACACGGGTCAGCATTGCGTTGAAGCCTGGAGAAGTCAGCGAGCGAGTGGAAATTTCCGCGCAGGTCACCAATGTGGAGACCACTAACGCCACCACTGGCGAATCCATCGGCACGGCCACTATTCGCGAGCTTCCTCTCGCTACGCAAAATTATCAGCAGCTTCTTTCGCTGTCTTCGGGTACGAATAGTGAACTGAATGCCTCGGCGCAGTTGGGCCGGGGAAATGTGCGCATCGTGGTAAACGGGCAGCGCGAAGACAATAACAATTACCTGATCGAAGGAATTAGCTCCACGGATTACAACGTTTCGCAGTCCACCAACGTTCCACTGCCGAATCCGGATGTTATTCAGGAATTTAAAGTTCAGACCTCGCTCTACGACGCCAGCCAAGGCCGGAACGGAGGGGGCAACGTGAACGCTATTTTGCGTTCCGGGTCCAAGGGTTTGCATGGCGATGCGTACGAGTATTTTAGAAATGACGTCTTGAACGCGAATGAATTTTTCCTGAACGCTGCCGGCGAGCCGCGCCCGTCAGTGAAGCAAAATATTTTTGGCGTGAGCCTGGGTGGACCGGTGGTAAAGGAAAAGCTAGGCTACTTCTTCGTCAACTATCAGGGTACCCGGCAACGAAGCGCGCTTTCTCCCGGGACGCAGATCAACAATCCGGGATTTCCAATTCTGCCGGCCGACCGGTCAGCCGCGAATCTCGCTGCTATTTTCAGCACGCCAGCGACTTCTCCAACTGCGGCCAATCCTGGCGGATGCCCAGCCGTGCCGATCACCATCGACCCGGTGATGTTGAAGTTGCTGAATTTCAAGAGCAACCAGTTCGGCGGGGATGCCAACGGGTTTCTGCTTCCTTCTATTGCTGGGACTCCGGGCGTAACTGTGAATCCAGACACCTGTTCAGTGGGTTTGAATAGCGGGCCATTCCTCGTCAGCCGACCGGGGAAATATACGGACGACCAGTTCACTACCAACTACGACCGTGAATTCCGCGGCGGCCAGGATAAGGTTTCCGCGCGTTTCTTTTTTTCCAACGCCGAATCTTTCTTGCCGTTCGGAGCGGGCGGTCTGCAGGCTTCGCTGGGGGGAACTTTGGCCAGCAGCATCAGCGCCGCGGATCTGAATTTTCCCTATGACCTTCCAGTGAGCGGGCGGTTTTTCAGCGCGAGTGAGACACACTTGTTTTCGCCAGCGTTGGTTAACGAATTTCGCTTCGGATATGTCCGCATTAGCTACAGCCTTTTGAATATTGCTCCGGTGACTGCCGCAGACCTGGGCATCGACCGGCCGACCAATAACATTACGAATTCCATCTACAAATTCACGCAGTTCGGTTCGGCAGGGTTTCAATTAGGTCCAACACCACCCGCAAATCAATTCCAGACGCAAAACAACTACAATTTTGTGGATACCGTGAGCTGGGTGAAGGGCGCACACATTTTTCGCTTCGGCGGGGAATTTACGCGCGTGAATCTGGACAAACTTTTCCCGCAGGTTTTTAACGGCCAGCTTTTCTTTTCCAATTCTCCAGGAGCCCCGTCCACCGCTACTTCGGCAAGTATCGGCGGATTAACCGATTTTCAAAACTTGCTCCAAGGCGCACCGGGCGGGAGTTTCGGCGGCGGGGGCGTTTTCAATCACCAGTACCGTACTAACGATTTCGCGGTTTTCGCGCAGGATGATTGGAAAATCAGGTCAGATCTCACTTTGAACCTGGGACTCCGTGTTGAAGATTTCGGTGCATTCAAGGATGACGCGTGTCACATCGGAAATCTGGATCAGGACCTGGCAGCCGCCGGAAAATACCCGTTCATTTACGGCAGCTGCGTGAAGAATCTGAACATTCCGGGATTGAATCCCACGGGAAGTAACAGCACCTATACCAACAACTACACCACCGGGTGGGGACCACGCGTCGGTTTCGCTTACGACGTTTTCGGGCGCCACAACACTACCGTACGTGGAGGCTACGGAATTTATTACGTGCGCGAAGACGTAGGCACCGCGGATCAACTCTCGTTTCAAGGACCATTTTTGCCTATCGCGTTTGGTGGCGGACCGCCTGGATGTTTGTCGACTTTCTTTTCAGCGGACTCTACATGCTTTCCCCCCGGCGGGAATCCTAATGCGTTGCCCCCTGCCGGCACGCTGTCCGCTGCGTTTGTGCCTTGTCTCGGAGCATTTCAGGGATTCACGGGCGGAGACACAACGGGGGCACCGAATTATGCGTGCAGCGGGACCGGCCCTGGTGTAATTCCTTCGCAATTTTTGTTCGGGTTAGTGGTGCCGAGAAAATTCGTGGCGCCCAATACGCAACAATGGAACCTCACCATTCAGCGTTCGCTGGGGCGCAATTGGATTTTTGAAATTGGGTATGTGGGGACTCACGCGGTACATCTACGTGAAACGCGTACTTTTGGAGCGCAACTTGCCACCGCGGCTAATCCACTGAGCATTACCGCGCGGGATGGCACGCAATATACGATCACCGAGAGCACCGTCGCGAATGGACCGGCGCGTTCGGCTAATCCTGGAATTAACTTCTACAATGGCATGCAGATTTTTGCCGACGATGCCTACTCTCACTACCATTCGTTGCAGACCACACTTTCGCGACGATGGGGCGCCGGATATTTCCAGGCTGCATATACATTTTCAAAATCGACAGACGCTACGTCCACCGGTAACACCGCGCTGAATACCGCTTTTAACAACGAAAGCACATTGGCGGATTCACGAGGGCTGTCTGACTTTGATCGGCCACACCGTTTCGTGGTCAGCTACCGCTACGAGCTTCCTTTTTTCAAGGACGCCACCGGATTCACGCATGCAGCCTTGGGTGGGTGGGCGGTGAGCGGCATCACCATTTTCCAGTCCGGCACGCCATTTTCCGTACTGGACGGCTCGGCCGGTACTGCCTACATTGGCGGTGGGTTGCAATCGCCCACTTCCGGCGCGCAGCTTGTTTCCGGCGGCACGATCGCGGCGGGCAATACCTCCGGAGGCATCATATCGCGCGTGAACAATGGGTATCTGAATCGCGCGAACTTTACCTTTGCGCCGCCGGCCGATCCTGCCGGATGCGCGCTGGATCCGAATGCCTGCACCACAGCGTTCGGGAATATGGGGCGCAATATTTACCGTGGGCCCTTTCAGCAGAACTGGGATTTTTCGCTGATCAAGGATTTCCATATCACGGAGCGGCAGCAACTACGCTTCACGACGGATTTCTTTAACATCTGGAATCATGCGAATTTTGCTAACCCGACATTTACGGACATTTCTAACCCGGCTTTCGGCAAAATATTCTCCACCGTAGGCACCCCGCGCTTGATTCAATTTTCTCTACGGTACGCGTTTTAGGCGGCCTGGCTAGCGCGTAAGTCTCGACCAACCGTTCAGTAGACGGTCACGAAATGCATTCACGCGTGGGATTTTTGTCACGGGCGCTAGAGCCATTGTTTTCAACATATAACCTATTGAGGTCAACATGAGTAGCGAAAATGTGCGCATTAAATTATTGGAGCGCGATGACGTCACGCCCGAAGTGGCGGCTCTGTACGATGCGCTGCTGGCGCAACGTGGAGTTGTGCCCAACATGTTCAAAGCTTTGGCGTATTCGCCGGATATTGTGAAAGGCGTGGCCGGATTTTTGAAGCCTTTGCTGAGCGATGGGGCGCTGCCGGGATGGTATAAGGAGCTGGTGGCGGTGCGCATTTCTATCCTTTGCGAATCCGAGTATGCGATCAGGGCGCACAGCATTTCCGCGCAGAAGAAAGGCGCATCGGCGGCGCAGATAGATGCCGTGGGCGATTTTGAAAACGGACCTTACACCGAGAAGGAAAAGCTGGGGTTTCGGCTTGCGGACCGTTTGGATGGCGGCGGCCGCAAGGTGGACGATGTCTTTTACAGCGAACTCCGAGCTGTATTCGGTGATGCCGCGCTGGTCGAATTATTCTTGACGGCCGCCGCTTTCGAGATGTTTCCACGCTTCATAGACGGATTGCGCATTCCTGTCACTCCACCTGCCGCGAAGTGATAATATTCTTCGAGGAAAATTTCTTAAATTATGCGCCCTGTGGCAACACGCGTTTCTCAATTAACCGGTGAAGGTGCGTTGGCTGTTTTTTCACGCGCTAAGGAGCTCGAGCGCGAAGGCCGCTCCATCATTCATCTGGAACTTGGCGAACCGGATTTCCATCCAGCGGCTCCCGTTGTTGATGCGCTGCGCGATGCAGCAGCTTCGGGCCGGGACCGGTATGTTTCCACGCGGGGCATTCCCGCTTTGCGCGCGGCCATCGCTAATTATCTGAGGCGCACCCGTCGATTGGAAGTAAGCAGCGAAGAAGTTTTGGTCGCTCCGGGTTGCAAAATGGCTTTATCGCTGGCGATGATGGCACTGATTGAGCCCGGGGATGAAGTTCTTTATCCGAATCCAGGGTTTCCCATTTATCCGTCGTTCACACGCGGACTTGGAGGCACCGCGATTCCGTTCGGCCTGGAAGAAAAAAATAATTTTCAGCCCGACCTTAAAGAAATCGCCGCAAAAATCACGCCGCGCACCAGCGTGTTGATTTTTAACTCTCCCAACAATCCAACCGGCACAGTATTTAGCCGGGAAACGCTTCAGCAACTTGCGGGTCTCGCGCGAAAGCATGACTTGTGGGTCCTGGCTGATGAGGTTTATGCCCGCATAGTATTTAATGGTGAGTTTCTTTCTATTCATTCGTTGCCGGATATGGCAGAGCGAACGGTCATCATTGACGGATTCTCAAAGAGTTTTGCGATGACCGGTTGGCGTTTGGGATACGCGGTGGCGCCGAAACACGTGGTGGACGCCATGGATTTGCTGGTGCTCAATACTTTTACGTGCGTCGCGGAGTTTTCTCAGGTCGCAGCTATCGAAGCCCTGCGTGATTCGACCAACGCGGTGGACTCCATGGTTGCGGAGTATCGTAAGCGCCGCGACCTCTTTGTAGCAGGACTTAATCGCATCCCCGGATTTCGCTGTCAGATTCCAGACGGGTCTTTCTATGCCTGGGTGAATGTGGAAGACACCGGACTCGCTGCTGAAGAAGTTGCCAGATTATTGCTTGAAGAAGCGGGCGTCGCCGGGATTGCCGGCGCGGCATTCGGCACCGGCGGGAAAAGCTATCTACGCTTTTCGCTGGTTAGCGCTCGCCATTCTCTTGAAGAAGCTCTGGACCGCATCACTCGCGTGTCGGTTCGCTGGCGCGCGGCCGTGGCTCGATAGCATAATTCGAAGATGTCTATAGCGAAATCCTACCACCCATTATCAAAGCTACCGGCTCTTCGCACGGTCGACCACCAGGTACCCCGATTATGAAACATTTGATTCACGCATTGCTTTTGAGTTGTCTAAGTCTGGCGGCAGCTTGCACCGGGAGCGCTCAGGCAAAGCCTGCCGCCGCCCCTGCAGAGGTCGCGAAGGTTTACGAGCGGTTGCTCCCGCAAATCGACAGAATTCCTATCTACGACAATCATTCGCACGCGACTTTTCCGGACGATTCCGACATGGACGCGCAAGCGGCTCCGCCGGACGAAAGCTCGGTGATGCGCCTGCGCGAGGATAATCCGGAATTCGTGGCTGCCGCCAAATCGCTGTTCGGATACCCATATGACGATTTCTCTCGCGAACACGCCAAATGGCTTATTGATAAGAAGAAAGCGGCGGAGACTTCCGGTAACACTGCGTATTGGGACGGCATCCTCGATAAACTCAACATCGAGACTTGCCTCGCCAATCGCGTGGCGCTAGCGCCTTACCTCAATCCGAAGCGGTTTCACTGGGTTTTCTTCGTGGATTCCTTTCTCTATCCATTCAACAATCGCGACCAGTCCGCTAAAAATGGCGATCTCGGTGTGTATATCCCGCTGCAGGAAAAAGTCCTGCAGCGCTACGAAAAACAGGAGGGTATGAGCGCCTTGCCCGGCGATCTAGCCGGTTATGAATCCTTCGTTCGCCAGACCCTCGCCGACAATCAGAAGAAAGGTGGCGTGGCCATGAAGTTCGAGGCCGCGTATTTCCGTTCACTATATTTTGCCGATCCGCCGCGCGACAAAGCCGAGGCTATCTTCAACAAGTATCATTCCGGCGGCGTTCCCAGCGACGATGAATACCTGACCTTCCAGGATTACATCTTTCGGGTGCTGATCGATCAAGCGGGGAAACTCCATTTGCCGGTACATTTTCACAGCGCAGTAGGCATCGGCGATTATTTCAGCCTGCGCAACGGCAATCCACTGAATTTGGAAAATGTGCTGCGAGATCCGCGATACAAGAACGTAACATTTGTGTTAATCCACGGAGGCTATCCCTATACCCTGGAAATGATCTGGATGACGGCCGCGAAAAACGTGTACACAGATTCTTCGCTCATGGGTTATTACGTGTATCCGTCGGAGCTGAAAAATATTTTGAAACAGTGGATTTCTCTTTATCCCGAAAAGATTATGTTCGGCTCCGACGCGTTCCCGTTTAATGATGCGGTCGGAGCGGAAGAGACATTCTGGCTGGCAGTACGATCCGCAAGGACAGCGGTGGCGGAGGCGCTCGCCGAATTGGTCGCGGAAAATGCCATCAGCGAATCGAAGGCTCTCGAGCTCGCGCATATGTATCTGCATGACAATGCCGCCAAGATTTACGGAGACAAAAAATGAGCAATCCGGAGCTGAAATATCTCGCGTGGAAAGATGTTGAGCGCGAGCGCCTTAATCCGCAAATCGACCGCGAAATGGTGGTGGGAGATAGGATCATGTTGGCGCGGGTGCTGATGAAAAAGGGTGCGCACGTTCCGCTGCATCACCATCACAATGAGCAGGTCACCTATATCCTGGAAGGGGCGCTGAAATTCAACGTGGGCGGTAAGGAAATCGTAGTGCGCGCCGGAGAAGTGCTGTGCATTCCGCCAAATATGCCCCATGAAGCCTGGGCTGAGGAAGATACGGTCGATCTGGATGTTTTCAACCCTCCGCGCGAGGATTGGCTGAACAAAACCGACGACTACTTGAGGCACGGGCGTTAGCGGCCACGCCTAGGGTGTCATGACACAGGCCGCGAATGGCTCATTGTGCATGGGGCACCGCACCATAGATGTTAGTTAAACCCATAGACAAACAGGCTTCCTGTTGTTTACCGTAGTGGGTGGTTTGATTCCAGGCGTGGGGTCCGCCCTCGAGGGGAAGATCATGAAGAGGCTACTGCTGTCATTATTACTAAGTTGCGCTGGAGTTTGTGCTGTTCAGGCGCAGGAGCGTATTCCCGCCCCATACACCGCGAGTTCGAATGCTGCGGCCAATTTTAGCGCAACGAGCGCCGCGCACGTGCCGCTGGTGCAACCCCTGTCACAGGACAGTCCACTTTTCACCGCCGAAGCGTTGGACTTGGGTTCCTCAAGCGGTGTCGCGCCAACCACGGTGACTACTGCGCTGGCTCTTCCCCTGGCCGCGGCAAATGCCGCAGCCGCGGAGCCTTCGCCCGCGCCCCGCCCAAAGTTCATATACAGCGATCGCGATGATTTCCGATGGCAGCTTGGACTTGGAGTTTCCTTCGAGCGGTTCCGATCTAACATTTATAGCGCCAGCGCGGTGGGTACGACCACGAGTCTCGCGTATTTTCTAAGTGATTTTCTGGGAGTAGAGGGGGATGTGAACACCTTTTTCGCGCCCACCATCTGGCAAAACGAACACATCAAGCTTGTTAATTACGGCGTTGGACCAAAGTTCGCGTGGCGGCGCCCGCGTTGGGAACCGTGGTTCCACGGACTATTCGGCGGCACCCACGCGTTTCCGCAAACCGCCGGTAACAGCAAAAATGGATTTGCGGTGCAGTTGGGCGGAGGGGCTGACTATCGCCTGCTGCCACGTCTTTCAGCCAGAGCCGAAGTCGACTATGTGGGCACGAAGCTTTTCGGGACATGGCAGAACAACGGCCAGGCGACGCTGAGCCTGGTGTTTCACTTCTAAAGTTAGCTCACATCAAAAATGGGGACGATCCCAGGTCGTTCCTAACAAGAAATCAGCCGATTTTTTGTTGTCCGCGGACCCCTACCACGGCGGCTACATTTGTTGCCAGCGGGCAGACAGTATCTGTAGACGCCAATGGCGATATCCAAGAAGATGTAATTCTCAATTACAACAGGCTGGCTCGCACAATAGTTTCTCGTCAAACGGGCTCTACTAAGCGCTTACCCTGCCATTCTACCCCTTATTATGTTAATACATAGAAGAACGAGGTATACGCATGTCTCCCTCTAAATCCGACCTTCCTCAGGGCACCCTCGATCTGCTGATCCTGAAAGTCATCGCCCTCGGCCCGGTCCACGGCTACGCCATTGCACAACGCCTCGAACAAGTGTCGCGGGGCGTCGTGCAAGTTCCGGAAGGCTCGCTCTACCCCGCATTACACCGCCTCGAAAACCGCGGCCTCCTGGCCGCCGATTGGAAAGAGACCGAGACCGGCCGCGAGGCCAAGTTCTATCGCTTGACGCGAAAAGGATCGCAGCAACTTAAAACCGAAGCCGCTGACTGGCAGCGCCTGATCGACGCCATCTCACTAATCCTTGGTATGGCCGATAGAGGCGCGCAATGAAAATGAATTGGTGGAAGCGCTTCTGGCGACAAACGCAAATGGAGGCACAGCTCGAAAAGGAACTCAGCTTTCATCTCGAACAGCACACCGCACAACTCATCGAGAGTGGCATGGCTCCTGACGAAGCACGACGACAAGCGCGTCTCGCCCTCGGCGGGCCGGAGCAGGTAAAGGAAAACTGCCGCGACGCACGCGGCACTCGCTGGCTGGAAGATTTCCTGCAGGACACTCGCTACGCGCTTCGCACTTTCCGCCGAAACCCCGGCTTCACGCTCATTGCACTCCTCATCCTTTCGCTCGGCATCGGCGCCACCACGGTCATGTTCGCGGTCATCAACAGCGTTCTGCTAAGGCCGCTGGCTTACCCCCAATCTGACAGACTACTTACTCTGCACGTATCCACCGAGCAGATTGGCGAGCTTTGGGGCTTCTCGAATTTCGATTTCGGCGACGTACAGCGCGAGAGCAAAACCGTTACTTTGGCGGCGTGGACGTATGCCGGCGGAACCATCAGTGGCCGCGGAGAGCCTGAGTACGTTAACGGGCGAAATATCTCCGCGGAATTATTCTCCACGCTAGGGATCTCTCCAGTACAAGGCCGCGCATTTTCGCCGGATGAAGACCGGCCCGGCGCGGCGCCTGTCGCGATGATCAGCTATGGATTGTGGCAGCGCGACTTTGGCGGCAAGCAAAGCGCTATCGGCGAGCCGCTCGTTTATGAGGGCAAGCCATATGCCCTCGTCGGCGTTGCTCCCGCGGGCTTCCAGTTGGATGGAGATGCGGACGTCTTCACTCCGCTGCAGCAAAGCAAAAACACCGACCCGCGAATGCAGAATCGCAGGGCACGTTTTCTCCACGTGCTCGCTCGCTTGCAGCCAGGCTTTAAATTGTCCGAGGCCCGCGCCGAGCTCGCGCTGATCGCTCAGCACTTGGCTGCGGAATATCCCGAATCGAATTCAGGCCTCGGCATGACCGCGTACCCGCTGCAAAAAGAACTGGTCGGAGATATCGGCTCAACCCTCTGGCTGCTCCTCTGCGCAGTCGCACTCGTCCTGCTGATCGCTTGCGTGAATATCGCCAGTCTTTTGCTGGCCCGCGCGGTTTCACGCGAGCGCGAACTTGCCATGCGCGTAGCACTGGGCGCCGCACGAAGTCGCCTGGCGCGTCAATGCCTTACCGAAAGCGCAATCTTAGGTCTTGGTGGAGGCTTGCTTGGGGTTGCACTCGCATTGCTCAGCGTTAATCCCTTTGTCGCGTTTTGGCCAGGCAACTTGCCGCGCGCGGCAGAGGTTCATGTGGACTGGCGCGTGCTCATTTTCGCCGTGATCGCCTCTCTCGTCAGTGGCCTTCTTTTCGGGCTGGCGCCTGCTCTACGGGTGCCGGTGCACAACGTTGAACAGACCCTCCGCGCAGGGGCGCGCAGCATTGCCGGAAATTCTCGCCGCTTACACAGCGCATTCGTGATCTCTGAGATCGCCCTCGCGGTAGTCCTGCTGGTCTCCGCCGGAATGCTTGGGCGCACGTTGCTCGCGCTCTCGTCTCTCGATCCCGGTTTCAACGTGCACAACGTAATCACTGCGCACTTCGCGCTTTCTCCCACCATGCTCGAGAATCCCGAACAGATTCGCCAAGCCTGGCAGGACGTGCTCGATCGTGCTCGCCGCATCCCAGGCGTTGAGTCGGCGACGTTGGCCGACATAATCCCCATGCGCGTGGGAGAAAACTCCCTCCCGTACTGGACTTCCGCTACTCCGCCGCCGCCGAATCAAGAGCCCATCGCGCTGGCGTCCTGCGTATCGCCGGATTACTTGAACGTTATGGGCATTCCGTTGCGCAAAGGTCGCTTTTTCACTGAGCACGATCGCATCGGCAGCGAACCCGTAATCGTCATTGACGACAATCTGGCCGGGCATGCCTTTGGCACTCAGGACGCAGTTGGCAAGCGTATCTGGATTCCGGCCATGAGCGGCCCGGTT